>JBAZYX010000021.1:0-44407 GCA_041659105.1 Acidimicrobiia bacterium
GTCGGCGTCGTAGGGACCACGGGCGTGGCTCGCGGGGCTCGCAACGGACGTGACGCGGTGCGGCTCATCGACGTGGCGACCCTCGCCGGCGTCACCACCTCCACGGCGTCACGCGCGCTCGGCCGCCCGGAGATGGTCCGGCCCGAGACGCGCGCGCGGGTGGAGGCCGCGGCACGCGAGCTCGGGTACGAGCCCAACCGCGTGGCTCGCAGCCTCATCACGGGCCGGACGAGCACGATCGCGATCGTCGTCCCCGACCTCACCAACACCTACTTCGGGCTCATCTGCCGCGCTGTGCAGATCCTCGCGCGCGAGCGCGGCTACGAGGTGCTCATCCTCGACACCGACCGGGACCCGGCACAAGAGCGCGAGATCGTCGAGTCCGTCGCGCGCTGGGCCGACGGGGTGATCATCTGCTCGGCACAATCGAATCACCGATCGACGCCGAACGGCGTGCCGATCGTGTACGTGAACCGGCGGGCGCGCGGCTCCCACGCGGTGATCCTCGACCAGGAGTGGATCGTCGAGACGCAGGTCCAGCACCTCGTGCAGCTCGGGCACGAGCGCATCCTCTACCTCGAGGGACCCGACGACTACTGGGCGTCCGAGGTGCGGCGGCGTCGGGTCGAGACGCTCACCCTCGACCGCGACATCCGATTCGCGTCCGGCTACGCCTGCGACTTCGAAGGGGGGATGCGCGCCGCCGCCGAGCTGCCCCCGGACGTGACCGCGGTCATCGCGTTCAACGACGTGCAGGCGTTCGGGCTCGTCAACCACACGCTGCAGCGCGGGATCCGCGTCCCCGAGGACCTCAGCGTGATCGGCAGCGACGACGTCCCGGGCTCGAAGCACATCAACCCGGGGCTGACCACCGTGCACGCGCCGAAGGAAGCGATGGGGAGGGCCGCCGTGAGCCTGCTGATCGACCACCTGACCCACGAGGGTCCGATGATCGTCGAGACCCTCCAGGGGCACCTCGTCGTCCGACAGTCCACGGCGCCGCCCCGAGCGGTCCGGGCGCCTCGCGCCGCCGCCCCACGCGCCGGGGCGACGTCGTGACGGCCGCGGGCAGCCCCGGTTGGCAGCCCGGCGAGCCGCTCCTCGCCGGCAAGGTCGCGGTGGTGGCGGGCGGCGGGCGCGGGATCGGCGAGGCCACGAGTCGGATGCTCTCCGCGGCCGGCGCCGCGGTGGCGGTGGTCGACGTCGAGACCGACCGGGCCGAAGCCGTGGCCACCTCGCTGCGGGCCGGTGGGGCGATGGCCATCCCGGTCACGGCCGACCTGCGCGACGAAGGCCAGTGCCAGGCCGCGATCGACCACAGCGTCGACGAGCTCGGCGGCCTCGACGTGCTGGCGAACGTCGCGGGCGGGATGTCGCAGCAGGCCGAGTGGCGTCACCTCGAGCACTGGTCCACCGCGGAGTGGGACGCGGTGGTGCACATCAACCTGCGCTACGTGTTCTGGCTGTGCCGGGCCGCGATCCCCCACATGCAAGCGCGCGGTGGCGGATCGATCGTGAGCGTCACGTCGATCAGCGGCGTGTTCGGCGCCCCGAACCACTCGGCCTACGGCGCGGCCAAGGCCGGGCTGATCCACCTGACCAAGACCCTGGCCGTGGAGTGCGGGCGCTCGGGCATCCGGGTGAACGCGGTGTCGCCCGGGGCGATCGCGACCCCGGCCACCGAGGCCACGATGTCGGCCGAGCGCAAGGCCACGCTCGCCCGCGCCACGCCCCTCCAGCGCCCGGGAGCCCCCGAGGACATCGCGCGGGCGATCCTCTTCTTCGCCTCCCCGATGGCCGAGTACGTCACCGGCCAGATGCTCCTCGTCGACGGCGGCGTGGGCTCGAAGTTCCCCCTCGGCGGCGTCGGGACGGATCCCTCCGAGGCGGCGCTGCCGACCGGCTGACGAGCGACGATCTCCGACCAGGCAGCGCAGCCGACCATGGAGACCGAGGCGGCGCTGCCGACCGGCTGACGAGCGACGATCTCCGACCAGGCAGCGCAGCCGACCATGGAGACCGAGGCGGCGCTGCCGACCGGCTGATTCCGGGCGGCGTTCGCGGCCTAGCATCCGGCCGATGGACATCGAAGAGTTCTACGACGCCGATCCCCGCCGCCGCGAGTCCGAAGAGGTCCCGTTCGGGCACGAGTGGACCGACCCCGAGGGCGGCCGGTACGAGGTGATGTGGATCGCGGACACCGGCGAGGTGTACGCGATGTTCGAGCCGGTCGAGCCCATGGCGTCCGACGGCGTGGGCGACATCTTCGTCCAGCACATGCCCACCTCCGCCGTGACGGTCGAGGTGCTCGGCGTGATCGCGGAGCGGGCCGACATCGACGAGCGTCTCGCCGGCTGGGAGACCGCGATGCCGGATGTCGGCAGCATCGCGTGGGTACGCGAGCGCATCCCATCGGCCTGAGGCGGCACCGGTGCAGCACACCAAGCTCGGCCGCACCGGGCTGACGGTCTCGCGTCTGTGCCTCGGCACGATGACGTTCGGCCTCCAGTGCGACGAAGCCACGTCGTTCGCGATCCTCGACCGCGCCTTCGCCGCCGGAGTGACCTTCGTCGACACCGCGGACGCGTACCCACTCGGCGGCGGCCTCGAGACCGGCGGCCGCACCGAGGAGATCATCGGCCGCTGGATGCAGGGCCGCCGCGAGGACGTGATCCTGGCGACGAAGTGCTTCGCGCCCCTGAGCGCACGGCCCTGGGACATGGGCAGCTCGCGCAAGCACATCCTCGACGCCGTCGACGCGTCGCTGCGCCGGCTCGGAACCGACTACATCGACCTGTACCAGCTCCACTTCCCCGACCCCGGCACGCCGATCGACGAGACGCTCGGCGCGCTCGACGACCTCGTGCGCACCGGCAAGGTTCGCTACGTGGGCTGCTCCAACTTCCTCGCCTACCAGCTGGCCCGTGCGGTCGGCCGCAGCGAGGTGCTCGGGCTCGTCCGGTTCGAGAGCGTGCAGCCCCGGTACAACCTGCTGTTCCGCGAGTTCGAGCGCGAGCTGTTCCCGCTCTGCGCGGAGGAGCGCATCGGGGTGATCCCGTACAACCCGATCGCCGGCGGGATGCTCACGGGCAAGCACGCACCCGGCGCGCCCACGGAGGGCACGCGCTTCACCCTCGGCAACGCGTCGCGCACCTACCAGGACCGCTACTGGCACGACCGCGAGTTCGCCACCGTCGAGGCACTCCAGGCGCTGGCCGGCGAGGCCGGGATGTCCCTCGTGACGCTCGCGGTCGCGTGGGTCCTGGCCAACCCGGTGATCACCTCGCCGATCATCGGGGCGAGCCGCCCCGAGCAGCTCGCCGACAGCCTCGCCGCGCTCGACGTCACCCTCGACGCCGATCTGCAACAGCGCCTCGACGACCTCACCGCGGAGTACCGGCGCGGCGACGCCGCGCGCTGACGCCGAGGTCCGTCGCTCGCGGGCCGACAGCGCGGAGAGCGCCAGCTTCGGTACGGCGGGCGTCGCGCCGTCATCCTCGACGAGGCCGGCCCGCACCAGGCGCGGCCGCACGTGCTCGCCCACGCAGTTCGCCTCCTCGACGTGCGGGTGCCAGGAGAGGACGAACTCCTCGAACCCGAGGTCCTCTGCGGTGCGCGCCAGCACGCTCAGGTACTCGAGCGTGGGCTCACGGCGGTGCGCATCCGGCCCGACCGCGAGGACGTCGCGGCTGTCACCGCCGGTCGGCAGGAACCAGTGCAGGCGGATCGGCTTCCGTCACCTCCCGGCGGTGGACGCGCGGGTACCGCCCCAGAGGTCGGTGCAGCGCTCGCACACGGTCTCCGGGATCACACCCACGCGCATGAGCAGCGCGAAGGCCTTGCACCCGAGGCACAGGCCGAGCACCGACTCGAGCCCGGCGGCCACCACGAGCATCGCGATGAGCACGAAGGCCGCGCCGGTCTGCCCGAACCCGTACGCGAGCACCACGGCCGTCACGGTGAGCACCGCGCCGATCCCCTGGGCGAACCGCTTGGGCGGACCCGGCACGGGCCTCTCCGCGAACGGCAGCCGGGGGACGAGCACGCGGGTGACGAGCTGGCCCAGCGGGCTGAGCGTCGGCCCCGTGCACACGCGGGCCGCGAAGCCGTACGCGAGCACGACCAGCATCCACTGGAGCCCGAACACCAGCGTGACCAGGCTCATCAGCACCACCCCGCCGGCCACGAGGCGCGCCGCGACCTCGTTCACCGGGTCCGGGAAGGAGAACAGGCGCCGCATGAATTCCGACTTTATCAGTCGGGTTTTGGCCTCACCGCAGCCAGCCCGGCGGGGCGGCCTCGGCCCCGGCCGCGCCGGACTCCACCAGGGCATCGATCGCGGCGGCGGCGTAGCCCAGCTCGGCGAGGACGGCCCGGGTGTCCCCACCGCTGCGCGGCGGTCCGGACCGGATCGACGCGGGGGTCTCGGTGAGCGTCACCGGATAGCGCAGCAAGGCGACCGAGCTGCCGGCCGCGTCGTCGCGGCGCTCGTAGAGGTCGAGCTGCTGCACCTGGGGATCCGCGAAGACCTGATCGACGGAGTACACGGGACCGGCCGGGATGTCGAGCGCGTTCAGCTGCTCCACGCACTCGAGGACGGTCATCGTCGCGAGCCGCTCCTCGCACGCCGCGTTGAACGCGGTGCGATTCGCCTTGCGCGCTTCGTCGGTCGAGAAGCGCGGGTCGTCGAGCAGGTCACGCAGGTCGAGCGCGCCGAGGAACGCGTCGAGGCCCTTCAGGCCCGCGATGTTCACGTAGCCGTCCGCGCACCGGTACGTGCCCATCGGGAAGAAGGTGGGATGGTCGTTGCCCTGCTGCGGCGGCACCTCGCCGTCGGTCAGCCACCGGCACGCCTGGAAGTCCATGAAGTTCACCATCGCCTCGAGCAGCGACGTGTGGACCCACTGTCCGCGCCCCGTGCGCTCGCGCGCGTACAACGCGGCGAGCACGCCCTGGGTGAGGAACGTGCCCGACGCCGTGTCGCTGATCGCGATGCCGACGCGCCACGGGCCGGTGCCCGGCGGCCCGGTCACCGACATCACGCCACCCATGCCCTGCGCGACCTGGTCGAGCCCGCCGCGCTCCGCGTACGGACCCGTCTGGCCGAAGCCGGAGATGCTGGCGTACACGAGGCGCGGGTTGCGCTCGAGCAGCACCTCCGGCCCGATTCCCAGCCGGTGCTTCACGCTCGGGCGCAGGTTCTCGACGAAGACGTCGGCGCGGTCGGCAAGCGCGCAGAACGCGGCGAGCCCGTCGGGATGGTGGAGGTCGAGCGCGACGGAGCGCTTGTTGCGCTGGAGGTTGGCGCTGTCCGAACCCGCGATGTCGCCGCTGCGCGGGTCGACCACCTGCACCACGTCGGCGCCGAGATCGGCGAGCTGGCGCACACAGGTGGGGCCGGCCCGCGCCCGGGTCAGGTCGACGACCCGGATGTCTGCGAGCGGTCCCGGTGCCATCGTCCCCCTTCGTTTCAGTCCCTTGATACGGTCGCCGGTCGTGGACACCGGATGCGACCAGCTGCACGCCACCGTCGACGACGGCATCGGCCTGATCGTGTTCGACAATCCCGCCAAGCACAATGCCATGACCGGCGACATGCTCGCGGCGTTGGCCCGGGTCCGGGTGGCGTTCGCCGCCGACCCCGACGTGCGGGTCGTGGTCGTGCGCGGCGTCGGCGACCGGGCCTTCATCTCGGGAGCCGACATCGCCCAGCTCGGCCGCGGGCAGATCGGCACTCCCCCGCCGAGCGGGTCGGGTCCGGCCGGCCCACCGGCGACCCGGGGTGCCCTCGCCGTGGGCAAGCCGGTGATCGCGATGATCCACGGCTACTGCATCGGCGGGGGCGTGATGATCGCGCTCGGAGCCGACATCCGGATCTGCTCCGACGACGCGTCGTTCGGCATCCCCGCGGCCAAGCTCGGCGTGGGCTACCCGTACGAGGCCACCGCGACCCTGGTCGCGCTCGTCGGGCCAGGGCAGGCCGCCGAGATCCTGTTCACCGGTCGCCGCATCGACGCGCGCGAGGCCGAGCGGATCGGGCTCGTGAACCGTGTCGTCGCCAAGGACGCACTCGAGGACGAGGTGCTCGCGATGGCGCGCGAGATCGCCGTGAACGCGCCGCGGTCGCACGTGGCGCACCAGCGCTCGATCCACGCCGCGGTCTCGGGCCGCGACGACGAGCAGGCCGGGGTGGACGCCGCCATCGCCGCCGCTTGGGCCAGCGCCGACTTCCGCGAGGGCGCCGCCGCGTTCATGGAGCGCCGCGACCCGCAGTTCGAGGGCCGCTGAAATCATCCGGCTCTGGCGAGGTCACGCTGGGGTGCCGTGGCGTGGCCGGCCCGAGATCAGACTCGACCCATGACAATGGCGTTCTCTCTGGCGAGAAACGTCAGTTGGAGAGGGGATTCCAACCCGGGCTGGAAGCTCAGATCGTCAGTTCTCGCGCAGCGGTCAGACCCTCAGGATGATGGCCCGTTGGAAAGAACGCGGAACGCCTGTGAGAGGGCGTGCGGGCCGATAGTTCTCCACGCGTTGGGCCCGAACATGGCTGCCGAGGCACCCCGCCTTCGAATGCGGCCGACGAGTAGCACCCGGTCGACCAGAGCGAGCGCTACCAACACGACGCCGATGATCGGAGCGTTGAAGATCGCGGCGACGGAAGCGACAAACAGCGGCCACCAAGCGAGGCACAGGACCGCTTCGTCGCGCTGCTGAATGACGTCTTGCTGGTCCACGGCGTGTGAGCATACGGCGGCCGTCGGGGCTCATGCTGGAACACGACTCGGCACGAGGAGGCTCCATGCGCGTGCCCGTGCTGGTGCGCCTCGACACACACACAACGACCACGTCCGGATAGAACGAATGCAGCGTGAGCCTCAAGGGACATCTGCGAACACTCGGGTGCCGTGGCGATGTCGTCCCAGAGCCGGCGTTGGGGAAAGTGCGGACCATGACCCTGAGTGGCTTCGCGAGACTTCACGTGTATTGAATGCGGACGGCGACGTGGGCCTCGACGGTTGGCAGACCGGCAGAGGTCGTCGAGGTCGGCGGGGCCATCCGAGGCACCGCTCGCGGACGGAGTACCGGCGGTGTTGAGACGAGTTCGATACGCTGTCCGTGGGCGCCTGGGGGTCGAGCTGATGCGGCGGGAATGCGAGGCGAGCATCGTCGTCAAGGCGCCGGTGGCGGCGGTCTGGGACGTGATCTCGGATGTGACCCGTGTCGGCGAGTGGAGCGGCGAGTGCCGACATTGCGAATGGGTGGGTCGCTCCGCGGGACCTGCGCCTGGTGACCGATTCCGTGGGAGCAACCGTCGCGGCATGATGCGCTGGGCACGACTGAACGAGATCGACGTCGCCGACGCGCCCAACGAGATGGTGTGGCACACGGTGTTCACCGGGTTACGCAGGGATTCGACCGAGTGGCGCGTGAGTCTCCGTCCGACACCGGAGGGCACGGAGGTGACGGAGTCGTTCCGGATCCTTCGGCTGTCTCGGGCGATGGAGATGTTGCTCGGCCTGATGCAGCCGGCGCATCGCGACCGCTCCCAAGACCTTGCGGACGACCTCGCCCGCCTGAAAGCGGTCGTTGAGGCGCAGGTTGCGCGTCGGTGATGAGACGATGATCGCCACCATCGACGTCGCCGACGTTGGGCGTTGGTCCCTGATGCAAGCAATGCGCCATCGACCCGCACCGAGCGACGTTTCCGGACTGCGGTGGCTCGACGTCGCACCTGCAGTTGCGCTCGCGAGTTCCAAACCGCCCGGATTTCGCCGGGCCGTTCTGTTCGCGATGTGGGACGACGAAGCATCCGCACGCGCATTCGCTCGCACGCATCCGCTCGGACAACGGTTCGCGGGCAATGGATTCCACGCGGTGCTGCGGCCGCTTCGCGCGTTCGGGAGCTGGCCTGGTCTCCCTGGCGAGGTTTCTCGCAACCGGGTGACGCATCACCACGGGCCCGTCATCGTGACCACACTCGGACGACTTCGCCTGACGCAGGCGTTCCGATTCTTTCGTGCGAGTCGCCCAGCGGAACGTGCCGCCATCAACGCCGAAGGATTCTTGTGGGGAACTGCAGCCGCCCGCCCGCCGTTCATGGCCACAGTGTCGGCGTGGAGCAGCGACGAGGCCGCCGCCGCCTATGCGTACGCCGACTCGACTGCAGGCCATCCCCGAGCGATCACGCAACAGCGACGGAAAGACTTCCATCGCGAATCGGCGTTCATTCGCTACGCAGTCACCTCGAGCACGGGGAGCCTTCCGGGCGCACCACCGATCGAGTTCGCCCCCGACGTCGCGCCTTGAAGAGCCCGCCCGACCGAGCGAGTGCCCCACAGGTGCCGGCGAGGAGATGGTCCACGGCCGTCGCTCTGGGGACATTCCCGAACGCTGGGGTGCGAGAGCTCTCTCGCTGTAGGGGACGGGGCTACTCGCTGCCGCGATCGGATGGTGGTCCGAAGACTTCCGCTTCGAGGAATGCACGCAGGCCGGGTCCTTTCCACACGCGCACATTCCGATTCGCGCGGCACTTGAGAATGATGAAGTCGCGTGCCAGAAGGGCGGAGCGAAACCTGACGAGGTCTTCGAGCGCGACCCGCCCGGTTGCGAGTGGTGCCCGCCAGACGAGGAATCCCGGCTCGACGCGAAGCTCGTAGGCGTCCCGCCATCCGAAAGAATGGACGAGGTAGGCGAGTATCAGGCCCATGACAACGGTGATCTGCGGCTCGCCAGACGCGACGGCGAGTGCGAAGAAGACCGAGAAGCCAACGAGGGCGACGATCACGAGCGGCCACATGGCGATCGCTCGCTGACTGCGCCAGACGCCACCCATGGCGCCTCCAGTCGCGTCGCGGTTCATCTCGGGGATTCTGCTTCACCCTTGGGTTCGGCGCGTTGAGGCTTCGTGATCTTGTTCCTCGCCCTTCTTCCAGGAGCAGCGTCGGCTCCATGTGGAGGAGCTCGCGGTGCTCCGCGTGCTCGACGAGCGCGGCCAGGTCGACGACAGCCTCGCCGGCAGAGATGGGACCTCGACGCGGGATGTCCGTCGGAAGCGGGCGACGGCCCGGAACCTGGAGCGTCAGCCGAACGTCGCGAACGCGGCGGCGAACGGTGACCTCTCGGACGAGCAGCTCGACCGGGTGAGCGACCTCGTCGACCCCGACGATCCGGCGTCGGACGAGCACTGGGCGAAGGACGGTCCGAGCTGGTCGCCCCAGGATCTCGCCGATCAGATCCGCAAGCAGCGCAAGCCCACGGCAGAGGACGCCGCGGCGCGGCGCGCGGCGCGGGAGCTGCGGTACTGGTGGCGACGCGACCACGGGATGCTCGACGGCCGGTTCTCCCTGCCCGACATCGACGGCGCAGTCTTCGAGTCGGTGTTCAACGAGATGATCGAGCGGATGCGTCCGGCGAAGGGTGAGCCGTGGGCATCGCGCGAGCACCGGGGGGCCGACGCGCTCGTCGAGCTGTGTCGCACCTACGCCGACCGGGACGCGAACGCGCCGACGTCGGGGAACCGGGCCCATTTCGTCGTCCACGTCCCCACCCACGGGCCCGCGACCGTCGCCGGCATCCCCCTCCCCGACGCCATGGTCGAACGACTCCGCGCCGACGCGAGGATCGAACCCGTCCTCACGGGAGACGACGGCCACGACCCGATCGCGATGGGCCGTACCGAATGCGCGCTGTCCGAGAAGGCCAGGCGGGTCGTCAGGCAGCGCGACGGGAAGCGCCGCTGGCCCGGCTGTGACCGCCGGGTAGGCCTCGAGGTCCACCACCTCTGGCCCAGGAGCTGGGGTGGGACCGACGACCTCTGGAACCTCGCCGCCGTCTGCACGATCCACCACGCGCAGCTCGCACCCCAAGGGCCACTGCTCCTGCTGGGCAACCCCAACAACCCAGCAGGGCTCTCACTGATCCACCGCGACGACCTCCCCCAGCTCGCCGAGCTCGCCGCCGCCCAGGCCAGAGCCGGACCAGAAGCCGCGTGAGCGGGCGATCGAAGTCAGTCGGTGAGGCCGAGCTCCTCGAGGAGCCGCGCGCGGTCGGCGTCGAGGTCGGGGGCGGGCGGGCGGACCGTCAGCTCGGGGAACGCCGACAGCTTCACCGGGTTGCCCGCGGCGCGCAGCGGCGCCACCCGCGGGTCGTCGATCTCCACGATCATGTTGCGGGCCTGCACATGGGGATCGTTGACCACGGCCTCCACGTCGTTGAGCGGGCCGCTCGGGATCCCCGCGGCTTCGAGCACGGCGAGCCACTCGGCCGTGGTCCGGGCGGCGAGGGCGCGCTCGAGCTCCTCGTGCAGCGCGTGCACGTGGGTGCAGCGGTCGGGGTTCGTGAGGAAGCGCGGATCGACCGCGAGGTCGGCGCGTCCGACCACTTCGCACAGCGTGGCGAACAGCTTGTCGTTGCCGGCGGCCACGATCACCTCGCCGTCGGCGGTGCGCAGCGCGGCGAAGGGCGTGATCGACGGGTGCCGTGCGCCGATCGGCCTCGGCACCTCGCCCATCGCGGTGTAGCGCGCGATCGCGTTCTCGAGGATCGCGACCTGGCAGTCGAGCATGCCGACGTCGACCAGCATCCCTTCGCCGGTGAGCTGACGGTGGAACAGCGCGGCGTTGACGCCGGTCGCGAGGAACAGCCCCGCGGTGATGTCGCCCACGGACACGCCCACGCGCGTGGGCTCGCCACCGTCCTCACCGGTGATGCTCATCACGCCGCCCATCCCCTGCACGACCATGTCGTACGCGGGACGGGGCGCGTACGGGCCGGTGCGGCCGAACCCCGACACGGCCGCGTAGATCAGCCGCGGGTGGCGCACGTGCAGTGCCTCCCAGCCGAAGCCGAGCTTGTCCATCGTGCCGGGCCGGAAGTTCTCGACCACCACGTCGGCCCGGGCGAGGAGACGCTCGAGCAGGTCGCGCTCGGACGCGTCCTCCAGGTCGAGCGCGATGCTCTCCTTCCCGCAGTTCAGCGACGTGAAGTAGGCCGACCGCTCCCCGACGAAGGGACCGAAGCCGCGCGCGTCGTCGCCCGTGCCGGCGCGCTCGACCTTGATCACCCGGGCCCCGAGGTCGTGGAGCACCATCGTGGCGAATGGTCCGGCCAGCACGCGGGTGAGGTCGACGATCGTGACGCCGGCGAGCGGGCCGCGGGCGGTGTCGGCATCGTGCATCACCGAGTCTTAGCCGAATACGGTCACCACCGACACAGGGAGCGAGCATGGCACTGCGGATCGAGGACTACGGGCTCATCGGCGACACGCACACCGCCGCGCTGGTGGGCAAGGACGGCTCGATCGACTGGATGTGCGTGCCCCGCTTCGACTCGGGCTCGGTGTTCGCCGCGCTCCTCGGCACCCCCGACCACGGGCGCTGGCAGATCGCGCCGGCGGGGGGGCTCCAGCGGGTGGAGCGCAGCTACCACGGCGACACCCTCGTGCTCGAGACCACGTTCCACACCGACGACGGCGTCGTCCGCCTCACCGACTTCATGCCCATCCGCCGCAAGGCGGTGCAGCTCGTGCGGATCGTCGAGGGGATCTCGGGCCGCGTGCCGATGCACATGGACCTGCGCGTGCGGTTCGACTACGGCTCGATCGTGCCCTGGGTCCGTCGCCACGGCGGGCAGTGGCGCGCGGTGGCCGGGCCCGACGCGCTCGTGCTCACGACCCCGGTTCCCCTCACGGGCGCCCACATGAGCACGGTCGCGGAGTTCGTGGCGGAGGCCGGCGAGCGCATCCCGTTCGTGATGGCCTGGCACCCGTCCCACGAGGATCCGCCTCGGCCCGGGGACGCGATCCGGCTCTGCCGCGAGACGATCACCTTCTGGAACAGCTGGAGCGGCGCGTCCACGATCAACCCCGAGACGCGCGGCGAGATCATGCGCTCCCTCATCACGCTGAAGGGGCTCACCTACGCACCCACCGGCGGGATCGTCGCCGCGCCGACCACCTCGCTCCCCGAGTGGATCGGCAGCGTGCGCAACTGGGACTACCGCTACTGCTGGCTGCGCGACTCCGTGCTCACGCTCGACGCGCTGATGGCCGGCGGGTACACGGAGGAGGCGCACGCGTGGCGCGACTGGCTGCTGCGCGCGGCCGCCGGCGCGCCCTCGGATCTCCAGATCATGTACGGCGTGCAGGGCGAGCGCCGCCTCACCGAGTTCGAGGTGCCGTGGTTGCCCGGCTACGAGGAGTCGGCGCCGGTCCGCGTGGGCAACGCCGCGAGCGACCAGTTCCAGCTCGACGTCTACGGCGAGACGCTCGGCTCGTTGCACCTGATGCGCATGCTGTTCCCGCCCGACGACGACGGCACCGACGAGTCGTGGGCCCTCGAGACCGCGCTGCTCGAGTACCTCGAGGGCGTGTGGCACCACCCCGACGACGGGATCTGGGAGGTGCGCGGCGGCCGCCAGCACTTCACGCACTCGAAGGTGATGGCCTGGCTCGCGTTCTCGTGCGCCGTGTCGTCGGCCGAGCAGTTCGGGCTCCCCGCGCCGCTCGACCGCTGGCGCCAGGCCCGTGACGACGTGCACGCGCTCGTGTGCACCGAGGGCTACGACGCCGACCTCGGGTCGTTCACCCAGTCCTTCGGCTCCAAGCAGCTCGACGGCGCGCTGCTCCAGATGGGCCTCGTCGGGTTCCTCCCCGCGAGCGACGAGCGGATGGTCGGGACGGTCGCCGCGGTGGAGCGGGAGCTGCTCCACGACGGCTTCGTGCTGCGGTACCGCTCCGACACGACCGCCGACGGCCTGCCCCCCGGCGAAGGCGTGTTCCTGCCGTGCTCGTTCTGGCTGGTCGACAACTACGTGCTGCAGGGCCGCACCGACGACGCCCGCAAGCTCTACGACCGGCTCGCCGGACTCGCCAACGACGTGGGCCTCTACTCCGAGGAGTACGACCCCGCGACCGGGCGCATGCTCGGCAACATGCCGCAGGCGTTCACCCACCTCGCCGCGGTGCGAGCGGCCACGTTGGTCACCGGACATCCACCGCGAATGATCCACGGAACGCTTCGCCCGGGGCGATGACCGGCACCGACCCGTCGGTCAGCGCGTTCGTCGGCACCGTCATCGGCTCGAGCGCGACGAACGGCCGCCCGGGCGGCACCCACACCTGCGCGTAGGGGTAGCCCGGATCGGCACGCACCGAGATCGCGGCATCGTCGCTCTCGACCGCGAGCACGCGGCTGCGGCCGAACGCGTAGAGGTCGTCGAAGGTCCGGCGGCCGATGGGCGCGCCGCCGCCCGACTCGGCGACCCGCTCGCCCGTCGGGAGCCCGCGCGCGTCGAGCAGCAGGTGCTCGCGCGGCGGGAGCCGGAGCCGCCAGTGCGACCGCGGCGATCCGGGGAGGCGCAGGTACGGATGCCACCCGAAGGCCACGGGGACCGGACGTTCGCCCGTGGGCACGACGGTGGTGGTCACCTCGAGCCGGCCGGGACTCACGGCCGCCGCCAGCTCGAGTCGGTGCGCGAACGGGAACGCCGGCGCGTCGACGTCGATCGTGGCGGCCAGGCGGGCCGTGCCCCGGCGCGCCTCGGTCGCCACCACCCGCCAACCGGTGGCCCCCACCAGCAGGCCGTGGATGGGGAGCCCGTTGCCGTCGGTGTGCAGGCGCCGCCCGCGGAGGTCGACCGTCACCCCCGCGGCGCGGTAGCGCCGCCCCCCCAGGCGGTTCGCCCACGGCGCGAGCAGCGGAAGCCCGAGTGTGTGACCACCACGGAGCGCGTCGGGCCCGCCCGGGGTGGCCAGGTACTGGCGACCCCGGTGCCGCAGCGACACGCCGGTCATGCCCAACCCGGGCAGGAACACCGCGACGGTGTCGCCGGCGCGCAACGCGAGCGCGGGCTCGCCCCGCCACCGCGTCTCCTCGACCGTGGGCCCGCCCGCCGCCGTCATCGCGCCACCGTAACGGTTCTCGGGATGCACGGCGCGGGACACGGGCCGGGCCAGACTGCACCCATCGACCCGCATCCCGACGACACCGACGACCGGCGCGGCGAACGGCGCGAGCCGGTCGTGGCGGCGCTCCTGGTCGCGATCGTGCTGCCGTTCCTCATGCCGGCGAAGTTCAGCCCCGGGCCGCGCGCGCTCCTCCCGATCCTCGAAGCCGCGCTGCTGATCGCGATGGTGATCGTCGACCCCGGTCGGATCGACAAGCGGTCCGCCCACGTGCGGGCGATCCGCATCACGCTCGTCGCGCTGCTCGCGTTCGGCGCGGCATGGGCGACCGGCTGGCTCACCGCCGACATCATCCGCGGCGGCAAGGCCACCAAGGATCCCGGCGACCTGCTGCTCGCCGGCGCGCTCGTCCTCACCGACCTCGTGATCACGTTCGCGTTCGTCTACTGGGAGCTCGACAGCGGCGGTCCCGGGCAGCGCGCCCACGCCGCGCCGCGGTACCCCGACCTCGCGTTCCCCCAGCACATGAACCCCGAGCTCGCGCCGCCGGGCTGGCGGCCGGTGTTCGTCGACTACCTGTACCTCGGGATCACCAACTCCGTGGCGTTCAGCCCCACCGACGTGATGCCGCTCGCCCACTGGGCCAAGCTCGCGATGGCACTCCAGTCCGCGGGTTCGCTCGCCGTGCTCGGCCTCGTGATCGCGCGCGCGGTCAACGTCCTCAATTGACCATGTGCTACACAGCATCCATCGCATGAACGGCACCTGGATCCTCGGCGTGGACCCCGTTCCGTGGGCACGCGCGCAGATGGCCTTCACCCTCGCGGCCCACATCATCCTGGTGCCGCTCGGTGTGGCCTGGGCCTTCATGGCCCTCGTCGCCAACTACAAGGGCATCAGGAAAGACGATGCCGACGCGCTGCGGCTCGCGCAGCGCTGGTCCAAGTACATGGCGGTCACCTTCGCGGTGGGTGCGGTGACGGGCACCGTGCTCACCTTCGAGTTCGGTCTCCTCTGGCCGAACTTCATGGACAAGTTCGGCCCCGCCTTCGGCATCCCGTTCGCGGTGGAAGGCCTCTTCTTCTTCACCGAGGCGATCTTCCTCGCCATCTACATCTACGGCTGGAAGCGACTGAAGCCCTGGCCGCACTTCTGGACCGGCGTCCCGATCGTGATCGCCGGCATCGGCGGCACCGCGTCGGTCGTCGCCGCGAACGCGTGGATGAACGAGCCGGCCGGCTTCACGCTGAACCAGGCCGGCAAGGTCGTCGACGTCGACCCGATCGCCGTGATCTTCAACAAGGCGATGCCGCTCGAGACCGTGCACATGCTCGTGGCCGCGTACATGGTGGGCGGCTTCCTCATCGCGTCCGTGTACGCCGTCGCGCTGCTGCGCGGCAAGCGCGACCGGTACCACCGCCTCGGCTTCATCATCCCGTTCACGATCGCGGCGATCGCCGCGCCCGTGCAGATGCTCGTCGGCGACCAGCTCGCGCGCTGGGTCTACAACAACGAGCCCACCAAGTTCGCCGCGATCGAGCTGGTGCCGAAGTCCAGCACCGACGTGCCCGAGACGCTGTTCGGCCACATCAACTCCGACGGCGAAGTGGTGGGCGGCATCCCCATCCCCGGCTTCGCGTCCATCCTCTCCGACCCGAGCGACGGGACCTCAACCGAGATCCAGGGTCTCGACAGCTTCCCCAAGGGGTCGCGACCCACCACTCGCGAGGTCAACACCGTGCACCTCGCGTGGGACGTGATGGTCGGCCTCGGCACGATGCTCTTCCTCCTCTCGGTCTGGTACGGCATCGGCTGGCTCCGGCGCCGTGACCTGCCGCGGTCGAAGTGGTTCCTCCGGGCCGCCGCGGTCGCCGGCGTCGCCTCGATCCTCGCGATGGAGGCGGGGTGGGTGGTCACGGAGGTCGGCCGCCAGCCCTGGATCGTCTTCGACTTCATGAAGGTCACCCAGGCCGCGACCGAGAACCAGGGCGTGTGGGTGACCTTCCTGATCGTGACCGGGTTGTACCTGGTCGTCGCCGTCACGCTCGTGCTCGTGCTGCGGTTGATGGCCGGTCGCTTCGCGGCCGGTGACGACGGCGGGTCCGGGACCGACCACGGCGCGCCGTACTCCCCGCGCCCGATGCCCGAGGCCGACCGCGAGCCGGTGGGGGCGCCGTGACCGACGCCGTCGCCGCGATCCTCCTCGTCGGGATCGTCGCCTACGCGATCTTCGGCGGTGCGGACTTCGGCGCGGGCTTCTGGGACCTGGTGGCCGGCGGCGCGCAGCGCGGCGCCCGGCCCCGCAGCGTGGTGAACCACTCGATCGGCCCGGTGTGGGAGGCCAACCACGTGTGGTTGATCTTCATCCTCGTCGTGATGTGGACCGCGTTCTCCGAGGCCTTCGGGTCGATCATGCTCACGCTGTTCGTCCCGTTGTCGCTCGCCGCGCTCGGCATCGTGCTGCGGGGATCGAGCTTCGCGTTCCGCAAGGAGGTCACGCGGGTCTCCTCGCAGCGCAACTTCGGCGCCGCCTTCGCCGTGTCGTCGGTCCTGGTGCCGTTCTGCTTCGGCGCCGTGGCCGGGGCGGTGGCGTCGGGCCGGGTCCCCGCCGGGGGCGTCGCCGGCGACCACTGGTCGAGCTGGCTCAACCCCACGTCGATCCTCGGCGGTGTGCTCGCCGTCACGGCCTGTGCGTACCTCGCGGCCGTCTACATGGTGTGGGACGCGCACCGCTTCGCCGGCCCCGACATGGAGGAGTACTTCCGGCGGCGGGCGATCGTCGCCGGCATCGCCTCCGGCGTCATCGCGCTCGCCGGCATCTTCGTGCTCTCGACCGACGCCGACTACCTCTTCGACCGCCTCACCGGCGTCGCGCTGCCCATCGTCATCCTGTCGGGACTCTGCGGCGCCGGGTCGCTCGCCCTGCTCCTGCGCCGCAGCCACCGCGGCGCGCGGCTGCTCGCCATCGGCGCGGTGGCCACCGTGATCGTGGCGTGGGGCGTCGCCCAGTGGCCCTACATCCTTCCGGAGTCCCTCGAGATCTCCGCCGCGGCCGCCCCCGACGCGACCCTCGGGGCCGTGCTCGTGGTCTTCGGCCTCGCGGTCGTGATCATCCTGCCCGCCCTCGGCCTCCTCTACTCCCTCGACCAGCGCAGCCTGCTCGACCCCGAGGGGGCCGAGCCCGGCGCTGCCGACTGAGAGAACCCTCAGGCGCGGACGGGGGCCGGGGAACCCGGCCCCGTGGTCGGGTCGTTCCCCTGGCGTGACCACGAATCCCCGCAAGCGCCGACGGATCCGCCGGCGCATCCGTCGGGCGATCGGCGCGACCACCGTCGCCGCACTGACCGCCACCGCCCTCCTCGTCCTCCCCGCCGGCGCCGCCAACAGCGACCACTACGCGGCGACCGCCGACCAGTCGCTGTCCGACATCCAGGCGTTCTGGGCCAAGGCGCTCCCCCCGACCTACGGCCGCACGTACAAGCCGATCCCCACGGACCGCGTGTACCCGTACTCCGCGAAGAATCCGCCCCCCGGGTGCGGCACGCGCGGCACGACGCCGTACCAGGAGGTCGCGGGCAACGCCTTCTACTGCGAAGAGGGCGACTTCATCGCGTACGACGAGCAGGGCCTCATCCCTGCGCTGCGTGCGAAGTACGGCGACGTCGCCGTCGGCCTCGTGCTCGCGCACGAGATGGGCCACGCGATCCAGGCGCGCGCCGGCGCGCCCGACGGCGCCTTCGTGTACATCGAGCTCCAGGCCGACTGCTTCGCGGGTGCCTGGGCCCAGCACGTCGCCAGCGGGAGCGGCACCGACCTGCGCATGTCGTCCGACGACCTCGACCGCGCACTCGCCGGCTTCATCGACCTGCGCGACCCGTCGGGCGTCGACGGCAGCCAGAACGGCGCGCACGGCAACGCGTTCGACCGCGTGAGCGCGTTCCAGGACGGCCTCGTGGGCGGAGCGAGCGCGTGCCGCGGCTACGAGACGAACCCGCCCGAGGTGACCGAGCAGGCCTTCGTGTCCGCTCAGGACCAGGCCATCAACGGCGACCTCCCGCTCGACGAGGTCCTCCCCCTCCTGAAGAAGAGCCTCGACACGTACTGGAACGGCACGGTGAAGGCCTACGGCACCGCGCCGGAGCTCGTGGCGTCCCGCACCGCGACCGTGTCGTGCCCGGGCCGCACCGACGGCGGCGTGCTGAGCGACACCGTGGTCTACTGCGCCGACTCGAACTCGATCGTCTACGCCGCGAAGACGCTGCAGAAGGCATCCGACGAGATCGGCGACCTCGGCGCCGGGGTCTTCGTGGCCACGGCGTGGGCGTCGGCCGTGCAGTCCGACCTCGGCTACAAGCTCGGCTCCAACCAGGCGCGGGCTGCGTCCGAGTGCCTCACCGGTGCCTGGGCGGGCGACGTCCAGCGCGGCACCGGCGCCGCCCGCAACCAGAAGTTCTCGCTCTCCCCCGGTGACCTCGACGAGGTGGTGGCCACCTTCGTCGCCACCGACGGCGCGCAGTCGAAGGTCGACCGCGGCTCGGTGTTCGACCGGGTGACGCTGTTCCGCGAGGGCTTCGCCAACGGCGCCCAGTCCTGCCTCACCACCTAGCGCGCCGGCAGGCGACCGCCCTCAGCGGTCGAGCGACGCGGGAGGCTCGGCCTTCGGCGTCGGTGTGATGTTCACGACCGGGAACGGCGCGTCGGGGATGCGCAGGCCCAGGAACGGGCAGAGCTTCTCCCACCCCTCGCCTCCGCACACGTCGATGGTGAGGAAGCGCTGTGGCTGGTCGGCGAAGAGCTCCCGGATCGCCGCGTTCCGCTGCTCGTACTCCGCGACCAGCGCCTCCCTGCGGTCGGCGTAGTCGCGGATCCAGAAGCGCTCCGGGATGGGCGATCCCGGCGAGTAGTGGCGCTCGTGGCTCTTCGACCAGGACGCGGAGTCGCGGACCGTGAGCACGAACCGCGCCTTCGGGAACCGTTCGGCCAGCAGCACGTAGAGATCGCCCGCACCCCAGGGCATGTCCTCGAACGCGTCGTACTCGTCGGCCGCCTCGAGGACCCTCGTGAGCTCCCCGCGCTGGTACTGCTCCGCGAGCGGCGCGTCCCAGCCGAGCAGTCGGAAGCCGAGCCGCTCCATCGCCACCCCGAACGACGACGTCCCGGTCTTGGTGGCTCCGATCCCGAAGACGCGGTCGTACCCGCCCCGCGCCATCGCGATCCGCTTCCGGACCACGTTCCGCGCGTGCACGGTCCGCTCTCGCGGGGTCATCGGCGGCTTGGCCCGTCGCACGGTCCCGAAGATACCGGTCAGGTCCCCCGCACCGGGTCGACGCTGTCCGCATTTCGACACGCGGCGGCCCGGCACGCGCGGAGCTCGACCGTCTTCGCGGCCAATTCGGCCTCGAGCTCGGGCTGCGTGCCCGCGAGGTTGTGCATCTCGTCGGGATCGGCGGCCAGGTCGTACAGCTCGCGGTCGCCGTTGACGTACTCGACGTACAGGAAGCGGGCGGTGCGGACGCCGAAGTAGTCGGGGATCTTCACCAGCCGGCCGTAGAGCGTGTGGTCGGAGAGGAGGGGCGGCTTGCCCTTGCCGCCGCCCGCGATCGACGACGGGTTCAGGCGAGGGTCGGCCTGGTCGGGATCGTCGGGCTCGAGCACCGTTCCCGGTGGCAGGCTCTGGGGGACCTCGTTCGGGTGGGTGAGCGCCCAGTGCTCCACGAGCTCCACCGTGCGCGTCCCCTTGGTGGCCTTCCGCGTCCCCTCGGCGACCCCGAGCAGGGATCGGCCGTCCCAGCGCCGCGAGGCCGACGCACCGGCCATCGCCGCGAACGTCGGCGCGAGGTCCGCGTTGCTGGCCATCGCCGAGACGGTCGTTCCCGACGGGATCCCCGGCCCGCGCACCACGAGGGGGACGTGGATGTCGGTGTCGTACGGCGTCTCCTTGCCCGCGGGCAGCCGGTGCTGGCCGAGGTGGAAGCCGTTGTCCGACGCGAACACCACGTACGTGCTCTTCAGCTGCCCGAGCGCGCGCAGGGTCCCCACGAGATCCGCCACGCCCCGGTCGACGGCCTGGAGCGACTCGATGCGACGCTGGTAGAGCCGGTCGATCGCGGCCGTCTCCTCGGGCGTGAAGCGGGGCAGGTTCTGGATCAGCACCGGCATGCCCGTCACGTCGGCCTGGTCGAAGCTGGGTGTCCGCGGCGCGGTCGCGCCCGCGAACCGGCCGACGTCCGCGGGCGCGGGAGTGGCCGGCTCGTGTGGCGCGAACACCGACACGTACGCGAAGAACGGCTGGCCCCGTGCCACCGACCGCTCCACGAACCGACGCGCGAGCCGCATGTAGACGTCGGTGCCGTAGTCCTCGGGTGCATTGCCGTACGACTCCATGCGCCCGTTGTGGTTCAGCGTGTAGCCGTACTCCGAGTACGGGTCACCGGCGACCGGGCTGCCCCAGGCCGTCCACCCCGGGGGCACGTACCGCCGACCGGCGGGATGCGGGTAGCCGTTGAGGTACTTGCCGAACAGGCCGGTGCGGTAGCCGGTGTCCTGGAGCCGGGTGGCGATCGTGTTGGACTCGATGCCGAGCGTGTAGGCCCGCTTGAACCCGCCGCGTTCGCCGCCGTTGTTGAGCACCCCGGTGTTGTGCGCGTACTGGCCCCGCAGGATGGTGGCGCGCGACGGGCAGCACAGCGAGTCGCTCACGGAGTACTGGTCGAAGGTCGCGCCGTGCTCGGCGAGGAGCGCCTGCACCTCCGGCATCGCGCTCAACTCGGCCACGTCGAGGTCGTCGGCCAAGACGAAGACGATGTTGGGCCGGTCGGACGACGCGGTCGCGGCCGACGCCGGGGGGCTGGGCAGGAGCAGCCCTGCTGCGCTCCCGGTGACGACCAGCCCGAGCGCCACGAGCGCGCGGGAGCCCGTCCACCGGAAGTTCATCCCCCCACTACTACCTGCCCCCCATCCCCTTTTGGCGTCACTGGTGCCGCTGTCGGCGGCACGAGTGACGCCAGAACGCGTAGGTCAGGGGGCGCGGCGGCGGGTGGTCTCGGACGGGCGGCCGAGCACCTTGGTCATCCAGCTGTACATCGTGGGCCCGTACGGCCACTGGGTGACGATCCTGCCGTTCTCCACGGTGAAGTAGTTGGTGCACATCTGCCAGGACGTGCCTTCCATCTTCGACATGAGCCAGCGGTGGTACCGGTCGGCCCAGCGCGGCTTCACCTCCACCGCGGTGACGTTCTCGCGCATCATCCGCTTCATCGCCCGGACCGCGTACTCGGACTGCCGCTCGAGCATCGTGACGATCTCACCGCCGTTGGTGCCGGGCCCGTAGAGGATGAAGAAGTTCGGGAAGCTGGGCACCGTGATCCCGAGGAAGCCCCGGGGCTCACCGGCCCAGTAGTCGCGCAACGACTGCCCGCCGCGGCCGATCACCTCGATGCGCGCGAGGTAGTTGGTCGGCTGGAACCCCGTGCACATCACGAGGATGTCGACCTCACGCTCCACGCCGTCGACGTCGACGACGCCCGTACGGGTGACGGCCTGCACCGCGCGGGGCACGAGCTCGACGTTCTCCTTCAGCAGCGTGGGATAGAAGGTCGTGTTGAAGATCGGCCGCTTGCCCGGATACGGGTAATCGGGCGTGACGGCCTCGGCGAGGTCGGGCCGGTCGGCGAAGGTCGTGTTGATGTACGTGCGGCAGGCCGCTTCGCGCGCGTCGTTCATCTTCGTGCCGGGCTTGTAGATCGCGCCGCCCCACACGCCCTTCTCGATCCGGTAGAGCTGCTTCCACCGCTCCAGCCGGTGACCCCAGAACGTGCGCAGCTTCGCCCGCTCGGCCGGCGTGAAGTCGCGGTCGCCCTTCTGCATCACCCAGCCCGGGTCGCGCTGGAACAGGTACGCCTTCTTCACGATCGGCTGGATCTCGGGGAGGATCTGCGTCGCGGTGCTGCCCGTGCCCACGAGCGCGACGGTCTTCCCGGTGAAGTCGTGCTCGTGCTCCCAGCGCGCGGTGTGGAACTTGATCCCCTCGAACTCGTCGAGGCCCGGCCAGTCGGGATAGCGCGCCACGTTGAGGAAGCCGGTCGCGGAGATCAGCACGTTGCACTCGTCGGTCTCGCCGTTGTCGAGCGTGAGCTTCCACGTATGGGTCTGCTCGTCCCACTCGGCCCGGTCGACGGCGACCCCGAGCCGGAAGTGCGACCACAGCCCGTAGTCGCTGACGGTCTCCTCGAGGTAGCCCTGGAGCTCCTCGCGCTTGGCGTGGGTGCGGCTCCAGTCGTACGGCTTGAACGCGTACGAGTACAGGTGCGAGTGCACGTCGACCTCGCAGCCGGGGTACTGGTTGTCCCACCAGGTGCCACCGACGCGGTCGGACTTCTCGTAGATGGTGAACGTGTGGATCCCGGCGTTCTTCATCTTCACGCCGGCGGCGATGCCCCCGTACCCGCCGCCCACCACCACGACCCGTGGCGTGCCGGCCGGACCGAACCGATCGGTAGCACTCGCGGACATCTCGCTCCCCCCGGACGCGTGTCGGAGCCCGACAATACGGTGGCTGACACCTCCGTCACATCGTGGCGGACTTTACAGATCACCATCCATCTGTCAACCTCACCACCCGTGAGCGCAGCCGCCCCACCGTCGGTTCGTGGCGACACCACGCGGACCCGGATCCTCGATGCCACGGGCGTCGTCCTCGCTCGGCGTGGCCCCCGGAAGCTCAGCCTCACCGACATCGCCGCACAGGCGGGCGTCTCACGACCGACGCTGTACAAGTACTTCGGTTCGAAGGAGGAGCTGCTCCTCGCACTCGCGGTGCACGAGAAGCAGCGCTTCGGCACCGGGCTGGCCGCCGCACTCGACGGGCTGACCGGCGCGGCGCGCCTCGACCGCGCGCTGCGGTTCGTGGTCGAGTTCCAGCAGGACTACCCGATGCGCGAGCTCGTCGCGATCGAGCCGGGATTCATGATCGACCAGCTCGAGCAGGCGTTGCGCACGATGCGGGGCTCGCTCGTCCCCCTGTTCGAGGAGCTGCCCGCCGCGGCCGACGAACCCGACGGACCCGCCGGTCCGGCCGACCTGGCCGACCTGGTCGTGCGCACCGCGCTCAGCCACTTCCTGATCCCCGGCGACGACGCCCAGCTCCTCCGCGAGCTCCGGCACGTGGCCGGCCTGACCGACTGACCGACCGACCGACCCCTGCGATCCCGATCGTCCGACGAGGAGCCCATGATCCCCCCCGACCTCGACCCCACCACGACCGACTTCTACGGGCGGCCCGACTACCCGTCGGTGCTGACGGCGCTGCGCGACGAGGCGCCGGTCCACCGGGTGGCCGACGGGCTGGTCACGGTGGCCCGCTACGAGGACATCCGGGAGGTCAGCCGCGAACCTGGCCGCTTCTGCTCGGGCCGCGGCGCGATGGTCCACGACCCGATCCGCACCGGCACGTTCCGCAGCGACTCGCCGTCGATCCTGTTCGTCGACCCGCCCGACCACGCGCAGCACCGCGGGCTCGTGAACCGCAAGTTCACGCCCCGGGCGGTGTCGGGCATGGAGGCACGGGTGCGCGAGATCGCCACCACCGTGTTCGACCGGCTGCCCGCGGGCGCCGAGCCGATCGACGTGGTCGACCACCTCACCGCGCCCTTCCCGCTGATGGTGATCGCCGAGCTGCTCGGCATCCCCGACGGCGACCGGGGCGACTTCCGCCGCTGGTCCGACGCGACCATCGAGTCCACCGACCGTCCGCCCGAGGACACGATGGCCGCGATCATGGAGATGCACGCGTTCCTCGCCGCGCACGTCGAGCAGAAGGTGCGCAACCCCGGCGACGACCTCGTGTCGGTCCTGGCCCACGGCGAGGTGCAGGGGCGCCGCCTCGGTCCCGACGAGATCTTCACCTGGCTGCTCACACTGCTCGTGGCCGGCAACGAGACCACCCGCACGCTGCTGTCGGGCGGCATGGTGGCGCTGGCCGAGCACCCCGACCAGCGGGCCGCGCTCGCGGCGAACCCGGCCGGCATCCCGGCCGCGGTCGAGGAGTGCCTGCGCTGGGTCACCCCGATCCAGACGTTCTGCCGCACCGTCGTGGCCGACACCACCGTGGGCGGCGTGCCGGTGCAGGCCGACGACTACCTGATCATGCTCTACGCCTCGGGCAACCGCGACGAGCGCGCCTTCGGCCCGACGGCCGGTGCGTTCGACGTGACCCGCCCGGTCAATCCCGCGCACCTCGCGTTCGGGTTCGGCGAGCACCTCTGCCTCGGCGCGGCGCTCGCCCGGCTCGAGGCCCGCGTGTTCCTCGAAGAGCTGCTCGCCCGCTTCCCCGAGTACGAGCTCGCGGGCGAGCCCGAGCGCGTGCCGTCCACCCTGGTGGCCGGCATCCACGTCCTGCCCGTCGTGCTGGCGGCCTGAGCGCGATGGCCGAGACGATTGCCGAGCTCGTCCGCTCGCGCGAGCACGACGACACCACCGGGCTGCTGTTCGAGGACGCGTCGTGGACCTGGCGCGAGGTCGTCGCCGAGTGCCGGGCGCGCGCCGCGTTCCTCACCGAGCGGCGCGGCCCCGATCCGTTCCACATCGGGCTGCTCATGGAGAACACGCCCGAGCACCTGTTCCTCCTCGGGGGTGCCGCGCTCGCGGGCGCCACGGTCGTGGGCATCAACCCCACCACCCGCGGCGAGGAGCTCGCCCGCAACGTGCGCCACACCGACTGCCAGATGGTGTTCACGACGCCGGACCAGGTCCCGATCATCGAGGGGCTCGACCTCGGGGTGCCGGCCGACCGCGTCTTCGTGTCCGACACGCCCGAGTACGTCGCCCGCTTCGCCGGGCTGTACGACGCGCCGTTCCCCGAGCCCGCGCCGGGGCCCGACACGCTGATGATGCTCATCTTCACCTCGGGGTCGACGGGCGCGCCGAAGGCCGTGCGCATGACGCAGGGCCGGGGCGCGCGCGCCGCATCGCGGTCCGCGTTCACCAGCGACGACGTCCCGTACTGCGCGATGCCGCTGTTCCACGGGCACGCGCTCGCGGCGAGCGTGTTCCCCTCGTTCGCCACCGGCGCGACGCTGCTCCTGCGCCGCCGCTTCTCCGCTTCGGCCTGGCTCGACGACGTCCAGCACTACGGCGCCACGTTCTTCTCCACGGTGGGCCGCGCCCTCGCGTTCATCCTCGCCACCCCGCCCACCGACCGCGACACGGAGCACGAGCTCAGGTACGTGCTCGCGCCGGAGTCCACCGCACCCGACATCAAGGCCTTCGCGAAGCGGTTCCGGGTGCCGGTGATCGAGGGCTACGGCTCGAGCGAGAACGCCGTCATCCTCATGCCGATCGAGAACACCCCACCGGGGTCGCTCGGTCAGCCGCTGCCCGGCACCGACATCGCGGTGGTGGATCCCGAGACGCTCGAGGAGTGTCCCCGCGCGCAGCTCGACGCCGGTGGCCGCCTCGTCAACGCCGACGCGTGCATCGGCGAGATCGTCGGCCGCAACACCGCGTCGGCGTTCGAGGGCTACTACAAGAACCCCGAGGCCGACGCGGCGCGCACCCGAAACGGCTGGTACTGGACCGGCGACCTCGCGTACCGCGACGAAGCCGGCTTCTTCTGGTTCGCCGGCCGCAGCGGCGACTGGATCCGCGTCGACAGCGAGAACTTCACCCCCGCGCCCATCGAGCGCATCCTCGGACGCATGCCCGGGATCGCGGGCGTGACGGTGTACGCCGTGCCCGACGCGCGCACGGCCGACCAGGTGATGGCCACGATCGAGCTGGAGGAGGGCACCGAGTTCGATCCCGACGCGTTCGCCGCCTTCCTCGCCGGCCAACGCGACCTCGGGCCGAAGTGGACGCCGCGCTACGTGCGGATCACCGAGCAGATCCCGCTGACCGGCACCAACAAGGTCGACAAGAAGCCGCTCAAGGCCGACCGGTGGGACACCACCGACCCGATCTGGTGGCGCCCCGAGCGCGAGGCGCGGTACCGCCCGTTCACCGCCGAGGACGCGGCCGCGCTGCGCGCCGAGTTCACGGCCAACGAACGCGAGAACATCCTGGAGGTTCACACATGAGCGAGCCCTTGACGCGAAGTCGCTCGTCGCGACGCGAGCGGGGCCCGAGCGGCCCGGCCCGCAGGGCCGAGAGCCCGAACCCATGACCGTCGCCGCCGAGGCCCGCGACCTCGAAGCCGTCCGGGAGGGACTGCAGCACTGGCTGACGGCCCGTCACCCCGAGGCCGACGACGTGCGCGTCGGGCCGCTCGGCAAGCCCACGTCGGGCTACTCGAGCGAGACGCTGCTCGTCGACGCCGTGCGCACCACGCGGGGCCACGAGGTGGAGGACCACTACGTGGCCCGGCTCCCACCGGCCGGGGGTGGGATCTTCCCCACCTACGACCTGCACCGCCAGGCCGAGGTGCAGCACGCACTCCTGAAGTGCCGGATCCCCGCCGCGAAGCCGGTCACGGTCGAGCTCGACGAGCGGTGGGTGGGCGCACCGTTCTTCCTCATGGAGCGCGTTCGGGGCGACGCGCTCGCGGAGGGGTACGTCGCGGCGGGCCGCCTGGCCGAGGCCGAGCCGGACGTGCAGCGGAAGGTGCAGACCGAGTTCCTCGACGCGCTCGCCGACGTGCACCGCGTCGACTGGGAGGGCCTCGGCCTCGGCGTGCTCACCCCGGCCGGCGAGCGGGGGCTCGTCCACGACATCGCGCGGGCCGAGGAGTACGTCGCGTGGGCGAGCGACGGCGACGTCCCGTCGGTGCTCGCCGACTCGATCGCGTGGCTGCGGGCCAACCGCCCCGACCCCGAGCCGCCGCTGTCGCTGTGCTGGGGCGACCCCCGGCTCGGCAACGTCATCTACGGCCCCGACTTCTCCCAGCACGCCCTGATCGACTGGGAGATGGCGTCGATCGGCCCGGCCGAGCTCGACCTCGCCTGGTTCGTGGGGCTCCACGAGGTGACCGCGGCGGGATCGGGCGGCGACCTCCCCGGCTTCCTCGGCCACGACGACGTGCTCGCCCGCTGGGCCGGCCGCATGGGCCGCGACGTCGTGGACTACCCGTGGTTCGAGGTGATGAGCCTGCTGCGCTCCGATTCGATCTACCTGCGGATCCGCGTGATGCTCCTCGCGGCCGGGATGGACGAGCCGTGGCTGCGCGGGGAGACTCCCGGCCAGGTCCGCATCGCGTCGCTGATCCGTTAGGGATCCACGAGGGATCCAAAGGGGGAACCATGGCCGACGACCGATTCTCACTGGACGGTCGGGTCGCGATCGTCACCGGCAGCGGCACGGGGATCGGGCGGGCAACCGCGCGCGTCCTCGCCGAGCGCGGCGCCGACGTCGTGCTCGCGGCCCGGCGGGTCGAGCTGCTCGAGCGCACCGCGGGCGAGGTGGAGGCCGCGGGGCGGCGGGCGATCGTGGTTCCCACCGACGTGACCGACGCCGCGCAGTGCGAGGAGCTCGTGGCCACCGCGGTCGGCGAGCTCGGCCGGCTCGACGTGCTCGTCAACAACGCGGGCGGCAGCATCAACAAGCCGCCCGAGGAGTGGACCGTCAGCGAGTGGCACCAGATCGTCGACCTGAACCTCGCCAGCGTGTGGTTCCTCGCCCGGCCCGCGGCGCAGCACATGCTCGAGCAGGGCAAGGGCTCGATCGTGAACATCTCGTCGGGCGCGAGCTTCCTCGCGCTGCCCAACGTGGCCCCGTACGGCGCGGCGAAGGCGGGGATGAACAGCCTGACCCGCTCGCTCGCCGCGGCGTGGTCGCCCCAGGGCGTGCGGGTGAACGCGGTTGCGTGCGGCGCCGTGCGCACCGAGGGCTACGGCGAGTCGACGAAGCAGCAGGACCTCCCCGACGGCGCGATCCTCGGCCCGGGCAACGCGATGAACCGCGTCGGCGAGCCCGACGAGATCGGCCACGCGGTGCTGTTCTTCGCGTCCGACGCGTCCAGCTACTGCACGGGTCAGACCCTTTGGGTCAACGGCGGCCCGAAGGCGCCCGCGGTCACCTGAACCGAGCGGCGGCGGCTTCGCGTGGCAGGATGCCCGGCGTGAGCGAGCACCGGCTGCGCCGCATCTCGGCCGCACGCGAGCGTGGCCCGAGCGGCCCGGCCCGAAGGGCCAGGAGCGGACGAGGATGAGCGAGCACCGGCTGCGCCGCATCTCGGCCGCACGCGAGCGTGGCCCGAGCGGCCCGGCCCGAAGGGCCAGGAGCGGACGAGGATGAGCGACCAGACGTTGCGCGACTTCGCGGCCACGACGCCCATGCCCGACATGGGCGAGGTGGTGCCGTGGACCCCGCTCACGAAGCCGCTGTCGGAGTGCCGGGTCGCGATCGTCACGACCGCTGCGCTCCACGTGGCCGGCGACGAGGGGTTCAACCCCGACGACCCGTCGTACCGGGTGCTGCCGAGCAACCGGCGCGACCTCGTGCTCGGCCACTGGAGCCCCAACTTCGACCGCAGCGGGTTCGTGGCCGACCTCGACGTCGTCTACCCGATCGACCGGCTCGAGGAGCTCGCGGCCGAGGGCGCGATCGGCAGCGTGGCGCCCCACCAGTACGCGTTCGCGGGCAACCAGGAGGACACCCTCACCGGGATCCGCCTCGACAGTGGGCCGCACGTCGCCCGGCTGCTGCGCGACGACGACGTCGACGTCGTGCTGCTCACCCCCGTCTGACCGCTCTGCTCGCGCACCGTGTGTGTGCTCGCTCGCGTGTTCGAGGAAGCAGGGCTCTCGACCGTCGCGCTCGTGTCCGTGCGCGGGGTCGCCGAGCAGCTCCCGCCCCCGCGCGGCCTCTACGGCGCGTTCCCCCTCGGCCGCCCGCTCGGCAAGCCGAACGACCCGGCGTTCCAGCACGACGTGCTGCGCCGCGCGTTCGCCCTGCTCGGGCGACCGGAGGGCCCGGTGCTGGAGGACCACCCCGAGGTGATCGAGTCCGACCGCGCGCCGCTCGCCTGCCCGATGCCCCCGCGGTACGACCCGAACGTGCCCGAGGCGGTCGACGAGGCGCGCGGGTTGCGCCACGCGTACGACCGCACGCTGGCGCGTCGCGGCGTCACCTCGATCGGGCGCGTGCTCACGGCCGACCAGGTGCCCGACGCGCTCGCCGTGCTCGCGGCCGTCGCCGACGGTGCCGACTGGAAGGCCGCGGGGTTCATCGGCGACCCGGTGCAGACCTGCCACGACATCCGGACCTACTACGAGGAAGCCGCGCTGGCCCTCGCCGACGCGACCCCCGAGGCCGGGCAGGGCGAGGCGTGGTTCTACGAGCAGACCGCGGCCGGCCGCACGCTGCTCGCGGCCCGGGCGCAGATGCGCGAGCAGGAAGCCCCGTTCCAGATCTGGCTCTACATGGCCCGCGCCACGCGCTGACCGTCGGCGCTCACCCGGGCGTGAGGACCTGGCCGGGGCGAGCGCCGGTGGGGCCGCCGTCGATCCAGGTGGGAGTGCCGGCCACGATCGTGGCCCGGAACCCGGCGGGCTTCCGGCGGAACCGCCAGGTGCCGTAGGGCACGTCCCACACGCGCTCCTCCTCGCCGAGCTCGAGCTCGTCGAGCGCGAACACGCACAGGTCGCCGACCTTGCCCACCTCGATGGCCCCGCGGTCACGGAGGCCGAAGAACGCGGCGGTGCGGCCGGTGAGCGCGTGGACGCCCTCCTCGATCGTGATGAGGCCCGCATCGCGCACGTAGTGGGTGAGCAGGTACACGTGCTCCCCGGCGGCCGCGAACAGCTGGAGATGCGCGCCGCTGTCGGTGATGTTGGTGAGCGTCTGCTCCTCACGCAGCGCCCGCACGATGTCGGGCTCGCTGAGTCGCTCGGGCGTTCCCACCATGAGCGAGCCGATGCCGTTGGCGAGGATCCACTCGGCCAACGCGTCGGACAGGTGGAGCCCCGTCCGCTCCGCGAAGTCGGCGAGGGAGATCCCGAGCGGGCCCGCACCCGTCTCCGAGACCGAGAGGATCATCTCGTGGGGACGGTCGACCCGCGAGATGTTCGAATGCGTGCGATTGTCCCAGTCGGTCCGCGCACGGCCGCGCCACGCCGGATCGGCGAGCGTCGCGAGCTTGTCCTCGGGCGGGCCGTTGAGCACCTCGTTCCACGCGGGGACGCGCTGGAACACGATCGAGCGCTCGAAGCCGAAGAACGGCGCGAGCGGCTTGAACGCGACGACCGGCCACATGTCGACCCCGTCGGCCTTCAGCCGCTCGAACAGGTCCCAGAACTGGGGACGGCGGTCGTCGTCGCGGCAGTTCATCGGCATTCCGGGGAACTGGAGCCGGATGCCCGTCTCCTTGGCGAGCCGGGCGAAGCGCGCCGCGTCGGCCAGGCTCGCGTCGTGGTCGGTGAAGAGGGTGATGATCTGCGCGGTTGCCGGGGCGTGCCGGGCGATCACCTCGAACAGCGCGCGGTACTCGTCGTCGCTCGCGAGGTATCCGGGCACCGGGCGAAGCGTGCGGTCGCGGTCGAACGTGTTCATGCTCAGCCCGAGCGCGCCTGCGGCGAGCCCGTCGTCGAGCACCACGCACATGCGCGCGATCTCGTCGGGTGCGGCCTCGCGCTCCCACGCCGCCTCGCCCAGCACGTACGTGCGCAGCGCCAGGTGACCCAGGTAGCCGCCGACGTGCACCGAGGTCGGCTGGCCGCGCAGCGCGGCCATGTACTCGGGCCAGGTCTTCCATGTCCACGGCACGAGCTGGTGGAACGCCTCGAGCGGCAGGTCCTCGAGGAAGCAGAGGAGGTCGACGATCTCGTCGCGCTGGGGACCGTCGAGTGGGGCGATCGAGTTGCCGCAGTTGCCGAACACGCACGACGTGTTGCCCGACGCGGGCAGGGGGTCGAGGTCGGGGTTCCACCACATCGCGCCGTCGAGGTGGGTGTGGGTGTCGATGATCCCGGGTGCGACGAAGCAGCCGGTGGCGTCGACCACGCGCTCGCCACGCGGCTCGAGGCCGGGACCGATCTCGGTGATCACGCCGTCGGAAACACGCACGTCGGCCGCGTAGGCCGGGGCGCCGGTGCCGTCGACGACCGTTCCCCCGGTGATGATGATGTCCCCCACGGGAGCTCCCTTCGTGCGCGGGCCGCCGCTACTTCTTGCCCGAGACCGAATCGAACAGCGGCACGAGCAGCTTCATCGCCTCGAGCTCCGGGGTCCGGACGAGCGTGTCGCGCTCGTTGCCCGACCACTGGACGTTGGTGACCTCGGCCATCAGCACCAGGTCGCCCACTACCACGAGCAGGTCGTTGCCGTCGTTGTAGAACGCGCGCTCACCGAGGCCGGCCACCGCATCGGAATCGGGATCCGCCTCGAGTGCGTCGATGTCGGACTCGATCCCGGCGATCGGCTGGGTGGTGATCTTGAGCTTGTACGGCGCGTCGAGGTCCTCGAACCGCTTCTGCTGGTAGTAGCTGGTGACGTAGTCGCACTGCCCGGCACCGTTGGTCTTGTTCTTCTCGGACGCGGTCGTCACGACCTTGTGGCCGAGGATCTTCGAGACCTGCTTCTTGGTGAGCAGATCGCACGTGGTCGACTTCTTCGCCCCGGCGGGCGCGGCCCCCACGACCCCGACGGTGGCGACGAGCAGGGCAATGAGGACGCGTCGCTTCATGACTGCACGCTAACCGACGCCCCGGGACTTTCGGCCCTGTGCCCCGCCGCCCGCGGCCTCCGAGAATGCGGATGCTCTGCCGCGACCACGAGGGGCCTCCCCATGACCGTGACGATCCCCGACTTCACCACCGGCCGCGCGTTCGACGACCCGTGGGACGCCTACCGCTGGCTGCGCGAGAACGACCCGGTGCACTGGAGCGAGGCGGGGCAGTGCTGGGTGCTCACCCGCCACGCGGAGGTGAGCTACGTCTCGCGCCACGCCGACCTGTACTGCTCGAAGCACGGGGTGCGGCCCCGCAACGCGCAGCCCCTGTCGATCCTCACGATGGACGACCCCCAGCACCAGCGCCAGCGCGGGATCATCAACCGCGGGTTCACACCCCGCCAGGTGCGCCGGCTCGCCCCCCACATCCGGGAGATCACCGAGGAGCTCCTGAACGACATCCAGGACCGCGGCGAGATCGAGTTCGTGAGCGACTTCGCGATCCACGTGCCGCTCATCGTGATCGCCGAGCTCATGGGCCTCGACCCCGGCATGCGCAGCGAGCTGCACCGCTGGAGCGACGACATGATGGCGGGCGAGGGCCGCTCCGCCGATGACCCGACGGCCCACGTGTCGGCCACCGCAGCGCTCGAGTTCGTGCAGTACCTGTTGCCGCTGATCGAGGAACGTCGGGCCGAGCCCCGCGAAGACCTCATCAGCATCCTCACCGGCGCGTTCGACGAGGGCACGCTCGACACCGGCTCGGCCACCACGCTCGAGAACACCGGCACGATGGAATCCGACGACCTCATCATCTTCCTGATCGCGCTGCTCGTTGCCGGAAACGAGACCACCCGCAACGCGATCAGCGGCGGCCTGCTCGCGTTCAGCCGGTTCCCCGAGGAGCGCGAGAAGCTGATCACGAACCCCGAGCTGATCGACGGCGCGGTGGAGGAGATCGTGCGGTTCGTGTCGCCAGTGCTCAGCTTCAGCCGCACGGTCACCGCCGACCACGAGCTCGGCGGCAAGCAGCTCGCGGAAGGCGACCGCGTCCTCATGCTGTACCAATCGGCCAACCGCGACGAGCTCGTGTTCGCCGACGCCGACACGTTCCGCATCGACCGCAGCCCCAACCCCCACCTCGGGTTCGGGTTCGGCCCGCACTACTGCCTCGGCGCCAACCTCGCCCGGCTCGAGATCCAGATCGTGTTCGAGGAGCTGTTCAAGCGGCTGCGCGACATTCGCATGGCCGACGGCGCCACGTTCAGCCGAGGCGACAACGCCCTGGTGGTCGCGATCGAGCAGATCCCCGCGGTGTTCACCCCCATCCGCGTCTGAGGCGCGGCGCGGCGTGCGCGACACGTGCGAGGCTGCCGGGATGAGCAGCGCCCCCGAACCCAGCTTGGTGGTCGAGCGCGACGGGCCGGCCGTGGTCCTCACCATGAACCGGCCGGAGCAGCGCAACGCGCTGTCGCTCGACATGCTCGTGCGCCTCGCCGACGCCTGGGACGACATCGAGGCCGACGCCACGGTGCGCGCCGCGATCCTGACCGGCGCCGGCGGCCACTCCTGCACGGGCGGCGGCTGCGAGATGCTCCAGCAGACCGACATCCGCATCGCCGAGGAGGCGCTGCGCTGGGGTCTCGTCACCCACGTGGTGCCTACGGGTGAGGGGCTGGCCAAGGCGAAGGAGATCGCGGCGCTGGTCGCGGCGGCAGGGCCGATCTCGGTTGCCACGACCAAGGCGTCGGCGATCGAGACCGGCTGGCTGCCCGAGGACGAGGCCCGCACGATCGAGAACGAGTACACCGCGAAGGTCACGAAGAGCGACGACGCGAAGGAAGGCGTGCGCGCGTTCGTCGAGAAGCGCACGCCCAGCTGGACGGGAACGTGACGCCGGAGCGCTCGGTCCGAGCGGGGACCACCGACGACCCGCCGCTGGTTGCACTCCACACCTGGCGGGGCGAGGCCGACAACTTCGCGGCCCTCTCCGCCGCGCTCGGCGGCACGCCCGTCTACTCGCTGCTGCCGCCGGACCCCGAGCACGACGTGCTGCCCCGGCGGGTCGAGCAGTGGGTCGACCATCACGCGGCCGTGCTCGCGACGCTCCCGATCGCGCCGCCCTACCGGTTCGTCGGGTGGTCGTTCGGCGGCGTCGTCGCGGTCGAGCTCACGCGCCGGCTCCGCGACGCGGGGACCGACGTGGATTTCGTCGGGCTCATCGACACGATCCGCCCGCGGGTGCTGCCCCTCTCCGACCGCGAGTACGTCTGGTACCACCTCGGCGCCGCGGCGGCGATGGCCGCGGACGAGCGCGCCCACTACCTGCGGCAGAAGGCCGGCTACCTGTTCGTCCGCCGCTACCCCCGGCTGGGGGGCGGTACGCGGACGCTGCTGCTGCGCCTCGGCTACCGGCGCAACCGCGCGGAGCGGGTCTCGGTGAAGCCGACCGATCCCCTCCAGGTGTCGGTGCACACGGCCTACCTGAACTACCGCGGCGACACGGTGCCGTTCCCGGTGCACCTCTACGGCACCGCCGAGTCGATCACGAAGGCGCGGGAGCCCGCGCTGCGCTGGGTGCCGTGGCTGCACGCCGGGTACGAGCTCGCGACGATTCCGGGTGAGCACTTCACGCTGTTCGCCCCCGACAACGTGGAGGGCCTCGCTGACGCGATCCGTACGAGCCTCCGCGCGTCGGACGTTCGGTAGTGGGCATACGTCCTTTGCGCGCCGCGCGGTGCGACGATGGGGGCATGCATCTCCGCCGACTGTCGGTCGTCGCGCTCGCGTTCGGTGCGGCATCGGTGGGGCTCGTGCCCCTGAGCGCCCAGGAGGCCGGCGCGGCGCCGCTTCCCGACGTTGCCTGCCGCTACATCACCGCGATCAGCGCCGGCAACCCCGTCGCCGGCCCCGCCGCGATCGACACCGTCGCCGTGCCGGGCTCCGACGCCGCCGCCTACGCAACGTTCGAGCGCGACCTGCTCGCGGCATCGGCGGCGGCCGAGCAGAACGTGACCCGAACGGTGCGGTGCACGCCCACGACGGTCGAGGTCGACCTGCTCCAGTACGGGATACCGATCAAGCCCCCGAAGAAGGTCACCGCCGTGTACGACAGCTTCGCGGTGGACGGGAGCGGGCGGGTCATGACGTTCGCGGTGAACGGCACGCCGATCACCGGGCAGGTGGTGGTGGGCACGGGCGTGCCGGTCACCGCGCTCGGCACCGCGGTCACGATGTCGAGCGCGTACCGCGTGCCGCGCGGCGGCGGGGAGAGCGTCAAGGCCAAGAACGCGGTCCTCGTCGCGGTGCGGGCCACGGCACCGACCGACGGCCTGCGCGACCTCGTGACCGGCGCGGCCACGTACCAGCTGGGCAAGAAGGAGGACCTCGCGGCCCGCACCGTCGGCCCGGGCAGCCCCCTGCTGCCGGGTGCGAGCGCCGTGTGGGTCCTCCAGTTCGACAGCAAGTCGCTCGGCGGCACGCTGACCGTGCCCGTGGTGTCCAAGCCCTCCGCGCTCGCCGGGCCCAACACGCCCCTGGAGCCGGCCGTCCTCACCGTGCACCAGCCGGGAGCGCCCTGACCGAACCGCGACTCGAGCGTGCTCACGCACCGGCGGTGCCATGATCTCGCCGCGGCTGCACGCGAAGTCTCCGGGCAGCCCACGATCCGAAGGAGCTCCGATGCGCACCGAGATCAGCTTCAGTCCGGCGTTCGCCATGGCGACGATCCACCTCGAGCCCGGCGAGTCGATGAAGGCCGAGGCGGGGGCGATGATGGCGATGTCGCCCGGCGTCGAGATCCAGACGAGCACCCAGGGCGGCATGCTCAAGGGATTGAAGCGCTCGGTGCTCGGCGGCGAGTCGTTCTTCATGAACACCTTCACCGCCAAGGGCCCCGACGCGCACGTGGCGGTGGCGCCGGCCCTGCCCGGCGACATCGTGAGCTGGCAGCTCACCGGCCAGACCATCTACCTCCAGTCGGGCTCGTACCTCGCGTCGTCGCAGGAGATCGACATCGACACGAAGTGGGGCGGCGCGAAGACGTTCTTCAGCAAGGAAGGCCTCTTCGTGCTGAAGTGCTCGGGCACCGGCGACCTCGTGGTGTCGAGCTATGGCGCCATCCAGACGATCGACCTCGAGGCCGGCCAGACCTACACGGTCGACACCGGGCACATGGTCGGCTGGGGCGAGGGCGTGCAGTACAACGTGCGCAAGGCCGGCAACTGGAAGTCGACGATCCTCGGCGGCGAGGGCTTCGTGGTGGAGCTCACCGGACCGGGCCGCGTCTACATCCAGACCCGCAGCCCCGACAGCTTCATCGACTGGCTCGTCCCCAAGCTCCCGACGAAGAGCTCGTAGGGCGGAGAGCCAAGGCCGTGAGGCTCAGGGGTAGCGGGAGCCATTGACCCTGCTGGGCGGGACGCATTCCGAGCGCCGATGGGTCCAAGGGCTCTGACCCCTTCGGTGGTCCTTCGCGATACTCCGCGTATGTCGATCCCCAGCAGCTGGTATCCGGATCCTTCGCGACGGCACCGAACGCGCGATCGCGACGGCACCGGCCGGTTCTCGTTGCGCCGATTCCTGCTTCTCGCGGTCGCCACGCTTCTGATCTCAGGGGCGGCCTTCGGTGCCGGAGCAGGTGCCAGCCTCCGCGATGCCTCGGACACCTCGAACACGGCCAAGACGGGATGCCTCATGGCATCAGCCGTGTACAACGGCGACCCCATTGCGCTGCCGGTCAAGGTCTTCCTCGCCCGGATGTTGAAGGTGAACGACCCCAAGTTGAAGCGGTCCGTGAAGACGCTGCTGGCGGACAACGCGAACCCGAGAGCCCTCCAGGCGCTCGAGCGGTGGTGCATGCGGCACTTCCCGGACGATCCCGCGATCCATGACCTCATCCCTCCCCCGACGGCCGATCCGCCGCCCACAGCGACGACCCGGGGTACCTAGGTCAACGACTGCGGCAAATCGGGGCGGATCGGTGCCCCGACGACGCCACCCGCGTCGCGTCTCGAAGTTCGAATGCGCGGGGGAGGGAGACGTGAGCTCCCACGGCGTGGTCCAATGAGCCCATGGACGTTGCCGAGGTGTACCTGGAGCTGTACGGGCGGATCCCGCCGCTGTGCGAGCAGGTCCTCGGCGGGCTGGATGCGCGAGCGCTCGTGCGGCGGCCCACGCCCGACGCCAACTCGATCGGCTGGCTGGTCTGGCACCTCACCCGCGTGCACGACCACCACATCTCGGAGCTGCTCGAGTCCGACCAGATCTACCTCGGCGCCGACTGGCCGGCCCGGTTCGGTCTCGAGCCCGACCCGAACGACATCGGCTACGGCCACACCTCCGAGCAGGTCGCCGCGGTGACGCCGGATTCGACCCAGGCGCTCCTCGACTACCACCAGGTGGTCGATGCCCGCACCCGCTACTTCCTGCGCAGCCTCACCCCCGAACGGCTCGACGAGATCGTCGACCGCCGGTGGGACCCGCCCGTCACCTTGGGCGTGCGGCTCGTGAGCGTGGCCGACGACAGCCTCCAGCACCTCGGCCAGGCGGCCTACGTCCGCGGCCTGCTCGGCGCCTGACCCACCGACCCGCCCGCAGCGGTTCCGCGGAACCGCACCGGGTCAGGTCCGGGCGGGGCGGTGCCGCGGAACGCGCGGGGTGAGCGCGGTGATCGCGAGGTCGAGGTCGAGGCGCTCGCCACACCAGCGGGAGATGATGGTCTCCGCGGTGACCTCGACGCCCCGTCGCGCGTTGGCCGCCGCCAGCGGTTCCGCGGAACCGCCTCCGATGCCGCCATCGGCGTGATCCTCCGCCACGAACCCGTCGGGCGACTCGAAGCGCACCGCCTCGACCCCGTCGAAGGTCATGCGCCAGCCGCCCTCGTGCACGAGCCGGTGATGGAACCGGCACAGCTCCACCAGGTTCTCCAGATCGGTCGCTCCGCCCTGGGTCCAGTGCTCCACGTGGTGCGCGCTCACGACCCGCCGCTGCGCGCATCCCGGGAACCGGCAACCCCGATCCCGCGCGTGGAGGCGACGGCGCAGCCACCGCGGTGGACGACGCGACGCACGTCCGATCCCCACGATCCCGAGATCGGCGTCACGGACGAGGCCGACGATCTCGGCGTCGCACGCGATCCGCCGCGCCGTCTCCGCGGCCAGGCCCGGGCCGCCGTCGAGCTCGCACACCGCTCCCTGGCCAGTGGCGAGCACCGACGCATCGACGTTCACCACCACGAGGTGGCGGTCGGCGGGCGACGTCGGCGAACCGTCGGCGGCGGCTTCGCCCTGCGCGGCGCGGACCACGACCTCGACCAGCACGTGGGCCCGGCGCTGCGCCACCGTCTCCCCCGGTTCGAGCGGGCGGTCGCGCAGGCTCCGCTCGGCCAGCTCCTGGAGCGCACCCCGAAGCGCCGCCCCGTCGTCATGGGTGGCGCGCACGCGTGCCGCGAAGCCGTCGTCGCCGTCGCACCAGTCGACGCCCCGCTGCTCGTGGGCCCGGTTCGCCGCCTCCTGGCGCGCCGGGTCGAACACCCGCCGGTACGCGGCCGCGATCCGTTCGATGTGCGCCGCCGTCGCATGACGTGCCGTCTCCACCAGCCCGAACTCGGTCTCGGGCGTCGCGATCCGCGTGATCGCCCGCACCTTCGAGTAGCTCAACGCACCCGCCGCGAACGCCTCGCGCACCGCGGAGAGCTCGAGCAGCGCCCGCGCCACCCGCACCCGCTCCCGCGCCGAGCGGGCATCGAGCCCGCACTGCCAGCCCAGCCAGTGGACGACCGACCGACAGCCCCACTGGCGCCACGCCTCCCGGCGATCGAACTCCGCCACCAGCAGGAGCCAACGGCACTCCCCCGCCGCCAGCTGTCCCGCCAGCTCCGTGATCTCCGCCTCCAGGCGCTCCGTCGGCAGCACCGCGACGTCTTCGCGGGCATCGACAGCGACGGTTCCGGCACCAGGCATGACCCAACCTCCCGAACGACCTGGGGAAGCGACGATGGGGAAGCCACGGTGGGGAAGTAATCGAACGTACGTTCGTATCGTAGCACCCGGATGCCCGACCGTGACGGTTCCGCGGAACCGCCGGCGCCCCGACGGTCGTCTCCCGCTCCGCCACCATCGGCTATCCTGATGGCACGGCCCGCCCCTGGCAGGCCCACCCTGGCTCCAGCCGGTCCGCCTCTGCGACACCAGGCGACCGGAGGTCCGGCTCCTGCCGGCTGACAACCCCCGGGGCCACTTTCCGAGGGCACTCGTGCCTTCCAGACCCGCCCAAGGCGGAAGATCGATGCACCGATGACGACATCGTCCGCGCCGACTGCGGTCCCCGCGTGGCAGCTCGAGCTCGCGGTCGAGGCCGAAGCCGACGGGGACGCAACCCCCGAGCAGCTCGCCATCCTCGAAGCCGACCGGGCCAGCTGGCAGGCGACGCTCACCGCGCTCGTCCGCGTCGCCGACCAGCACCTCGCCGCGGCCCGGCGCCTCCAGGGGCCCGAGCGCGCCCAGGTGCTCGCCGACGCCGAGGCCGACCACCAACGGCTCCTCGCCGCGTGGGCCCGGCTCACCGGCGTGGAGCTCGAGCCACCCGCGCCGGCCAAGCAGAGTGGCGGCGAGCGGGCGCCGGCCGAGCCCGACGCCGACGCCCTCGCCCCCGCGGTCGTGCAGCTCCAGATCTCGTGGGAGCCCGGCCGGGTCGTGGCCTGGGCCGGTGGCCCCCGCTGCGACAGCGCGTCGGCCGACGAGGTCACCGCGATGCTGAAGGACGCCGAGGCGCCGGCGTCGCCCTGGACCTCGCACGCGGGCGTCCCCCTCCCCGACGGCGCCAAGGCCGAGGCCTTCAGCGCCCCCGTGGGCGAGGTGCTCGGCTGGCTCGTGGCCGCCGGCGCCGGCCAGCTCGACGCCGACGTGGGCGCGAGCGTTCGCTGGCTCGGCCGGGTGGCGATCTGGGCCGTGGAGCTCACCGCCCGCGGCGCGATGGTGCCGCTGCTCCGTCAGCGCCGCCGCCGCAACGGCAACACCCGCAGCACCAACGCCTCCTACTCCGTGCGCTGGACCCCCGCGCTGGTCGACGCCGAGCGCCTCGCCGAGGTGGTCGCCGCGATGCCCGGCAGCGTGCGTGCGCTCGACACCCGGGTCGACGCCCGGGCGCTCACCCGCTCCGCGCTCACCGGCATGGTCGACGCGATCTGCCGCGACAGCGCCCGCCGCATCGAGGTGCCCGCCGCGCCGCCGGTGGTGCGCACCGCCACCGACGTCACCGAAGCGTTCCTCGCCCGGCTCGACGGCAGCGCGTTCGACGCGCCGATGCGCGTTGCCGACGACATGGTGCAGAAGGCGGAGCACTGGGTGCGCGCGGTGATCCGCGAGCACACGCCGATCGTCGTGCGCCTCGAGGCCCCCGCGGCCGGAGACCCCGCGTGGGACCTCGCCGTGTTCACCCAGACCGCCGATGGCACGCTCATCCCGATCGAGCGTGCCATCGTCGACGCCCGGGGCGACCGTGGCGAGCTCGAGGACGAGATCGCGCGCATCGAGCGCATGGTCCCCGCGCTCGCCCGCCCGAGCACCCGCCGCGGTCACACCGTCGTCGGCCAGGACGAGGCGTGGGAGCTCATGGTCGACATCGGCCCGCGCCTCGCCGCGGCCGGGTTCGACGTGCGCGTTCCCGCGCTGAGCCTGCGCAAGGCCACGCCGAGCCTGCGGGTGTTCGCGGAGAACTCCGAGACGGCCGTGGGTGCGAGCCAGCTCGCCGACGTGCGCTGGTCCGCGGTGTTCGACGACGTCGAGCTCTCCGCGGCCGACATCGCCCGCCTCGCCAAGGAGGCGCGCCCGCTCATCCACTCGCGCGGCCGCTGGGTCGCGCTCGACAAGGCCGACCTCGACGCCGCCGCGGCCGCACTGGCCGAGCGCGCCAAGACCACCCAGCTCTCGGGCGCCGACATGCTGCGCCTCGCCCTCGGCCTCGAGGGCTCCCCGCTCGCCGGCGGGATCACCGTCGCGGGCGACGGCTGGGCCGCCGACCTGCTGCGCGCCGCGGCCGATGTGTCGGGCGAGCCCGCGGTGGAGCCCGACGGGTTCGTCGGCGAGCTGCGCACCTACCAGGCCGACGCCCTCGCCTGGCTCGGCTTCCTCGACACCGCCGGCATCGGCGGCTGCCTCGCGCTCGACATGGGCCTGGGCAAGACGCCGACGATGCTCGCCCACCTCGTCACCGCCGCCGAGCGCGGTCCCGCGCTGGTGATCGCCCCGCCCGCGGTGGTGGGCAACTGGGCCTCCGAGGCCCGCCAGTTCACGCCCGAGCTCCGGGTGAAGGTGCACCACGGCGCCAACCGCGCCGACGCCGACGAGATCGCCGACGAAGCCGCCAACGTCGACGTGGTCATCACCACGTACGGCACCGCGGTGCGCGACGTCGACGCGATCGAGAAGGTGCAGTGGGCCACCGTCGTGCTCGACGAGGCCCAGGCGATCAAGAACCCCGCGAGCGACACCGCGCAGCAGCTGCGCCGCATCCCGGCCCGCACCCGCGTCGCGCTCACCGGCACCCCGATCGAGAACGGCCTCGGCGACCTCTGGGCCATCCTCGACTTCACCAACCCCGGCCTCGTCGGCCCGCGGCCGCAGTTCGTCGCCAGCCTCTCGGGCGACGGCGACTCGTCGACGGCCTCGGCCGAGAACGCGCTGCGTGCGCTCAACGGCATCCTCGTGTTCCGCCGCACCAAGGCCGAGCCCGCGATCGCCGCCGAGCTGCCCGACCGCATCGACGAGCTCGACCACTGCTCGATGACCCCCGAGCAGATCGGCCTCTACCAAGCCGTGCTCGACAAGCTCGTGCTCGCGGCCGACCTGCCCGACGGCGAGGAGCCCCGCAAGGGCCAGATCCTCGCCGCGATCACCGCGCTCAAGCAGATCTGCAACCACCCGTCCGCGTACCAGGACGACGACAAGCCGCTCGCGGGCCGCTCGGGCAAGCTCGCCCGGCTCGAGGAGATCGTCGACATCGTCTACGCGGCCGGTGAGCGGGTGCTGATCTTCACCCACTTCGCCGAGTGGGGCATGAAGCTGGCCAAGCACCTCACCGCGCACACCGGCACGCCCGTCGAGTGCTATCACGGCGGCCTGTCACGCACGGTGCGCGACAAGATGATCGAGGACTTCCAGAACGGCGAGGGTCCCGGCGCGCTGGTGCTGTCGCTCAAGGCCGGCGGCACCGGCCTCAACCTCACCGCCGCGAACCACGTGGTGCTCTACGACCGCTGGTGGAACCCCGCGGTGGAGGACCAGGCCCGCGACCGTGCGTGGCGCATCGGCCAGACCCACACCGTGATCTGCCACCGCCTGGTGTGCCCCGGCACCGTCGACGAGCGGGTCGAGGAAGTGGTCGAGGGCAAGCGCCGCATCGCCGATCTGGTGCTGCCGAAGTCGAGCTCGCTCGCCGACCTCGACCACCAGCAGCTCGGCATGGCCCTCGGCATCCGGCCCGACGCGATCCTCACCGAGGACATCACCGCCACCGATGCCGACGGCGAGCCCGACGAGGCCGAGGAGGACGCGGCGTGAGCCCGGGGGAGTTGAACCGGTGAGCGAGAACCGTCGTCGCCGGTCGCGCTCGAACCAGCGCCGCAAGGGCTCGGTCCGCCCGTTCTGGGGCAACGCCGAGATCGCGGCGGGTCCCGAGCGCGCGATCACCCCGGTCACCCACCCCACCGCGCTCATCGACTCCCTCGGCGTGCCGCCCTTCCCCCGGGCCGACGCCGCGCCCCACTACTTCGCCGCGGTCTACAACCGCGCCACGGGCATGGCCCTCGCCCTGGCGCACGCCTACGGCATCGTCGAGTCCGACGACGAGGAAGCGGTCGACACCGACGACGGGGACTGACCCATGGTGATGGCCGATCGTCCGGAGGTCGAGACCGCGCCGGGCGCGATCGCCGCGGTGGACGCCGTGATGCTCGGGGGCCAGATCGCCGCCGCGCTGGTGCGGGTGCCGTTCCGCGACCCGCTCCGGGGGCCGGGGAACGCCGCCGCCAACCTGGGAGCTTCGCTCACCCGCGAGACGGTCCGCACGTTCATGGGCTACGCGTCGTCCCTGCCGGTCGACGAGTTCCGCTCCATCGAGCAGATGCTCGACCGGCTCTGCGGCGTGGTCATGCCGCCGGTGGTCGCGTCGTTCGGCGTGGAGGCCCGACCGCTCACGCTCGGCGGGGTTCCCGGGATCCTCTACATGCCTCGCGGCACCGGCGTCACCGGCGTGATCGTGTACCTCCACGGCGGCGGGTACATCGGCACCTCGCCCCGCATGTACGCGTTCTTCACCGCGCAGGTGTGCCGCGAGACCCGTTGCGCGGTGTTCGTGGCCGACTACCGGCTCGCGCCCGAGTTCCCGTTCCCGGCGGGTGTGGAAGACGCCGTCGCGGTCATGGATGCACTCGCCGAGCTCGGCGTGCCGATCGAGCGGACGCTCGTCGCCGGCGACTCCGGTGGCGGCGGGCTCGCCAACTCGCTCGTGCTCGAGCTGCGCGAGCGCGACGTGACCCCGGCCGCGCTCGCGCTGTTCTCCCCCGAGATCGACCTCGAGCTCGACGAGCGGTCGGTCACCGCCAACGCGAGCTACGACATCCTCCCCTGGAACATCCCGACCGCGGCGTACCTCCACGGCGTGGACCCACACGAGGGTCTCGTGAGCGCGGTCGACGCCGACCTCGCCGGCTTCCCGCCCACGTTCGTGTGCTGGGGCGGCAACGAGATGTTCCGCGACCCGATCCGACGCTACGTGGCCCGGCTCGACGCGGCCGGAGTACCCCACACCGGGCACGAGGAGCCGGGCATGTTCCACGTCTTCCCGATCGTGATGCCCTGGGCCACGAGCAGCCGGCGTGTGCACCGTGCCCTCGGCGCGTTCATCGCCGAGCACCTCGCCGCGGCGCCCCCGTTCGACTTCACCGATCTCGCCACCCGCGCGCACGCCGACTGATCACACCGCCGGGGCCGCTCGAGCGCTCCGGCTCGCGCCGCGGGTCAGGCGACCAGCGACGCGCTGGTCAGGCCCACCGCGTCGGCACGCCGCGCGTGCGCCGCGGTGACCGCGCCGACGATCCACCACCCGAGGCCGGCTTCCACGACGGCGAGCACCATCGCAACCGCGAAGCTCGGCGCGGCCGTCGCGAAGTCGGTCGCGACGCCCACACCCTCGGTGGCGAGCACGAGCACGAACTGCGCAAGCCACGCGCCCCACCACCACCACAGCCGGGCGCCCAGGCTGTCGTCGGGCACCAGCGCTCGGATGTTCTGGGGTGGCCACCAGAAGTTGATCACCGGCACGTACCACGACGCGAGCGCCCAGCCCGGCTCCCTCCGGATCGCGATGCCCAGGCTCGCCGCGGCTTCCGACGCGCGGTACGTCCAGAACGCGATGACGAACGTGGCCCCGGCCACGACGAGTCCGCCGATCCGAAATCCGATGTTGGAACCGATCGAGCCGAGTCCTGGCGCCGATCCGTCGGCACCGAGGCGGTCGAAGAAGTCCCGCAGGTACTCCACGGCCGCCCAGAGCGACACGGCGGTCAACAGCGGGCGGACGGCGAACGCGATGCGGGCCCAGTGGGCCGCGCGCGCGGCACGCACCAACGACTCCGACGGCAGGTCCTGGAAGCCGCGCCGGGCGATGTGCTCGGTCCAGGACGCGCCGTCCCAGTACCGCAGCACCTGCACGCCGCGCGGGTCCGCGTACCATCCCGCCGGTGCGACCCCGCCCGTCGTCATCACCCCCGGATCATCACTCCCCACGGGCGGCGACGTCCACTTCCGTCACCGTGCCGCCCTCCACGCGCAGGATGCGGGTGAAGGGCACGGCGTCGAGCAGGCGACGGTCGTGGGTGACGAGCAGCACCGTGCCCGGGAACGCCTCGA
>JBAZYX010000022.1:0-4862 GCA_041659105.1 Acidimicrobiia bacterium
CACCACGGTGATCGGCCACCTCCTCGGAGCCCCGGTGGAGGACCACCGCCAGTGGGCCGAGTGGTCCGATGAGGTGGTGCAGGGCACCTACCCCACCAAGTACGCCAACGAGCGCGGCGTCGGGCTCGAGGGCGCGCACCCCGAGTTCACGGCCTACGTCGACGAGCAGATCCGGTTCCGCCGGAGCGCGGCCGAGCCGCCCGACGACTTCATCACCCGGCTGATCACCACCGAGGTCGACGGGCGCCGCCTCACCGACATCGAGGCCCGCACCCAGCTGATGTTCCTGTTCATCTCGGGCAACGAGACGACGCGCCACCTGATCTCCAACCTCTGCTTCATGCTCGCGAGCCGCCCCGACGTCTTCGCGGCGTGCAAGGCCGACCGCGCGCTGGTGAACAACCTCGTGGAGGAGACGCTGCGCACGATGCCGCCGATCCAGTTCCTGATGCGCACCTGCACCGCCGACACGACGTTCGGTGGAGCCGAGCTCCACGCCGAGGACAAGGTGGCGTTCGGGATCTCGTCGGCCAACCGTGACGAGACCCACTTCAGCGACCCGCAGGAGTTCCGCCTCGACCGCCCCGACCCGCGCGCCCACCTCGGGTTCGGCGGCGGGCCCCACGTGTGCCCAGGCGCGACCCTGGCCCGGCTCGAGGCCCGCATCGCGGTCGAGGTGCTCCTCGACCGCGTCGACACGATGGCGCTCGCCCCGGGGTACACGTTCGAGAAGGTGCCCGTGTTCTGGGCCTACGGACCCACCGCCCTGCCCGTCGCGCTCACCGCCGGACCGAGGTCGTGAGCGAGCCCAAGGCAACGGAGCGCCTCGTTCGCTCGGCGAGCGGGGCCCGAGCGGCCCGGCCGCGAAGCGGCCAGGAGCGGAAGTCGTGAGTGACGCGCCGCTGCTGAGCCACCTCTACACGGTCGGCAGCCTGGAGAACCTCGACGGCGACGTCCGCTTCGAGGTGAAGAACCGGGTGTTCGACGCGACGCTCGTGGGGATCGACCGGCTCTGCATCGACGGCGCGGCGATCGCGCTCGAAACCGTGGTGCTCGAGTTCGACCACCAGGAGGTCCCCGCGACCGGGGTCGGCGACGGCGTGCCGTTCCCGCTGCGCGCGGTCGTGGGCGTGCGGGTGCGCGGCCTCGCGCTCGACGAGGGCGACCACGAGATCCTCGTCGACTTCCGCAGCGAGCCGTTCGGCGAGCTCGAGCTCGCCGTGCACGACACCGTCTCGTCGCCGGCCGAGCACCGCGAGGGGATCCCCCGCGACCGCGCCGACGACTACACGCCCGAGATCATCGCCGCCCGCCAGCGGTACCTGTCCGAGTACACGGGAACGAAGCTCGAGCACATCACCCAGTACTCGTTCGACCCCCACATCACCCAGGGCAACATCGAGAGCTTCGTGGGGGTGGCCCAGGTGCCGATCGGCCTGGCCGGGCCGCTGCACATCCGGGGCGAACACGCCGACGGCGAGTTCCTCATCCCACTCGCGACGGCCGAGGGCACGCTCGTCGCTTCGTACAACCGAGGCATGAAGGTCATCAACGAGTCCGGCGGCGCGATCTGCACGGTCGTCGAGGACTGCATGCAGCGCGCTCCCGTGTTCATCTTCGAGAACGCTCGGGGCGCGCGCGACTTCAAGCACTGGGTCGACGAGCACTTCGACGAGATCGCCGTGGCGGCCGAAGCCACCACGAGCATCGGCAAGCTCCTCTACATCGACACGTACCTCGCGTCGAAGTTCGCGTTCCTGCGCTTCAACTTCTCGACCGGCGACGCCGCGGGGCAGAACATGGTCGGCCGGGCGACCTTCGCCGCGTGCTCGTGGATCCTCGAGCAGACCGACACGATCCGGCGCTTCTACCTCGAGTCCAACTTCGCGACCGACAAGAAGGCGTCGCAGGTCAACATCATGAAGACGCGGGGCAAGCGGGTCGTCGCCGAGGTGACGATCCCCCGCCGCGTGCTCACCTCGATCATGCGGGTGGAGCCCGAGAGCCTGTTCTTCCACGCCGGCGTCGCCAACGTCGGCTCCTTCCTCGCCGGGGTCAACAACAACGGCCTCCACTCCCCCAACGGGATCACCGCGATGTTCATCGCGACGGGGCAGGACGTCGCGAACGTCGCCGAGTCGTCGGCCGGCGTCGTCTACGTCGACCTCCTCCCCGACCAGTCGCTCTACCTGTCGATCACCATCCCGTCGCTCATCGTCGCCACGTTCGGCGGCGGGACGGGCCTGGCCACCCAGCGCGAGTGCCTCGAGCTGCTCGGCTGCTCCGGCACGGGCACGGTCAACAAGTTCGCGGAGATCGTTGCGGGCGTGGTGCTGGCGGGCGAGATCTCGCTCGCGTCGGCCATCTCGTCGCTCGACTGGGTGTCCAGCCACGAGCAGTACGGACGCAACCGATGACCCGTGTTTGGACGGTTTGTCGTGCCAGGGCACGACAGACGGTCCAAACACGAGACCTGGGGAAGGGGGTGGCCGCGTGACCTGTCGCTGAGCACTCGAACTCGCGCCCGGTCGGGCGCACGCGGCCGCGCGGCTCCGGAGCTGACGTCCGGGATCGTCCTCGCGGCCGTCCCCTCAACGGATCCGCAGGAGGACCATCCCACCATGAGCTCCATGACCGCGCTCACGCGCGTGATCGAAGACGTCGTCGCCCCGAACGCGGCGGACGTCGACCGGACGGGCGCGTTCCCCCGGGCCAACCTCGACGCCCTCGGCGAAGCCGGGATCCTCGGCCTCTGCTCGGCCACCGAGGTCGGCGGCGGCGGCCAGGGCCCCCGGGCCGCCGCCGAGATCGTGGAGGGCCTGGCCACGGCCTGCGCCTCCACCGCGATGATCGTGATGATGCACTTCTCGGCCACCGCGGCCATCGAGGCCCACGGGCCCGAGCCGGTGCGCCGCGAGATCGCCGCCGGGCGCCACCTCTCCACCCTCGCGTTCTCCGAGGTCGGGAGCCGCAACCACTTCTGGGCCCCCCAGAGCACCGCCACTGCCGCGAACCACGACGGTGTCGCCGTGCGCCTCGACGCGGCCAAGAGCTGGGTCACCTCCGCGGGCGAGGCCGACAGCTACGTGTGGTCGAGCCGGCCACTGGCGGGCGACGGGCCGATGACGCTCTGGCTCGTCCCCGGCGACGCCCCGGGGCTACGAATCGCGGGCGGGTTCGACGGGCTCGGGCTGCGCGGCAACGCGTCGTTCCCGGTGCAGGCCACCGGCGTGACGGTGCCCGCCGCCGACCGACTCGGCGACGACGGCGCCGGCCTCGACATCGCCCTCACCGCCGTGCTCCCCTGGTTCCTCTTGTGCTCCGCAGCCGTGAGCCTCGGCCTGATGCGGGCGGTCACCGCCGAGACCGTCGCCCACGTGAGCGCCACGCGGCTCGAGCACCTCGGTCAGAGCCTCGCCCAGCAGCCGGGCACCCGGGCCGAGGTCGCCCGCATGCAGATCCAGTCGGACGCCACGCAGTCGGTGATCGACGACACGCTGCGGTCGATCGAGAACGGCCGCGAGGACGCGACCCTGCGCGTGCTCGAGGTCAAGGCCGTCGCGGGCGAAGCCGCGATCGACGTGACCGACCTCGCCATGAAGGTGTGCGGCGGTGCCGCGTTCCGGCGCGAGCTCGGCGTGGAGCGGCGCTTCCGCGACGCGCGCGCCGCGCGCGTGATGGCGCCCACCACCGACGCGCTGCGCGACTTCGTCGGCCGGGCCATCACCGGGCTTCCGCTGCTCGGGGAGGTCTGAGGTGGGCGACGTGCTGCTGATGGGCGCGGTCGCGTACGACCCGAAGGTCGTGACCATCTGGGACGGCTTCCGGCGCTGGTTCGCGGAGCAGGACTTCGACTTCGACTCCGTCCTGTACTCGAACTACGAGCGGCAGGTGGAGGACCTCGTCGCGGGCCGGATCGACGCGGCGTGGAACTCGCCGCTCGCGTGGGTCCGCAGCGTGCGCCTCGCGCGTGCGGCGGCGATCGAGGCCCGGGCGCTCACGATGCGCGACACCGACTGCGACCTCACGTCGGTGATCGTGGTCGCGGCCGGCAGCGCGATCACCTCGGTCGCCGACCTTCGCGGCCGCACGGTGGCCGCCGGCGCGGTCGACTCGCCCCAGGCCACGCTCATCCCGTTGCTCCTCGCGTCGGATGCCGGGCTCGCGCCCGGCACCGACGTCACCGTTCGGCGGTTCGACATCGGCGTGGGCCTGCACGGCGACCACGTCGGTGGCGAGCGCGACGCGGCGCGGGCGCTCGCGGCGGGCGAGGTCGACGCTGCGTGCATGATCGACGCGAACCACCTGCAGTTCACGAACGAGGGCACGCTGCCGAGCGGGACGCGGATCCTGGCCCAGACCGGCCCCTACGACCACTGCAACATGACCGTCACCACCGCCGGTCCGGCCGATCGGCTCGCCCGCTTCGACGCGCTGCTCCAGTCGATGCAGTACTCGGATCCCGGCGTCCGGCCGCTGCTCGACCTCGAGGGACTGCGTCAGTGGGTCCCCGGCCGCACGGTCGGCTACGCCCAGCTCGAGCGGGCGGTCGACGCGGGCGGCTTCTACGACGACGCGGGCCGGGTCACCGCCGCCGAGTACCGGCCCTGAGATGAACGGCGAGGCCATGGTCGACCTCGGGGACCTCGGGTTCGATCGCGGCGCCCACCTCCTCGTCGACCGTGCGCTGCGCGCGGTGCCGGCCGGCACCCGCGTGGCGGTGGTCGGCCGGGATCCCGCGCTGGGGGTGCACCTCGCGGTGTGGGCTCGGGCCCGGGGCCACCGGATCGAGGCGCCCGGGGTGGTGGTGAAGGGAACGGTGGAGGACGACCGCTGGGCCGATGCATTGCGCGCCGGCGACC
>JBAZYX010000022.1:4872-42878 GCA_041659105.1 Acidimicrobiia bacterium
GGTCCGCACGTCCGCGAGATCGTGCAGCTCCTCGCCGTGCAGGTGGCCGACGAGGCCCGGCACGTGGAGGTGTTCACCCGGCGGGCCCGGCTCCACGGGCGTCCCTTCGGCGTTTCGGGCACGGGCGGGCGGGCGTCGTTGCAGAGCCTGCTCGACGAGCCCGACTTCACGCTCGCGCTCTTCCTGCTGTCGGTGCTCGGCGAGGGCTCGTTCCTCAACCTCCTCGCGTTCCTCGAGCAACACGCGCCCGACCCCGTGACCCGCTCGGTCGCGCGCCTCGTGCTCCAGGACGAGGCCCGGCACGTGGCCTACGGCCTCGCGCACCTCGAGCTCGCGGTGGCGGCCGACCCCGCGGTGCGCGGACGGCTGCGGCTCGCGATCGAACGTCGCCACGACGCGCTGCGCGACACCGCGGGGCTGAACCAGGCCGTGTACGACGCCCTGGTCGTGCTCGCGGCCGGGACGTGGGAGCCGGACGCGATCGCGCGGGGCGTGGAGCGCGTCCGCGCGCTGGAGGTGGACATGGACGAGGGCCGCCGCCGGCGTCTCACGCGCCTCGGCTTCACCCCCGACGACGCCGCCGCCCTCTCCGCACTCCACACCCGCAACTTCATGTAGCCCCGTGCTGGCCCACCCCCGTGTTTGGACGTTCTGTCGTGCCCTGGCACGACAAACGGTCCAAACACGGGCTCGGTCCGGCGGGGCTACCTGGGGGCCTGGGCGGCCTTGAACTGGAGCATGTGGGAGTAGATGGTGAGGACCTTGCCGGCGTAGAGCGGGTCGGTCGCCCAGTTCCCCGCGCCCATGACGTTCCAGACCGGTGCTCGACCCTTGAACGGGAACGTGTCGAACAGCCACGCGGCCCGGGCGGGATCGGTGCCGTGCAACGTCGCGTCCAGCGGGTTCTCGAGCTGGGCGGCGCGGCTGAACGGGTCCGCGTAGTTGAGCAGCAGCTGGATCTGCGCCCGTACGCCGTCACGCGGGGTCGGGAACAGGAACTCGCTCTCACAGCTGTCGCACGCGCCGATGCCCGCGTAGTTGTTGTCGGTCGCGTGGCCGAAGCTGCCGGTCTCGAGCACCGCCTGGGCGAACGCGAGGTCGCCGCGCACGTTCTCGGCCGCACCCTCGGTGACGTACATGTCGGTGAGCTCGTCGATCGTGGTCGTCCCCATCAGCTTCGCCCGCTGGCCGGTCGACTTGAACCACGCGGCGAGCTCGGCCGCGTCGAGCACCGACGTCCCCATGATCGGCACGCCCCCGAGCTTGTCGATCACGGCCTGCTCCCGGGCGGCCGCGGCCTGGAGGTCGACCTGCGACCGCTCCAGCTTCGCCTTCTGGTCGCCGAGGTCGCGCCGGATCGCGTCCTGCTGGTCGCGCTGCTCGCCCAGCTCGACGACGAGGTTCTGGAGCCGCTCGATCTCGCGGTTGTCGACCGCCGCGACCGACTCCGCGTAGTGGTTGCCCGCGGACAGGTTCACCACCCGGTCGACCGACAGGACCATGCCGAGACGGTCGCTGTGGTTCTGGTACACGATCGCGGCGCGCTCCTGGAGGGAGCTGCGGATGTCGACGAGCCCGGTCCGGGCCTCGGTGAGCTTGGCCTCGGTGTCGGCCAGGGCCTTCTCGGCCACCGCGAGGCGGTCCCCGGTGTCGCCCAGGTTCCGCTGCACGTCGGCGAGGTCGGCCTGGACCTTGTACAGGCGGATCGCGGCGTCGACGATCGTCTGCTCCGCGAGCGTCCGCTCCTTGGTCACCGTCGTGGTCGTGGTGGTCGGCGGGTCCGTCGGGGGCGCGGTCTGGGCCCGCGCCGTGGGCGCGACCCAGCCCGTGAGCACCGCGGCGGCGAGGGCGGCGATGGCACAGCGATGGGCGGTCCGGGATCGTCCGGTTCGGTTTCGGCGCATGAGGGGCTCGACACGACGAGCAGGGCCGGTGACCCGCCCTCTCACTGTTGAAAACGGCCGAAACCCGCCGCGACTTGAGCCCGCCCCGGTTCACCCGAGGTGGGCGAGCGCCGTCTCCTTGGCCCACTGGTAGTCGGGCTTGCCTGCCGGGGTGCGCACCACCGCGTCGACCACCACGAGGAACCGGGGCACCTTGTACCCGGCGACGTGCGTGCGGCAGTGGGCGTCGAGATCGGCCAGCGCCGGGGCGCCGGCGGCGTCGTGGGGCTGCACCACCGCAGTGACCCGCTCCCCCCAGGTGGGGTCGGGGACGCCCACGACCACGGCGTCGGCCACCGCGGGATGGGTCTTCAGGGCGGCCTCCACCTCCTCGGGGTAGACCTTCTCGCCTCCGGTGTTGATGCACAGCGATCCCCGTCCGAGGAGGCGCAGGGTGCCGTCGGCCTCGACCGTGGCCATGTCGCCGGGGAGGGCGTAGCGGACGCCGGCGGCCGTGACGAAGGTGGCCGCGGTCTTCTCGGGGTCGTTGTGGTACCCGATCGGGATGCGCCCGGTCGTGGCCACGCGACCCACCACACCGGAGCCGGGTGCGACCGGCCGGAGGTCGTCGTCGAGCACCACCGTGGTGTCGCGGGTCGCGAACGCGAGCGCGCTCGGCGGAGCGTCCCGGCGCGTGATCGCGATTCCCTGCACCGGTGATTCCGACGACCCGAGCCCCTCGAGCACGCCGAGCAGGCTCGGGACGGCGTCGAGCAGGCGGGTCTTCACGTCGGCCGACAGCATGCTGCCGCCCGACCCCAGCAGGAGCAGCGACGAGAGGTCCCACTCCCCCGGCCGGTGCTCCAGCAGCTCGGCCAGCGGCCGGGCGTTCGCGTCGCCGATCACGTTCAGGGCGATGACGCGCTCGCGTGCGATCAGCTCGAGGACGCGGCTGAGGTCGAGGTGGCGGTCGGGGTCGAGGACGCAGGTGGCGCCGCCGAGCAACGTGCCCAGCGCCGACCACTGCCCGCCCGCGTGCATCAGCGGACCGAGGCCGAGGTTGACGAACTGGTCCGGCCCGGGATCCCCGGGCGGGAGGAACGGGCCCACCCGTTGCGCGCGGTTCTCCACCACCGCGCGGGCGATGTCCTCCGGACGCTCGAGCGGCGGCCCCCCGGCGTTGCCGCCCCCGAGCGCGGTGAAGACGATGTCCTCCTGGCGCCACACCACGCCCTTGGGCCGCCCGGTGGTGCCGCCGGTGTAGAGGACGTAGCGGTCCTCGGCCGAGCGGGGCCCGAAGTCGCGCGCGGGGGACGCGCCGGCCAGCAGGTCCTCGTAGGCGAGCGTCCCCGCGACCGGCTCGACGCCCGGCGGCGCGGGAGGGCCGGCGGCGGAGGTGACCTCCACCACGACCCGCAGCGACGGCACCCGGGGCGCCACGGCCGCGACGTGACCCCGGAACTCGGCGCCGTGGACCAGCGCGGCGAGGCCGGCGTCGGCGAAGAGGTACTCGAGCTCCTCGTCGACGTAGCGGTAGTTCACGTTGATCGGGACGGCCCGGAGCTTGTAGGCCGCGAGCATCGCCTCGAGGTGCTCGGCGTCGTTGTGCAGGTACAGGCCGACGTGGTCACCCACACCGATCCCGTGGGCCGCGAGCCCGTGGGCGAGGCGGTTGGCCCGGGCGTCGAGCGCCGCGAACGTGAGTCGGGTGGGTCCGCACACCACCGCGACGCGCTCGGGCACGGCGTCGACCACCGCCTCGAACAGGTCCGCGATGTTGAACTCCACGCGCCGCACTCCCTCCCCCTGCCCCCGGATCCCCACCCCCCTCCCACGTTTGGCGTCGCCGGACAACCGCTTCGGTGGGTCGAACGACGCCAGAACGTGGAGGTGGCGGGGTGACGCTACATTCCGGAGCCGTGGAGGACATCGAAGTGGAGGTATCGGGGGAGCGCACCGCAGGGCTGTCGCCGGAGCTCGCGGCGTGGCTGACGCAGGCCGACGGCTTCGTCCCCAAGGAGCGCTACGTCTCCCGCGCGTTCCTCGCGCTCGAGTACGAGCGGCTGTGGTCGCACGTGTGGCAGGTCGCCTGCCGCGAGGAGGAGGTCGAGACGCCCGGCGACTTCGTCGAGTACTCGATCGGCGACCAGTCGGTGCTCGTGACCCGCGACACCGACGGCACGCTCCGAGCGTTCCACAACGTGTGCCTGCACCGCGGCGCCCGCCTCGCCGAGGGGTGCGGCCACGCCGCCGACGGCACGCTGCGCTGCCCGTTCCACGCGTGGCGCTACGCGCTCGACGGTCGGTGCGTGGAAGTGGTGGACGCGGAGGACTTCGACGCGCTCCCCGCCGAGCTGCGCATCCCACCGGTGCGCGCCGAGACGTGGGGCGGGTTCGTGTTCGTGAACCTCGACCCCGACGCCGAGCCGCTGCTCGAGTTCCTCGACCCGCTCCCCGAGGTGCTCGGCCCGTACCACCTCGAGCAGATGCGGCTGCGCTCGGTGCTGACGACGGTGCTGCCCACGAACTGGAAGGCCGCCACCGACGCGTTCAACGAGGCGTACCACGTGCAGGGCGGACACTCGCAGGTGCTGCCCTTCGTCGACGACGTGTCGATCCAGTACGAGCTCCTCGGGAAGCACGCGCACTACGGCCGCCTCCCCGGCGCGCGCCGCGTGCTGCGGCCCAGTCCCCGGCTCGGCATCCCCGACGACGAGGTCGACGAGGCGATGATCCTCGAGTCGATGGTGGCCGGCCTCGGCGGTGCGTTCCTCGGAGAGGAGCGCGCGATGGTCGCCGCGCTCATCGAGTCCGGACCGCCGCCGGGCCAGACGCTGCTCGGCGCGTACCAGGAGCAGCGCATGGAGCTCCTCGCCGCGCGCGGCCTCGACGTGTCGGGACTCGGCCCCGACCAGATGACGAGCGTCGAGGACCTCTACGTCTTCCCCAACATCGTCGGCCCCGTGTACCCGGGCAGCGCGATCCTGTTCCGCGCCCGACCGATGCTCGGCGACCCCGACCACACCGTCCACGACACCTGGGTGCTGGAGTGGCCCGAGCCCGGCGTCGAGCGCAAGGCGGTGCGACGACGCGACTTCCCGAACTGGCACGACCGTGACTGGGGCACGCTCACCACCCAGGACTACGAGAACGTCGCGCGCGTGCAGCGCGGGATGAAGTCGGACGCGTTCCGCGGGCTGCGGCTCAACCCCCGCCAGGAGGTCAACCTCCTGCACATGCACCGGACGATCGACTCGTATCTCGCCGCAGGCTCCTGATGCCTGACGGCGTGCTCGGCTACTACGACGACGAGCCGTTCCCCGGCCGCATCGGCCTCACGTTCGAGGAGTCGGTGCCCGCGTGGCCGCGGGCGCGCCGCGCACCCGAAGGCGCGCCCAACGTGGTGCTCGTGGTGCTCGACGACGTCGGCTTCGCGCAGCTCGGCTGCTTCGGCTCCGACATCGCGACCCCCAACCTCGACGCGCTCGCGGATGACGGCCTGCGCTACCGCAACTTCCACACCACCGCGATGTGCTCGCCCACGCGCGCCTGCCTGCTCACGGGGCGCAATCACCACACGTGCGCGATCGGCGGCATCACCGACCTCGCGCTCGGCTTCCCCGGGTACAACGGGCGCATCCCGAAGTCGTGCGGGTTCGTGCCCGAGGTGCTGCGCCAGCGCGGCTGGGCCACGTTCGCGATCGGCAAGTGGCACCTTGCGCCGTCCGACGAGACGCACACCGCCGCGCCGCGCGACCGGTGGCCGCTCGGCCAGGGCTTCGAGCGCTACTACGGGTTCATCGGCGCGGAGACGAACCAGTACTTCCCCGAGCTCGTGACCGACAACACCCCGATCCGGTTCGAGCCCCCCGAGGGCTACCACCTGACCGAGGACCTGGTCGACAAGTCGATCGACGCGGTGAACGACCTGCGCGGCACCGACGCCGAGAAGCCGTTCTTCCTCTACCTCGCGCTCGGCGCGTGCCACGCGCCCCACCAGGCGCCGCGCGAGTGGATCGACCGGTACGCGGGGCGGTTCGACGACGGGTGGCAGGCGTTCCGGGAGCGCACCCACGCGCGCCAGCTCGCCGAGGGCATCGTCCCGCCCGGGACCGACCTCGCCCCGCAGCCGCCGTGGGTCCCCGACTGGGAGTCGCTCGCCGACGACGAGCGCCGCGCCGGGGCCCGCATGATGGAGGTGTTCGCCGGCTTCCTGTCGCACACCGATCATCACCTCGGCCGCCTGTTCGACTTCCTGCGCGCGACCGGCGAGCTCGACGACACGCTGGTGATCGTGCTGTCCGACAACGGCGCGAGCGCGGAGGGTGGCCCGCACGGCACGTTCAACGAGAACTTCATCTTCAGCGGGCTCCCGCACGACGCCGCGCGCACGATGGAGCTGCTCGACGAGCTCGGCGGTCCCAACAGCTACGGCCACTACCCCTGGGGCTGGGCGCTGGCGGGCAACACGCCGTTCCAGCGCTGGAAGCGCGAGACCCACGAGGGCGGAATCGGCGACCCGCTCATCGTGCGGGCCCCGCACACCGGCGACCGCGGTGCGATCCGTCATCAGTACACGCACGCGATCGACGTCGCCGCGACGATCCTCGACTACACGGGCGTCGCCATGCCCGAGGTGCTGAACGGTCACCCCCAGGAGCCGGTCGCGGGCGCGAGCTTCCTCACGTCGGTCGCCGAAGCCGACGCGCCCGAGCACCGGCCCACGCAGTACTACGAGCAGTTCGCGTGCCGGGCGATCTACCACGAGGGCTGGAAGGCGGTCGCGTTCCACCCGTTCTTCCCCTACATGCCGGGCGAGGACGCGAGCTCCCCGCACTCCGAGGACCGGTGGGAGCTCTACGACCTGACCGAGGACGCGTCGGAGTGCCACGACCTCGCGGCGGAGATGCCCGAGAAGCTGCGCGCGCTGCAGGACCGCTGGTTCGAGGAGGCGGGCCGCTACGGCGCGCTCCCGCTCAAGGCGGCCCGAGGCATGGCCGTGGGCCGGCCCCACGTGCTCGGCGAGCGCGACCGCGTGGCGCTGCGCCCAGGCGCGACCGCGATCCCCGAGCCGCTCGCACCCAACACGAAGCTGCGCCGGCACCAGGTGATCGTGGCGGCCGACGTCGAGGCCGGCGCCGACGGTGTGCTCGTCGCGCAGGGCGGGCGGTTCGGCGGCTTCTCCCTGCACGTGATCGACAGCTGCCTCGAGTACGCGTACAACTTCGCGGGCGTCGAGACCACCACCGTGCGCAGCGCGCCCCTCGCGCCCGGGCGCCACGTGCTCGGTGTCGACGTGCACCCGAGTCGCGACGACGGTCCCACCGCGATGCGGGCCGCACTGGTGATCGACGGTGAGGTGGGCGAGCCGGTGCTCGTCTCGCGCACCACTCCGCTGCGCTTCACGCTGCACGGCGAGGGGCTGACCTGCGGGTACACCGACGGCACTCCGGTCACCGAGGACTACGCCGCTCCGTTCACCTACCCGGGCGCGATCCACGAGGCGATCGTCGACACCTCCGGCGAGGAGGTCGTCGACGTGTACGCCGAGATCGCGCGGGCGCTCATGATCGAGTAGCAATGCTGCCGACAACCCAGCCGAGGAGCGTCCCATGTTCCTGACCATCGAAGACCGGCTCGCGATCCAGGAGCTCTACGCCGAGTACAACTTCGCGATCGACGACGGCCGTGCCGACGACTTCGCCGCGTGCTTCACCGCCGACGGAGTGCTCGACGTCGGCTACGGCGACCCGACCACCGGGACCGAGGCGCTCGCCGCCTTCGCCGCCGCCACCAACCAGCTGATGCCGGGCATGCGCCATCAGGTGACCAACCTCGTGCTCGAGGGCCGGGGCGACGACGCCACCGGGCGCGCCTACCTCTACACCTACCGGGCGACCGCCGAGGGCCACCAGGTCATCCTCACGGGACGGTACGCGGACACCCTCCGCAAGGTCGGGGGCCTGTGGCGCTTCGTCGAGCGCACCATGGTCCCCGACACCCCGCCGGCCGCGTAGCTCAACGCATGCCGTACTCGTCCTTCCACCACTCCGCGCGGGCGAGCTCGTCGGGGGTGGCGGTCCGGGTGACGTCCTGGCCGAGGTCGTCGGGCGTGGGGCCGATCTTGTCGGCGATGGGCCGCAGCGCGTCCAGGTCGAACCCGTAGCACGCCGCCGCGGTCTCGCCCAGGATCTTCCGGGAGTCCGCGACGGGCACGTCGGCGAAGTCCTGGCGCAACCGCGCGACGGTGTCGGGCCAGGTGCCCTCGGGGTGCGGGTAGTCGGTCCCCCACATCACCGTGTCGAGCCCGATCTGGTACCGGCGGCGGATCTCCTCCTTCGCCATGGTGCTCGCGCCGATGAAGATGTTGGTGCCGAAGTACTCCGACGGGAGCTTCGAGATGATGCCCTCCATCATCGCGGCGAGCTTCTTCGTGGTGTGCCCGCCGCCGAAGTACTGGTCCCACTTCCACTTCAAGTCGGGCACCCAGTACGCCGCCGACTCCGTGACGGCGAACTTCAGGTTGGGGTGCCGCTCGAACGCACCCGAGAACAGGAGGTGCGCGATCGGCCGGTAGGTCCAGAACACGACCTCGGCGAGGTAGATGCCGATGTGGTCGTTGTACTCCTCGCGCGGCGCCTCGCCGGAGTGCGTGTGCACCACCAGCCCAGCCTCCGCGCACACGGCCCACACCTTGTCGTAGACGCGGTCGTTGTAGGGCGCGTGGCTGCGCCACATCGTCGGGATCATGATGCCGCGGATGCCGGGGTGCTGCGCGACCCACTCGATCTCGGTCACCGCGCGCTCCGGATCGGCGGAGATCGGCACGAGCGCGATCCCGCCGCGCCGCTCGGGGCTCGTCGCGCACAGCTCGACGAGGAAGCGGTTGTGCGCGTGCGCACCGGCGAACGCGAGGTCGGGGTCCTCGATCATCCCGGCCGAGAGCCCGGCCCCGAAGGGCGGCGACTCGTTGCCGGTGATGGCGTCGGAGTCGGCGAAGATCACCTCGGCGGCCACGCCGTCGGCGTCGAGCTCCTTGTCGCGCTGCTCCGCGTCCCAGGCGCCCCGGAGACCCTCTTCGTTCTGGGTCTCCCAGCTCGTGATGTAGTCGTAGTTCATCTTCAGCGCAACGTCTCGCATGGCATTGCGCTCGGCGAGGAACTCGTCGAAGGCCGGGTAGTGCTGCGGGTCGAGGAACGGCCGGTACTCCTCGCAGGCCAAGCCGGCGTGGCAGTCGGACGAGATGACGACGTAACGGTCGCTCACGGTGGGATCCCCCTCGTTCGTGTGCCCGGAGCCTCCACGCTAGGCCAGCCCGGGCACGCCGCGCGCGGCAGGCGTAGGCTTCGGGTCGGATCCGAGCCGACCACCACAGGAGGCATTGCCATGGGCCTGATGGACAAGATGAAGGAGACCGCGGCCAAGACCGCGGACGCCGCCAAGGGCGCGGCGAAGGCCGGTCAGGACAAGCTCGAAGAGCAGAAGATCAAGAAGAAGATCGGTGAGCTCAAGGAAGAGCTCGGCGGGGTGGTGTACGCGCAGAAGACCGGCGCGGCCAACCCCACCTCCGATGCCACGGTGGATGCGGCGATCGACCGGCTCGTGCGCGAGATCGGCGAGCAGGAGACGGCGCTCACCGCGGCCGGCGGCGACGACGACGATGCCGCGGAGGGCGACGGCGCCACCGCCTGAGCCCCGTAGCCTGCGGCGCCATGGACATCGCCATGACGCTGCCGACGATGGTGCCCCACGACCGGGCCGACACGCTCGCCTGGTGCCGAGGCATCGACGAAGGCCCGTGGTCGAGCCTGGCGGTGCCCGAGCGGATCACGTTCCCGAGCCACTCGATGATCGTCGAGCTGGCCGCGGCCGCGGCACTCACCGAGCGGGTCCGGATCTGGACCACGATCGTGGTGCTGCCCGCGCACAACGAGGTCGAGGTGGCCAAGCAGATGGCCTCGGTCGACCAGCTCAGCAGCGGGCGGCTCACGCTCGGCGTCGGCGTGGGCGGCCGCGAAGACGACTACCGCGCCATCGGCGGAACGTTCGCCCGGCGCTGGTCGCGCATGGACGAGCAGGTCGCGACGATGCGACGGATCTGGGCGGGCGAGCCCCCCTTCCCGGGCGCCGATCCCGTCGGACCCCCGCCGGTCCAGGACGGCGGCCCCCCGCTGATCGCCGGTGCGCTCGGCCCGAAGGCCATCGGCCGCGCGGCGCGCTGGGCCGACGGCGTCGACGGCGCGTGGACCCTCGACGGCGACGAGGCCGCGGTGCGCGGGGCGTTCGAGCTCATCGAGACGGCCTGGGCCGCGGCCGGGCGGGCGGACACCCCACACCTGTCCACGAGCATCTGGTACGCGCTCGGGCCCGACGCCGAGGACCGGCTCCGGCAGTACGCGTACGACTACCTGAAGGTCTTCGGGGAGGCGGCGGGGCAGTACGGGGCGCAGAGCGTCGCGTGCTTCACCCCCGAGGCGCTGCGCGCAGCGGTCGACGGCATCCGCGCCGCGGGCGCGCACGAGCTGTTCCTCGTCCCCACGACTGGCGACCCCGCCGAGCTCGACCGCACGCGCGACGCCCTCGGGATCTGACGTCGAGACCTGACCTCGGGGTCGGACCACGGCGCGCTGCGCGCGGTCGCCCTTGCTCCCGGCCCGTCAGAGGCGTACAAGGGACGCGGGGACAGGGCTCCACGGGCAGGTCGAGCCCACGGGGGATCCATGACGACCCTGACCACGGAACTGCTTCCCGACGACATGCTCGCGCGCTTCGACGAGCGGGCTCCGGCGTACGACCGGGAGAACCGGTTCTTCACCGAGGACTTCGAGGAGCTCCGGCGCAGCGGGTATCTCGCCGCCGCCGTCCCGACCGACCTCGGGGGCGCCGGCCTCCTCCTCGATGACTACGTGGCCCTGGTGCGCCGCCTGGCGTACGTCGCACCGGCGACCGCGCTCGCCGCGAACATGCACTGCTACTGGACCGGTGTCGCCGCGGACCTCGACCGCCTCGGCGACTCCAGCTGCCACTGGCTCCTCGAGGCCGCGGCCGCCGGGGAGATCCTGTGCGCGCTGCACGGTGAAGCCGGCAACGACATCACCCTCCTGCTCTCGGTCGCCCGGGCGGACCGCGTCGACGGCGGCTGGGAGATCTCGGGCCACAAGATCTTCGGCAGCCTCGCCCCCGTCTGGACGCTCGGCGGGTTCCACGCGATGGACACGTCCGACCCCGACGCACCCCGGGTCGTCCACGGGTTCGTCCGGCGCGACGCGCCGGGCGTGCAGGTGATCGACACGTGGGACACCCTCGGGATGCGGGCGACGCAGAGCCAGGACACCGTGCTCGACCGCGCCTTCGTGCCCGACGACCACATCGCGATCGTGTGCCCGGCCGGCTTCGCGGGCGCGGGGCCGTTTCACCTCTCGGTCTTCGCCTGGGCGCTCATGGGCTTCTCCGCGACGTACCTCGGTGCCGCGAAGCGCGCCTTCGACCTCATCGTCGAGCAGCTCCCCCGGCGCACGTCGATCGCGTTGACCCACTCGATGGCCCACCACCCCGAGGTGCAGCACAACATCGCGGACATGCGGATCGCGTACGACGCGGCGGAGGCACTGCTCGAGCGCACGTGCCGCGACTGGGCGACCGGCGTGCCGCACGAGGACTGGCCGGTGCGCCTGATCGCGACGCGCTCGTTCGTGATCGACCGCGCCTACGAGATCGTCGATCACGCCCTCGACCTCACCGGTGGCGCGGGCGCGTTCAAGCGCCACCGCATGGAGCAGCTGTTCCGCGACGTGCGGATGGGCCGCTTCCACCCCGGCAACTCGCTGCTCGCCCACGAGCTCATCGGCAAGATGTGCCTCGGCATCGATCCCGACGCCGCCCAACGCTGGGGATAGCCGATTCGGGGGATGCGGTTCGCGTAGTGTCCGCGGATGCCCGTACGCCTCGACCGTGACGGAACGACCGCGCTCCTCGTCCTCGATCGGCCCGAGAAGGGAAACGCGCTGTCCGCGCACGATCTGCTCCACGATCTCCCCGAGGCGTGGCGAACGGTGCGCGAAGACGCCGGAATCCGGGCCGTCGTCGTCACCGGGGCGGGTCACCGCAGCTTCACCAGCGGTGCCGACGTCACCGATCCCGCGCTGGTCGCGCGGATCGCAGTCGCGTCCGACGCGGCCCCGATGCGCTTCACCGGTCGGCAGTTCGACGTGTGGAAGCCCATCCTCACGGCCGTGAACGGTCGCTGCTTCGGCGGCGGCCTGTGGTTCCTCGGGGACTGCGACTTCGCCATCGCCGCCGACCACGCCACATTCGCCAACCCCGGCGTGAGCCTGGGCATGGTGGTGGCGAGCGGTTCGGTCTCCCTCGCGCGACGGGCGTCGTTCGCCGCGGTGCTCCGCATGGCGATGTTCGGTCGCCACGACGTGCTCACGGCGGACGACGCGCTCCGCGCCGGATTCGTGCAACGGGTCACGCCGGCCGACGCGTTGATCGAAACCGCGCTCGCCGACGCCGCAGCGATCGCCCGAAACTCCCCCGCCGCCGTGGAGCGGATGATCCGAACCCTGTGGACCGCCCAGTCGCTCCCGATCGAGGACGCCCTCACCTACACCGACGGGGTCCAGGCCGCGTGGCGCGGTCATCCCGACGCGATCGAGGGTCCCGCGGCGATCGCCGAGGGGCGCGAACCGCGCTGGGGTGCGCCCGGGATCGGGGCCACCGGGTGACCCGGCCCCTCGCCGGCGTCCGCGTCCTGGACCTCGCCCGCATGGTCTCGGGGCCACTCGCGTGCCACTACCTCGCGGCGCTCGGTGCCGAGGTGTTGCGCGTCGAGCCGCCCGGGGGGGACGCCACCTGGGCCACCCCGCCCTTCGTCGGTCCCGGCGGAGTGCACTCCGGCCCCCGGGGGCCGCACGACATCCCGCTCGCCCCGCTGCGGCGCTCCCGGGGCAAGCGCAGCCTGGTGCTCGACGTGAAGCACCCGCGTGGCCGGGAGCTGCTCCTCGAGCTGCTCCGCGACACCGACGTGCTCGTGGAGAACTTCCGCCCGGGCGTGATGGACGCGCTCGGGCTCTCGCGGACGACGCTCGAGGGCGCCAACCCGCGCCTGCTCCACTGCTCGGTCACCGGCTTCGGCCACACGGGCCCGTACCGCGACCGGCCGGCGATGGACCTCGTCGTGCAGGCGATGTCGGGGTTGATGGCCAAGACGGGCTTCGCCGACGGCCCACCCGTCAAGTCGGGCGTGATGATCGGTGACGAGCTGACCTCGGTGTTCGCCGCGCTCGCCGTCGTGGCGGCACTGCGCCAGCGCGATCAGGACGGGCAGGGCCGGCTCGTGGACGTGACCATGTTCGAGTCGCTCCTCAACCTGGTCTGGGACGAGCCCGTCGACCACTACGAGGACGCCGGCCGCCCCGAGCGTTCGGGCAACACCGACCTGCGGGCCGGCCCGATCGGTGCGTTCCCGACCGCCGACGGCTACGTCGCGATCGTGCTCACCGACGACAACCAGTGGGTGAAGCTGTGCGACCATCTCGGCCGGCCCGACCTGGCGCCGCTCACCCGCGCGGACCGGCGCGGTGACGTCCTCGCCGACGTCACCGCGGCCGTCGCGGCGTGGTGCGCGACACGCGCCACCTCGGACTGCATGGCGGCCTTCGACGACTGCGACCTGCCCGCCGGGCCCGTGGAACCGCCCTGGATCGCGCGTCGCGACCCGCACGTCGCCGCGCTGGGCACGCTCGAACCGCTCGGCCACGGCGCGCTCGCCGGCACCACCGGCTTCCTCGGCCCGCGCCTCCCGTTCCGCATCGACGACGTCGCGCTCGGCACGGACCCGGCCGAGACCCTCGGCGCGAGCACCGACGCCGTGCTGCGCGAGCGCTGCGGATGCGACGACGCGGAGCTGCTCCGCCTCCGCGCCGACGGCGTGATCGGCTGACGCCTACTTGCGCAGCGCGGCGGAGTAGTCGGGCACGAAGTGCAGCGTCTCGCGCTCCGGGCGCACGTAGCCGCCGTCGGGACCACGGGGCGGCAGGTCCGGGACGTCAGGCGTCGATGTCGTGTCGTACGGCACGCGCGTCAGCAGGTGCGCGATGCAGTTCAGCCGGGCCGCGCGCTTGTCATCGCCCTCCACAGTGAACCAGGGAGACTCCGGCGTGTCGGTGTGGACCATCATCTCGTCCTTGGCGCGCGAGTAGTCGACCCAGTGCAGGCGCGCCTCGAGGTCCATCGGGCTGATCTTCCACCGGCGCAGCGGATCACGCATCCGTGACGCGAAGCGACGCTCCTGCTCCTCGTCGCTCACCGAGAACCAGTACTTGGTGAGGTGGATGCCGTCGTCGCCGAGCAGCCGCTCGAAGATGGGGCACTGGCGCAGGAAGATCTGGTGCTGCTCGGGAGTGCAGTAGCCCATCACCTTCTCGACGCCGGCGCGGTTGTACCAGCTGCGGTCGAACAGCACGATCTCCCCGGCGGCAGGCAGGTGCTCCACGTAGCGCTGGAAGTACCACTGCGTCTCCTCGCGCTCGGTGGGAACGCCGAGCGCGACGACGCGCGCGAACCGGGGGTTCATGTACTCGGTGATGCGGCGGATCGCGCCACCCTTGCCTGCGGCATCACGACCCTCGAACAGCACCACCACCCGGGCGCCGGTCTCGCGCACCCAGTACTGCATCTCCACGAGCTCCTGCTGCAACCGCCGCAGCCCTCGTTCGTAGGTCTTCGCGGGAAGTTTGCTCGACACGGGGGCCCACCGTAACTCAGCCCGGCAGCCGGGGCGCGTGGAAGGCACTAGGTTTCGCTCGACACCGGTGGAGGGGGGACCTCGTGCACGATCTGGTGATCCGCAACGGCCGCGTCATCGACGGGACCGGCGCCGCGCCCGTGGCCGCCGATGTCGCGATCGACGACGGTCGCATCTCGACGGTGGGGGTCGTCCCCGACGCGGGGCGCGAGGAGCTCGACGCCACCGGGCTGGTGGTCACGCCCGGGTTCGTCGACGTGCACACCCACTACGACGGTCAGGTCACCTGGGACCCGCTGCTCACGCCGTCGATCTGGCACGGCGTCACCACGGTCGTGATGGGCAACTGCGGAGTCGGCTTCGCCCCGGCCGCGCCCGACCGCCACGACTGGCTCATCGGACTGATGGAAGGAGTCGAAGGCATCCCCGGACCGGCGCTGCGCGAAGGCATCAGCTGGAGCTGGGAGAGCGTCGCCGAGTACCTCGACGCGCTCGAGCGGCTCCCCCACGCGCTCGACGTCGCCGCGCAGATCGCGCACGGCGCGGTGCGCGCCTTCGTCATGGGCGAGCGCGGCGCGGCGAACGAGCCTGCCACCGCCGACGACGTCGCGCGCATGGCCGAGATCGTGCAGGCCGGCGTCGCGGCCGGCGCGATCGGGCTCTCCGTGAACCGGCTCGAGATGCACAAGGCCAAGGACGGCCGCGAGGTACCCGGGACGTTCGCCGATCTCGACGAGATCTTCGCCCTCGCCCACGCGGTGGCCGCGGGCTCGCCCGACGCCGTCTTCTCGACGATCCTGCCCCAGGCCGCCGGAGGCGACCGCGCCGTGTGGGACGCGCAGATCGACTGGATCAGCCGGCTCTCGCGCGAGACCGGTCTCGCGGTGACCTTCCCGTTCGGGGCGTCTACGAACGGCTCCGAGGAGTGGCGCGACCGGCTCGCACGCCTCGTTCGCGAGAACGCGACGGGCGCACGACTCTTCCCGCAGGTCGGCTGCCACCGCCAGGGCCTGCTCTGCGGGCTGCGCACCCTGCACCCGTTCCTCGGCCGACCCTCGTACACCGCGCTCGTCGACCTTCCCGTCGCCGACCGCGCGGCACGGATGGCCGATCCCGGGGTGAAGGCCGCGATCCTCGCCGAGATCACCACACCCGGCACGCCCCGGCTCGCCGAGCTGATGCTCGGTCAGGCCGACGCCGTGTTCCCGTCGAGACCGCTCCCCGACCAGGAGCCCGACCCCGCGACGAGCCTCGCCGCGCAGGCGGCCGCCGCCGGGCGCGACCCCCAGGACCTCCTCTACGACTGGACCATCGCGGAGGACGGCGAAGCGCTCGTGCACTACTTCCTCGGCGGCTACCCGGGGTCGCTCGACGCGAGCCTCGAGCTGATGGCCCACCCGATGAGCGTGCTCGGACTCGGCGACGGTGGCGCGCACGTCGACGTGATCTGCGACTGCGGCTACCCGAGCTTCGTGCTGTCGTACTGGGTGCGCGAGCGGCCGCGGGGCACGCTGCCGCTCGAGACCGCGATCCGCGTCCTCACGAGCGAGCCGGCCCGGCTGTTCGGCCTGCACGACCGCGGCGTTGTCGCGGCCGGGTACAAGGCCGACCTCAACGTGCTCGACCCCGACGGCATCAACCCGCACCCGGTCGAGATCGTCCACGACCTGCCCACCGGCGCGAAGCGGATCGTGCAGCGCACCGACGGCATCGTCGCCACCGTCGTGGCGGGCGAGGTGGTCCAGCGGGCCGGCACCGACACCGGGGCACGCCCGGGCCGGGTCGTCCGCAGCCGCACACTGGAGGCGCGGGCATGACCACGATCGTCCCGGAGACCGCGCTCACCGTCGACGAGATCGAGCTGGGCAATCCCGACACGTTCCTGCGCGACGACCTCGACGCGATCTTCGCCCTGCTGCGGCGTGACCGTCCCGTCGGGTTCGACGCCGAGCAGACCCCCGAAGGGCTGCCGCCCGGCCCGGGCTTCTGGTCGTTCGTGCGTCACCGCGACATGTTCGGCATCAGCCGAGACTACGACTCGTTCACGAGCGTGCCCGCGGTGGGCATCTTCGACTACCCGGTCCGCACATCGATCATCAACATGGATCCGCCGGTGCACACGCGGTACCGCCTCATCGTCAACCGCGGCTTCACGCCGCGGATGGTCGGGCGCCTCAAGGAGAACATCGGCGCGCAGGCCCGCCGGATCGTGGAGGAGGTGGCGGCGCGGGGCGAGGGCGACCTCGTCACCGACATCGCCGCGAAGCTCCCCGGCCAGGTGATCGCGACCATGCTCGGCGTCCCGTTCGAGGACCAGGAGATGGTCCAGCGGCACACGAACGCGTTCATCGCCCCGTCCGACCCCGAGTACGGCGGCACGGTCCATGACATGGTCGCGGCGTCGGACGCGATCGAGGACTACGCGAAGCACCTCGGTCGCCTCCGCCGCGAGCACCCGTCGGACGACGTGACCTCCGCGATCGTCAACGCCGAGGTGCCCGACGACGACGGCAACCCCACGATGATCTCGATGGAGGACTTCGCCGAGTTCGTCAAGCTGCTCCTCGTGGGCGGCAACGAGACGACACGCAACGCGATCTCGCACGGCGTCCGGCTGTTCCAGGAGCACCCGGAGCAGAAGGAGCGCTTCCTCGCGGACCCCCAGGCCCGGGCGATGACGACCGCCGACGAGATCCTGCGCTACTCGACCCCGGTCAACCTCATGCGCCGCACGGCGCTGCGCGACATCGAGGTGGCCGGTGCGCCCGTCAAGGAGGGCGACAAGGTCGTGATGTGGTTCCGGTCGGGCAACTACGACGACGAGGCGTTCGAGGACCCGTGGCGCTTCGACGTCACCCGGACCCCGAACGACCACCTCACCTTCGGCGCTGGCGGACCGCACTACTGCCTCGGCGCGAACTTGGCCAAGGTCGAGATCGGCGTGATGCTGGCCACGCTCTACCAGCGCCTCCCCGACCTCGAGGTCACCGGACCGGCCGTGAAGATGCGGGCGATCTCGAGCAACGGTGTCAAGCACCTCCCGGTGCGCTGGACCCCCGCCTGACGCGACGGTGAGCAGCGCCTCGACCGACGAGGCGTCGCCGACCGTCGCCACGCGACGGTGAGCAGCGCCTCTCGGTGTCCGCTCAGGGGCGGCCGAAGGTGTAGCCCGCGCTCTTCAGCGCGGGGATGAGCTGGGCGATCGCGGCCACGGTCTGGGACCGGTCGCCGCCGCCGTCGTGGAACAGCACGATCGAGCCCGGGCGGACCGCCTGGGCCACCCGGGCCACGATGACCGCGGCGCCCGGGCGCGTGTAGTCGGACGGGTCGACCGTCCAGCCGAGGTTGGACATCCCGACCTTCGCGATCACCGCCGACACCGTGGGGCTCCCACGCCCGTACGGGATCCGGAACACGGACGGGCGCACGCCCGCCGCGGCCTCGATCGCGGCCGACGCCGCGCCGATCTCGGTCTCCACCGCGGCGGCCGCGAGCGCGTCGAGCCGTGCGTGGTTCTGCGTGTGGTTGCAGAGCGCGTGGCCTTCGGCCACGACCCGCCGCACCAGGTCGGGATTGGCCGCGACGTAGCGACCCACCATGCAGAACGTGGCCTGCACACCGTTCGCCCGCAGCACGTCGAGCACCTGGGGCGTCCACGTGGGATCGGGTCCGTCGTCGAACGTGAGGAACACCGCCGAACCCGCGCCCACGTCCGCAGGCCGCGTGAACTCGATCGCGGCCACCGGCTCGCGCAGGACGGTGCGGGTGACCACCTCGCCGCTCACCACGCCGTACACCTCGGACGCGAGTCCCTCGGACCCGGCGATCCACCCCGGCTGCCCGGCCTTGTCCTGGTTCGCGTACGGCACCGCGACCTCGCGCGTCGCCGTCTCCTCCACGGCGTCCGTCCCGTTCACGACATCGACCCGCCAGCCCCGCCGCAGCTTCGTGTCCATCGACGCGGGCCGGCCGTTCACGGTGATGTAGGCGTGTTCGTAGAGCGGGTCGATCACCGTGCCGCTCACCGCGGCCCGCAGGACGCCGTCGTGGGGCACCACGCCGGCCCGCGTGAGCGCTCGGGCCGCGGTGGGGCGCGCCGCGGACACCTTCGTCCGCACGCCGTCCACCAGGACGGTCACCGTTCCGGGGCGCGACCTCGCTGCCGCGCCCGCCGTCCCGACGGGTCCGACGAGGGCGACGCTGATCACGGCGAGGGCCGCCAGGCCCACGAGCCACTTGCGCCCCATGGGCCTCAGTGTTGCAGGAAGCGCCGGGATCGCCCACGGCGCCCCCGGTCCCGCCGCCCCGACCCCGGTCAGGCCGAGAACGCCACCGGGAGGTGGATCGGGCCCAGGATCAGGTTCGACCGGGCCCACTCGGCCTCGCCGGCCACGTGGAGATCGGGCATCTGCTCGAGCAGCTCCTCGAGCAGCAGCCGCAGCTCGAGCCGGGCCAGCCATGCCCCGAGGCAGAAGTGGGGGCCGCCGGCGCCGAACGCCTGATGGTCGTTCAGGGTGCGACCGACGTCGAACGCCTCCGCGGTCGGACCGAAGACCCGTTCGTCGCGGTTGGCCGCCGGATACCACATCACCACGCGGTCACCGTGGTCGAGCCGCACGCCGTGCAGCGTGACCGGACCGGTGACCGTGCGGCGCATGCTCGCCACCGGTGAGGTGTACCGCAGGATCTCCTCCACCGCGGTCGGGATCAACGTGCGGTCGCGCCGGAGCCGCTCCCACTGGTCGGGGAACTCGGAGAACGCCACCACCGCGCCCGAGATCGCGGAGCGGGTCGTCTCGTTGCCGCCGAAGATCAGCAGCAGCATGAACATCTCGAACTCGCCGTCGGACAGGCGGTGCGTCGACCCGTCCGACAGCGTGACCTCGCCCATCAGCAGCCGGCTCGCGAGGTCGGCCTCGGGGCTCGCGCGCTTGCTGCGGGCGAGGGTCGCCGCGTACGCGAAGAGCTGCTGCTTCGCGTCGGTGAGCGCGGCGTACTCCGCTGCCGGGGTGTCCCCCTCCGGCGACGCGATCGCGTTCGTCCACTCGACGAGCGGCGCACGCTCCGCCTCGGGGACACCCAGCAGCTCGCCGATCGCCTGCAACGGCACCATCGCCGCGAGGTCCTGCACGAAGTCGCACTCGCCGCGGCCGGCCACGGCGTCGATCGCGGCACGGGTGACCGCCCGGAGGCGGGGCTCGAGCGCCGCGACACCGCGCGGCGTGAAGCCCCGGTTCACGAGCTTGCGGTAGGCCGTGTGCTTGGGCGGGTCGGTGACGATCATCATCGTGCCGACGCCGTCGGCCCGGCTCATGTCGCGGATCGCGTCCCCGCCGGTGACCGAGCCCGACCCGTCGGCCCCCTCACTGGAGAAGTGTCGCCAGTCGCGGTGGACGCGGGCGAGGTCCTCGTGGAGCACCAGCGACCAGAAGCCCGAGTTCTCGGGCTGCACCGGCGGCCCGGGATGGAAGCTCACGGGATCGTGGTCGCGCAGCCACCGGAACCACGACCGGCACTCGACCGGGAACCGGTCGAGATCGTGGAAGTCGATGTCGGGACGGCCGTCGACCGTCGTCACCATGTCCCCCTCCCCGCACGGGCGCACGGGCGCACGTCCGCCGCGGCGTGGGGAATCGTAACCCGGACGGCTACCGCGGGGTGTAGGTCGTCGGGGCGCTGCTGACCGCGGCGCCTTGCCCCACCGCGGTGCGCGCGGCAACTCGGAAGTAGTAGCGCGCGCCGGAGACGAGACCCTTCACCGTGGTCGACGTCCCCGTCGAAGCGCCCTCGGCGAAGGTTGCCCAGGTGACGTTGTCGCGGGAGTACTGGACCACGTAGTCGGTGACGGGGAGGCCGCCTGCCGTCGACGGCGCCGTCCACGACAGCGTCACCGCCTTCAGGCCGACGGTGCCCGTGAGGTTCTTCGGCGGGCCCGGGAGCGTGGTCGCCGACAGCGTTGCCGAGGCGGTGCCGTTGCCACCGGCGTCGACCGCGCGCAGCTTGATCGGGTACGTCTTGTTCGCGGCCAGCGCGGCGCCCGTGCAGCTGGAGTTCGAGACCTTCGCCACGATGACCGGGCTGGCGACATCCGCCGGGCTGAACGGACACCACGTGATGCCGCCGTCCGTCGAGTACCGGTAGTTGGACAGCGGCGCCGGGCCGGGCGGCGCGGCGAAGCCGATCGTCACCGAGGAAGCGGTCGAGGAGCTGCGCGCCAGCTTGGTGGGTGCGAACGCGGTGGTGGTGCCCACGACCGTCAGCGACGTGACGCCGACGTTCCAGGGGTTGGCGCCGTTCACCGCGCGCAGCCGCATCCCGTACGCCGTGCGGCTCGCGAGCGCGCTCCCGGTGCAGGTGGCGTTGGACTGCTTCGTGATCGTCACGGGCGGGCTGCGATCGCCGGGGTCGAAGGAGCACCAGCTGGCGCCGTTGTCGGTCGAGTACTGGTAGTTCCAGATCGCGGTGTTGCCAGTCGGCGCGGTGAAGCCGAGTCTCACGGAGGTGTTGCCCGCGCCGGCCTGGACCACTGCGGTGGGCCCCTTGGGCGTCGTCCTCGTGGCCACCAGGTCCGACGGTGCGCTCGCTCCCCCGGCGTTCACGGCCCGGAGCCGGACCGGGTAGGAGCTGTTGGAAGCCAGCGCCGCGCCGTTGCAGGCGAGGTTCGACACGTTGGTGATGGTGACCGGGCTGGCGACGTCCCCCGGGTTCAGCACGCACCATGTCTGCCCGTTGTCGGTCGAGTACTGGTAGTTCGAGAGGTCCCCGTCGGCCGGATCCGTCAGCCCGATCGTCACGGTGGACACGGTCGCGCCGACCTGGGCGGGGCCGACCGGGGCATCGGGCGTCGGGGGGAGCGGCACCGGGTCCGGCTGCGTCTCGGGACCGGGACCGAAGACGACGTCCGGGTCGAGGATCGTCACCTGGATGCTGCGCTCGCGTTGGGCGTCGGTGTTGTAGTAGTACGCGGTGACGATCCGACCGTCAGGCCGCACGATGGCACGCGTGTACCCCAGGTCGGCCGAGCCACCGTCGTCGCGCACCACCGTCTCGGGACCCCACGTGGCCCCATCGTCGGCACTGAGCTGCGCGCGGATCCCGAACGGGGGTGACCGGTAGCCGTAGATCGCCACGAGACGACCGTCGTCGAGCCGGACGAGGGTGTTGGGTCCGGCCGTCGTGCCGACGTTCGAGATCTGCGTCCAGGTCGTCCCGTTGTCCTCGGACGCGTAGACCCTCCCGTCCCGAGCGACGGTGCGGAGCGAGGCATCGTGGATGCGCACGGTCGAGCTCTGGACGGTGGGCGACGGGCCCACGCGCGACACCGTCGACCACGTGAGCCCGCCGTCGGTGGTGCGCACCAGGAACGGGTACGACATGCCCTCGTCGTTGGTCCGCATCGTTCCGCTGAGCGTGAGCTGGATGTCGTTCGGACCGTTCACGACGTAGTCGGTGCGAGCGTTGACCGTCGGGTAGCCGAAGCCCGGGAGGCGATACGGGCCGTTCCACGTCCGGGCGCGATCCGTCGTGTAGTACCAGTGGGACTGGCCGTAGTCCTTGTTCGACGACTGCACGAACAGGGCGAAGTCCGGAGCCGTGAAGTCGACGGGCGTCGTCAGGTCCGTGACGGGCGGCCCACCGGAGCCGTCCTCGGGGAAGCCGGGCTCACCCGGCTTGACGATCGGGGACCGTTCGATCGTCCACGTCAGCCCCCCATCGGTGCTGCGCGCCTGCTCGGAATCCGAGGGCTCGTGGAAGGAGATCGCGTGGCCGTAGTCGAAGGGACGGAAGATCCCGTCCTCGTACAGCACCACGATCTCGTCGTCCCAGGACCACATCCCGCCGTTGGCGGGCCAACCCTTGTAGCGGCCCTCCTCTTCGGCGGCCACGACGTCGGACATCCCGTTGCGCACGACGCCGGGCGTCGCCGTGGCCTCGCCGGACGGGTCCGAGGCCCCGGTGTCGTTGACGGCGCGCACCCGGTACACGACCGGCCCGACCACGTCGATGGGCTCCGCGAGATCGTCCGCGTAGACCACGCGCGCGGCGGGCACGGTCGCGAGCTCGACGAAGTCGACGTCCGACGCGGTCCGGCGCTCGATGACGAAGTCGAGCTCGTTGGTGGACATGTCGGTCCAGGCAAGGTTCACCCGGTCGACATCGACCGCCGTCGCGACCAGCCGCGTCGGCGCCGCCGGCACCGTGGGCGCCTCGTCGTCCTCGATCGTCATCGTCGCGAACGAGGGATCGCCGATCACGTAGCGGAACTCGTTGTGACTGAGCGCGACCACGATCGTCTCGGGCTGCTCCGGGATCGCGTCGTCACGCGGGTTGAACACGAGCACCGCGCTCGCGGCACCAGCCGGGATCGTGACGGTGTGGGTCACTGTCGTGGCGCCGCCCGGGGTCCCGACGGCCGGGTGGTCGTAGTCGCTGAAGCGATCGGCGTCGCCGTAGACCGTCGTGTAGTTGACGGGAAGCGCCGCGTCGGTTGGCCCCGTTCGGGAGATCTCGACCGAACCGGCGTCCCCCGCCTCGGTCGTGTCCGGGTCGGTCGCGACCGCGGTGACGACGGGGAGCGGTTCGTCGGCCGTCTGGGCGACACCGGGTCCGGGGAGGGCGGCGAGGGCGAGGACGGCGCACACGAACAGCCCGACGCCCCGGCCGGCGACCCGGATGGGCCGCCCCGAGGTGGTGAGCAGCCGAGAGCCGGTCATCCGCGCGCCTTTCCGGGGAGCGACACCGCGCACCGGGGGGGTTTGGATGCGCGTATCGGCATCAGTTTCTCACACCGACGACCAAAGTGCGCGAATACCGCGGGCTACGGGGCCAGGCGGATGATCGCGAAGGTGCCCCCCTGGGGGTCCATCAGGACCGAGAAGCGGCCGGCCTGCACGTCCATCGGGGGAACCAGCACGGTCGCGCCGAGCTCGGTGGCCCGGGCCACGGATTCCTCGCAGTCCTCGACCGCGAAGTACACGAGCCAGTACGTGGGCACCTCGGCTGGGACCATCGGCGGCATCGGCATGCCGCCCGCGATGGTCTCGCCCCCCAGCGAGAACTCGGTGTACGAGCCCATCGGCGGGCCGATCTCGTGGGTGACGGCCTCCCACCCGAAGACGGTGCCGTAGAACGCCTTCGAGCCCTCGATGTCGCGGCTCTGGATCTCGCTCCAGCAGAACGCACCGGGCTCGTTCACGATCTCCGAGCCGATGTGGTCGCGCGCCTCCCAGAGGGAGAAGAAGCCACCCTGGGGGTCGATGCACACGGCCATGCGCCCCGCGGTCATCACGTCCATCGGGGGGACCAGCACGGTGCCGCCGGCCGCGGTGACCGCAGCCGCGGCCGCCTCGAGGTCCGCGACGGTCACGGAGGACGACCACACGGGCGGGCCCGGGTTCTGCTGCGGCCCGTAGCCCGCGATCGACTTGCCGTCCTTCATGAAGATGCCGTACCCGCCGGCCTCCTCGCCCGCCGATTCGGCGGCCCAGCCGAACAGGCCCGTGGAGAAGGGGATGGCGCCGTCGAGGTCGGTGCCGATGTCCACCCACGACGGGGTGCCGGGTGCGTACGCGGTGCGCTCGGGCATGCGGTGCTCCTCCTCAGGAAGGAGTGGGGGTGATGTCGGCGTCGGGGTCGAGCCCGAAGTACCGGCAGGGGTTGTCGACGAGGATCTTGTGCCGCTCCTCGGCGGTGCAGGGACCGAAGATCTCCTCGATCCACGCCCGACTCTCGGGGAACGAGCCGACCGAGTGGGGGAAGTCCGATCCCCACATGATGTGGTCGAGGTCGAGCAGGTCCTTCATGCGCATGGCCACCGGGTCACGCACGATGCCGAAGTTGCAGTGCTTCCACGCGTACTCGCTCGGCTTCATCGCGAGGTCGGCGCCGTACCACTCCTTGAACACGCCGTAGGAGTCGTCGACCATGTAGAGCGCGCTCGGGATCCAGCTCGCGTTGCTCTCGGCGAAGTAGAGCTGGAGCTCGGGGATGCGGTCGAACAGGCCGGTGAGGATCATGCGCACGATGCCGACGACCGCGACGTTGTTGGTGCGGCCCAGCATCGACCACTCGAGCGTGAACTTGCCCTTGGCCGACTCGGCGAGGAGCGGGTTGTTGCGCACGCCGAGTGCGGCGTGGAGCGCGATCGGCATGCCGAGCTCGAGCGCCGCGTGCCAGAACGCGTCGTCGTCGGGGCTGGGCTCGCCCGCGCCCGCCGGGAACGACGACAGGTACACGCCCGCCGCGCCGAGCTCCTTCACCCGCTTGAGCTCGGCGATCGCGTCCTCGATGCCGCTCGACGGGATGATCGCGTTGCCGAGGAGCCGGTCTGGGGCGACGGAGCAGTAGTCCTGGGTGAGGTAGTCGTTGTACGCACGCACCATCGCGACGTACGCCTCACGGTCCTCGATGTTCTCGATGAACCGGCTGATGAACACCGGTGGGTAGAGCACCTCGGCGTCGATGCCGTCCTGGTCCTGCTCGCGCAGGCGCTGGGCGGCGTCGCCCGTGCCGGGGAACGGCGTGCCGTCGGGCTCCCAGTACGAGCCGCCGCGCACCTTCACCGGCCGGCCGGCGGTGACGTTCTGACCGTTGTGGATCAGCGGGCTGCCCTCCACGATCCAGCCGTGACCACCCTCACGCAGCGCCACGAGGCGCGGCGCGCGGTCACGGTGCTCGTCGGGCACGTGCTTGATCCACGGCTCCGGCGGGATCTCCAGGTGACCGTCGCCGGAGATCACTCGGTAGGTGCGTGCCATTCGTCGTGCCCCCTCGGATGCGGCCCGGTGGTCCCCCGAGCCGGGCTGACCTCGTCGTCCCCCGCATGCTCGCGCAGATCCGACCGCGACGTCTCAGGGGCGGGCGGAGACGGTCACGGTGTCGCGGCCGGAGCGCAGCAGGCGGCCCGGGGTCGCGCCGGTGAACGCGCCGTCGCGCACCAGCTCCGTGCCGTTGACCAGCACCCGGACCACCCCGGTGGCCCCACAGTGCAACCGGGCCGCGCCGCCCGGGAGGTCGTGGCGGGTCTGCATCCCGGTGGGTCCGAAGGTGTCGGGGTCGAGGAGCACGAGGTCGGCCCGCGCCCCGGGGGCGATCCGGCCGAGCTCGTGGAGCCCGTAGAGCGCCGCGGGCGCGCCGCTGAGGTGGCGCACCATCTCCTCGATCGTGAACAGGCCCCGCTCGCGCACCAGCTCGGCCCAGGACTCCGACGGGTACGCGGCGCCGCACATCATGTCGAGGTGCGCGCCGGCGTCGGACGCCTGGAGCAGCACCCGCGGGTCGGTGAGGAGGTCGCGCCGCGCCCCCCACGACCACTCGTCGTCGGCCGCGAACTGCGGGCGCACGAAGGCGGCGGTGATCCCGGCCCGGACGACCACCTCGGCCATCGCCGCGAAGGGCGTGCAGCCCCATTCGTCGGCCAGGTCGACCAGGCGGCGGCCGACGAGGTCCGCGTGCGCGGGATCGGCGACCTCGCTCACCCGGTAGCTCTGCCAGTTGCGCACCACGAGCGCGAGACCGGCCGTGGCCTCGGCTGCGGTGCGCTCGAGCCGGTCGCGGTTCGCGGGGTCGCGCAGCGCGTCGCGGCGCGCGTCGGGGTCGAGCTCGAACAGCCAGCCCCACCCCGGCATCGCCCGGAACACGTAGCCGGGCTCGAAGTCGTGCTGGATGAGGCCGTTCTGCGGCGTCATCATCGGCACGACGCGCCCGCCGCGGGCCTCGGCGACGGCGCACGCGCGCAGCTGGCGCTCGTGGAGGTCGGGGATCCTCGGGTTGACGAGGGGCTTGTTCCAGTTGAGGACGCGGTTCGCCGCGGCCGACATGTCGGCCATCAGCTCCACCTCGTCGTCGCTGAAGCCGGAGAGGAACGAGTCGGGGATGAACTCGATCACCGTGCCCGGGTGCCGGCCGCACACCGCGGCGAGCGCGACGAACTCGTCGCGCGTCGCGAAGTTGGGCGGGGTCGGGCGGCCGTCGCCGTCGACCTGCGTCGCCGCGTTCGCCGTGGAGAACCCGAACCCGCCGGCCGCGAGCGCGTCGTCGAGCAGCGCCTCCATCGCGACGCGCTGAGCGTCGGTCGCCGCGTCCGACGACGCAGCCTCCCCCATCACCGCGCGCCGCAGTGCCGAGTGCCCGACGAGGAAGCCGATGTTGGGGCCGAGCGGCGCGCGGTCGACCACGTCGAGGAACTCCGGGAACGTCCGCCAGCGGTACGCGAGCCCGGCCTCGAGCGCGGGAACCGGGATCGACTCGACGCGCGCGAGCAGGCGCGTGAGCCAGGCTTCGTCGCCGGGGTTGACCGGCGCGAGCGTGAGGCCGCAGTTGCCCCCGACCACCGTGGTCACCCCGTGCAGCGGCGACGGCGACAGCTCGGGCTCGTAGAACAGCTGCGCGTCGTAGTGCGTGTGCAGGTCGACGAAGCCGGGCGCCACCACGAGCCCGTCGGCGTCGATCACCGCAGCGTCGCCGGCTCCCGCGTCGACGGCGGGACCCACCGCCACCACACGACCGTCGGCGACGGCCACGTCTCCGCGGTACGCGGGCGCCCCGGTCCCGTCGACGACCGTCCCCGCTCGGATCACCAGCTCGGCCATGGCGGTCACCCTATGACTCCCCGCGGAACCCTGTTTGGACGTTTCGTCGGCCCAGGGGCCGACGAACGGTCCAAACAGGGGTGTGGTAGTGAAGCGGGATGCAGTTCTGCGTCTCGCTCCAGACCGACCACGTGGACCTCGGGGACGAGTTCACGTCCGGGCCCGGCGTCGCGGCCGTCGCCCGCGCCGCGGAGGCGGCCGGGTTCGACGCGGTGTTCGTGACCGAGCACCCCTTCCCCGAGGACGAGTGGATGGCCAGCGGTGGCCACCACGCGCTCGACCCGTTCGTCACGCTCGCGGTCGCGGCGGCGGCCACCACGCGCCTGCGCGTGCTGACCAACCTCTGCGTCGTGCCGTACCACAACCCCTACGTGCTCGCGAAGACCGCGCTGACCGTCGACGTGCTGTCGGGCGGGCGGCTCATCCTCGGATGCGGCGCCGGGTACCTCGAGCCCGAGTTCGCCGCCGTCGGCGCGTCGTTCGCCGACCGCAACGACCGCTTCGACGCTGCGATCACCGCGATGAAGGCCGCGTGGACCCAGGACGGGGTGGCGGTCGCGGCGTCCGGCGCCACGCACACGATGCGTCCGCGCCCCGCGCAGCAGCCCCACCCGCCCGTGTGGATCGGGGGCAACTCGCGTCGCGCCCTGCGTCGCGCGGTCGAGCTCGGCGATGGCTGGATGCCGTTCCCCAACCCCGCCAGCCACGCGGCGCGCCGCAAGACGTCCGCGCTCATCACGGTCGAGCAGCTCGCGGCCCGGCTCGACGAGGCCCACGAGCTCGAAGCCCTCCACGGTCGCACCTTGGCGGACGTGATGTTCTCGCCGGTCGGCGCCGACGGGTACGGCACCCCCGGTTGGGACGCCGCCGCGTTCGGCCAGGTCGTCGACGAGTTCGCCGCGATCGGCGTCACCATGCTCGCGGTGCACATCCCGGCGCGCAGCCGGGCCGAGTACTGCGACCTCATCGCCGGCTTTGGCGCCGACGTGCTCACCTGAGCGATCCTGACGCCATGACCACCTCCGAACTGGGCGACGGCGCGCTCGTCGACGCGTACGCGCCGCTCGTCGTCGACCGCGACACCGCCGACTTCTACCGGGGCTGGCTCGCCCACGAGCTGCGGGTGAGCCACTGCACCGACTGCGGGCACCACTTCCTCCCGCCCCGACCCGTGTGCCCGAAGTGCTGGTCGGCCGCCGTCGACTCCGCGCCCGTCAGCGGGCGCGGCACGGTCTTCCTCCTGATCCTCCTCCACCAGGGCCCGCCCGCCCCGGGGGTCGACTACGCCGCGGGTCCCTACCCGGTGGCGACCGTGGAGCTCGAGGAGCATCCCGGCGTGCGCTTCACCTCCACCGTCGTCGGTGCCGACGCCGCGACGCTCGCCGTGGGCCAGCCGGTCGAGCTCGCCTGGATCGAGCGCAACGGCGTGCCGTTCCCCGCGTTCCGCGTGGTCGAGGCCGAGGCGGTGGCCCGATGAGCCCGCTGGCCTCCCACCACCGCGGGCGCAACCCCGTGAAGGACCAAGTGGCGGTCGTGGGCGTGGGGAGCACCGGCTTCTCGCGCTCGAGCGACCGCACCGCCCTCGCCAACGCGTGCGACGCCGCGATCGCGGCGATCCGCGACGCGGGCCTCACCGCCGCCGACATCGACGGCATCGTGATGCCCGGCGAACCCGGCGGCCCGGGCCCCAACGTCGTGGCCTCGGCCCTCGGGCTCCCCCGCGTGACGCACTTCTCGCGGCCCGCGCCCGTCGCGATGTTCGCGTTCACCGACGCCGTGAACGCAGTGTTCAGCGGCGCGTGCGACAACGTCGTCGTCGTCTACCCGTACATGCGGCTGCCGTGGGCCTCCCGGTCGGCGGCGAACGACCCGTTCCGCCGTCATCTCGTCACGGGCATGGCCGCGGCCCCCGAGAGCATCGCCAACGCGGCCGGGTACGCCGCGTGGGCCAGCCGCTACCTCGCCGAGTACGGCGTGTCGCGCGACGCGTTCGCCCGCATCGCGGTGAACATGCGCACCAATGCGGCGCACAACCCGCTCGCCGCGATCACCACCCCGCTCACGTTCGACGACTACTACGCGGCCCGCATGGTCCGTGAGCCGCTGTGCATGCTCGACATGGACCTGCCCGTCGACGGCGCCGACGCCTTCGTGCTCACGACCGCCGACCGCGCCCGCTCCCTCCCGCACACCCCGGTGCTCGTGCACGCGACGACCGTGGGGCTCGTGACCCCCAACGACGAGGACCAGCTCCCGGGCCTCGACCACCACGGCCAGCACGTGGTGATCGACGCGCTGAAGGCGAAGAGCGACTTCTGGATCGACGACCTCGACGTGTTCTGCCCGTACGACGGCTTCACCGTGATCACCGCGGGATGGATCGAGAACGCGGGCTGGTGCGGACCGGGCGGGGCGGGCCGGTTCCTCGAGGAGCACTGGGACGAGGCGTCCAACCGCGTCCTCATCAACGGCCGGGTCCAGATGAACCCACACGGCGGCTCGCTCTCCGAGGGCGCGACCCGCGGTTCGGGCCACATCCGGGAGGCCGTGGTGCAGCTGCGGGGCGAGGCGGGCGACCGCCAGACCCCCGGAGCCAAGACGGCGCTCGCCGTCACCGGCGGGTTCTTCTTCAACTCCCAGGGCGCGACCTTCCGCACCGCCTGAGCTCAGGCGACGAGGAAGTCCGAGAGGGCGGCGGCGACGAGGTCGGGGGCGTCGGTGGCGATGCTGTGACCCGAGCCGGGGAGCGTGACCAGCGCGGCGTTCGGGTTCGCCGCGAGCATCCGCTCGGCGATCTCGGGCGACAGGACGTCGCTCAGCTCGCCGCGCAGGATCAGCACGGGCACGGCGATCCCGGCGAAGAAGGCCCACTGCTCGTCGGTGGCGTAGTTCTCGTAACGCGCCGAGCCGGCGCGCAGCGCCGGGTCGTACTTCCAGGTGAGGGTGCCTTCGGGCTGCGCGACGAGGTTGTGCTCGACCCGGATCCGGAGCGCGATCGGGTTGGCCGTGGGGTTCAACGCCATCTGCGTGCCGAACGCGTCGTCGGCGCTCGTGAACACGTCGCGCTCGGCGACGTTGCGCCGGATGCGGGCCGCGCCCTCCGACGCGACCTCCGGTCCGATGTCGCCGAGCACCAAGCGCGTGACCCGCTCGGGGTGCAGTGCGGTCACGCACGTGCCGACGATGCCGCCGAGCGAGTGGCCCACGAGCGCGACCTGGGCCACGCCGATCGCGTCGAGGAACCCGATCACGTCGGCGGCCATGGGCACCGAGCCGTAGACGTCGGCCCGGTCGGAGTCGCCGTGGCCCCGCTGGTCGAGGGCGAGCACGCGGAACCGGTCGGCGAGCACCTGGGCCGGATGGTCGGACTGCCACGCGTGCCCGGTGAAGCCGTGGAGGATCAGCACCGCCGGCGCGTCGGTGCTCCCCCACTCGAGGAAGTGGAGCCGCCGGCCGTCGACGGCCACGGACTGGGAACGGGGCAGGGCCACGGGCGATCCGTCAGGACCGGGCGCGCTTCTCGGCCAGGGACTCGTCCCCGACCATCACCTCGTCGGGGTCGAGCTCCACGATCCACACGCGGATCGAGTCGATCGCGGCCCCGGTGGACTCGTGCACCGCGGCGACGATCCCGTCGAGCATCGCCCGCTTCTGCTCCGGCGTGCGTCCGGCGCCCATGGCGACCTGGATGAACGGCATGGTGGCCCCCCTCAGCCCGCGGTGACGCCGCGGTCGCTCGAGATGATCGAACCGTGGATGTTGGAGGCCTCGTCGGACGCGAGGAACGCGAACAGCGCGGCGATGTCCTCGGCCTCGCCCATGCCCCGGTAGCCGGTGTACGGCGCCATGAGCTCGAAGTCGACGTCGGACGGGATCGCGAAGTTGGTCGTGAGCGTCGTGTTGATGCCCGCGGGCGCGATCGCGTTCACGCGGATCGACGTCTTCACGTACTCCATCGCGAGCGAGCGGGTCATCTGCACGACCGCGCCCTTCGACATGCAGTACACCACCGTGTAGGCCTGTCCCATCAGCCCCGCGTTGGACGCGATGTTGACCAGGTTGCCGCCGGTCTCGAGCAGGTGCGGGATCACCGCCTGCGCGACGAAGAAGGGGCCGTCGACGTTGACGCCCATCATCCAGCGGTACGCGTCCTCGCTCACGTCGACGAAGTGCTCCGCGCGCGCGACACCCGCGACGTTGCCCACGACGTCGATCCGGCCGTACGCGCTCACGCAGTCGGCCACCATCTCGACGCACTCGGCGCGCTCGGAGATGTCGCCGTCACGCACGAGCATCCGGCCACCGGCATCGGTGACCATCTGCTCGGTCTCGGTGAGCCCGTTCGCGTTGATGTCGTGTCCGAACACCTGCGCGCCCTCGGCCGCGAGCCGGACCGCGATGGCCCGGCCCATGCCCGAGCCCGCGCCGGTGACCAGCGCCACCTTGGTGTCGAAGCGGTTCCCTGCACTCGCCATCTGCGTCCCTCCGGGATCGACCCTCGTCCGTCTCGGGCGGGAGCATGTCACGCGGGGCACCACAATGGCGCATGGCCGAGACCCCCGCCCCCGCCTCCGTCCCCGACCTCGAGACCGCGCTGCGCACCACGGGTGCGGTGCGCGAGTTCACCGACCGCCCCGTGACCCGGGCCGAGGTGGTCCGCATGCTCGACGTCGCCCGGTTCGCCCCGAGCGGCGGCAACCAGCAGCCCTGGCACGTGGTGTCGGTCGAGGACCCGGAGGTCCGGCGCGGCCTCGGGGCGATCACCGTGGCCACGGCCAAGGAGTACGTCGCGCTCGGACGCGCCGGCCAGCGGCCCTTCGGCCTGTTCGACCACGGCCGCTGGCCCGGCCCGGGGGACGTCGACCTCGCGGCAGCGGGGGCCGCGGACCTCGGCATCCCCGCGTTCGAGCAGCTCGCCGACGCGCCGGCGCTCCTCGCGGTGCTGGTGGACCTGACGAGGCTCGCCGCGATGGACGCCGAGCTCGACCGCCACGGCGTGGTGGCCGGCGCGTCGATCTACCCGTTCTGTCGCGACCTGCTGCTCGCGGCCAGGCTCGTCGGCCTCGGCGGCGTGCTCACCACCTTCGCGGTGCGGCGGGAGCCCGAGGCCCTCGCCCTGCTCGACGCCCCCGCCGGCTGGGCCCTCGCCGCGCTGATCGCCCTCGGCGAGCCCACGCACCGGCCGACCCGGCTGCGGCGCAACCCGGTCCCCGAGTTCGCCACCGTCGACCGCTTCACCGGCCTCCCGCTCGTCGCAGGCGGCACTGCCGACCGAAGAGGATGACGCGTCCCGCACCCACGCGCCGCGTGGGGTGCGCGACCCACAGTGCGTCTGTGCGTCCGGTCCCGAGGTCCGCTTAGGCTCCGCGCCATGGACCCCAACGTGCTCGGACTGCAAGGCAAGCGGACCCTCGTCCTCGGCGGCGGCTACGGGATCGGGCGCGCGAGCGCGCTCCTGCTCGCCCGCGCGGGCGCCCCCGTGGTGGTGGCCGACCTCGATCCCGCGCGGGCCGATGCCGTCGCGGCCGAGGTCACGGACCTCGGCGTGGCCGCGCTCGCGATCAGCGGCGACGTGACCGACCGCGCCCGGGCCGAGTCGCTCGTGGACGACGCGGCCTCGTTCCACGGCGGGCTCGACGTCGTGATCAACATGATCGGCCTCGCGGCCTGGGGCAGCCTGTTCGAGCTCGACGACGACGCGTGGGACCTCGACCTCGCCCGCAACCTGCGCCACCACCTCTGGACCGGTCGCGCCGCGGCCCGCCACATGATCGACCAGGGCACCGGCGGCGCCCTCGCGATGGTCGCGTCCGTCAGCGGCATCTACGGCGCCCCGAGCCACGCGGCCTACGGTGCGGCGAAGGCCGGCGTGATGTCCCTGACCCGGACGATGGCCCAGGAGTGGGGCCGCCACGGCATCCGGGTCAACGCCGTCGCGCCCGACATGATCGCCACGCCCCGCATCAAGGCCCAGACCCAGGCCGCGGCCCATGATGCGAACGCGCGGACCCTCGAGTCCCGCCAGCCCCTCGGCCGCATGGGCGAGCCCGAGGAGATCGCGGGGCCGCTGGTGTTCCTCGTTTCGGAGCTGTCGAGCTTCGTCACCGGCCAGACGATCATCGTCGACGGCGGCACCCACGCCGCCTTCCCCCACTTCGACGCCGCCAACCTCATGTGAGGGCGAGCACCGCCGTGGGCACAATGTCCCACCGACCGGGCAAAATGCCCGAATGCACTCTCGGGATCACCGGCGGACCGTCCGCATCCTCGTCCTGATCGCCATGGTGGCGGTCGTCGCCGCTGCGTGCGACGTGCCCCCCGCCCGCTTCGGCGATCTCCGCACGAGCGACTGGGAGGACTCGCTCCCGACGGACTACGTCCCCCCGGCGCCGGCCCAGGTGCTCCACGACCTCCCGTACGGACCCGGGCCGCTCCAGGCGGCCGACGTCTACCTCCCGGCGACGGTGGCGCCGAACGCCCCCGTGCTGCTGTACATCCACGGTGGCGGCTGGGTCCTGGGCGAGCACGACACCGTCCCCGCGCTCGTCTTCCGCGAGGGCAGCCGCATCGGCGCCGCCGTGGTGGCGATCAACTACACGCTGTCCCGGACCGACGACCCGACCACCGCCTTCCCGGCCGCGTCCCGCGACGTCGACCGCGCCATCCGCTGGGCGAAGACCCAGGCCGCGTCGTGGGGCAACGCGGCCCGCGTCGTGGTGATGGGTGCATCCGCGGGCGGCAACCTCGCACTGATGGCCGGGGTGGCTCCGGGCCGGTTCGTCGAACCCGAGCTCCCGCCCGATCTCGCCTCGGTCTCACCGGTCGTGTCGGGCATGGTCTCGTTGGCCGGCCCGGTCGACACCGTCGCGATGTACGCGATCGAGGGATGGCGACCGACCGTGCTCGAGCCCTACCTCGGCTGCTCGCCCTGCACCGCGGAGCAGGTGGTCGCGGCGAACCCGCTGCACTACCTCGGGCACACCGTGCCCCCGGCCTACCTCGCGTACGGCACCGACGACTGGCTGATCCCCGCGTCGGTGCACGGCCTCCCCACCGCGATCGCGCTGATGCGCGCCCGCGGCGACGACCGGCGCGACGCAGCCGACCGGGAGATCTGGTACGAGCTCGCGAACGACGACCACGCAATCGACCACGCGCACCTCAACGTCCGCTACTTCGAGATCTGGGTCGATTGGGTCGTCGCCAACCGCTGGCCCGTCTCCGGCGCCTGACCGCGGCCGCGACCGTCAGGACGAGGAGGAGCCCCGCCCGATCAGGGCGAAGCCGTAGAACAGCAGCCCCGCGCCGACCGCGATCGCCACGAAGTTCCACACCGACGAGCCGCGGTCGACCGCGTCGACCACGTTGGCCGCGAGCACGAGCAGCCCGGCGACGGAGTACACGAACCCGTGGCGGCGATCCGACATGCGCAGCACCCTAACCGGGGCGCTCCGACGCGTCAGGATGCGCGCAAGGATGTGGAGGTCCGACCGACCCACGATCCCGACCCACCCGAGACCACCCGATACCACCCAGGAGCGAGCATGGCCCAGTACGTCCCCTACCCGATGGAGTGGTCCGAGCGCGCGCTCCAGGTGCGCCAGTTCGTGTTCGACTACTGGGCCGAGCAACGCCGGGGCCCGAACCTGCGGGCGGTGCACGAAGGCACCGGCTTGGCGCGCCGCGACATCGTGCAGGCGTACAAGGAGCTCCAGACGGGGATCGTGGTCGTGGTCGACCAGGACTCCCCCAACTGCGACATCCTCAAGATCCCGCCGTACTCGGCGTTCCCGAGCCAGGTGGAGATGTACGTCGACGACGAGTTCCACAGCTTCATCGGCTGCGCGCACGAGGCGGTGGCGGTGTCGAAGATGCCGCACTTCGTGGGCAAGGAGGTGCGGCTCGAGTCGTACTGCGCGTGCTGCCTGGAGCCGATCACGTTCTGGGCGAAGGAGTTCGAGGTGACGCGCTACGAGCCGTACGAGCCGCTCGTGCACGTGGGCGCGCCGATGTGGGACTGGGTCCACGACGACATGAAGTCGATGTGCGACCACACCAACTTCGTCCTCGACCGCGAGCACGGCGAGCGCTACGAGATCCAGATCGGCCGGCGCGGCGTGTACTTCACCATGGACCAGGTGCACCGGTACGTGGAGCCCGCGGTCGGCACGCGCGGGTGGGACTACCACTGGCCGAGCCAGTCCATGACCCCCGAGGGGCTGGTCACCCGGCTGCAGGCCCTCGGCGTCGACCTCGCGCCCTGGGGCGTCTGACCCGGCGTCGATCGCACCGCGGCCGTCACGTTGCCGGGCGCGCCGGGGCACGCCACGATGGGGGCGTGACCACCCCCGTCGTCGTCGTGGGCTCGGGCGCCGCGGGGCTCGCGGCGGCCCTCGCCGCCGCGCACCGCGGCGCGTCCGTGACGCTGCTGGAGCGGGCCCCCCACCTGGGCGGCACCACCGCCATCTCGGGCGGGGTGGCCTGGATCCCGGCCAGTGACACCGCCCGGGCCGCCGGGGTGGACGACTCCCCCGAGGCCGCACTCGAGTACCTGCGGGCCATCGGGCTCGGCGACGCCGACGCCGCGCGCACCGCCGTGTTCGCGCACGACGCCGCGCGGGTCGCCCGGGACGTCGAGGCCCGGACCCCGCTCACCTGGTCGCTCCTCCCCGACTGGCCCGACTACCGGTGCGAGCTCCCCGGCGGGCGCACCGGCGGCCGGTCGATCTGGCCCGCGCCGCTGGCCGTGCCCCCCGACCTGGCCGCCCGGATCCAGCCCACGCCCGAGGTGCCGACGCTTCCCGTGCCCGAGGGCGCACCGGTCACCGACGCAGTGGTGCTGCGCGGCCCGGTGCGGGGCCGCGTCCTGGTCGCCGGGTTGCTCCTGGCCCTGTGCGACCTCGGGGTCGACATCCGCACCGACGCGCGGGTGACCGGCCTCGCGGTCGACGACACCGGCGCGGTCCGGGGCGTGCACGTGGGCACCGAGACGATCCCCGGCGCGGTGGTGCTCGCGAGCGGCGGCTTCCAGCACGATCCCGCGCTCGCACGAACGTTCCTCCCGGCACCTGGCATCGCCGCGCTCGGCACCCCCGGCTGCACCGGCGACGGGTTGCGCATGGCCCTCGCCGCGGGCGCGGATCTCGCCAACATGACCGAGGGCTGGTGGATGCCCGCGATCCGGGTGCCCGGGGAGGAGCTCGACGGTGCGCCGTTCTTCCGGCCCCTGCACCACGAGCGCGCGCAACCCGGGTCGCTGATGGTCGACCGCACCGGCCGCCGGTTCGTCGACGAGGCCCAGAGCTACTGCGACGCGGGCCGGGCGATGCTGCGCTTCGATCCCACCACGTACGGCTGGCCGGCCGCACCCGCGTGGCTCGTGTTCGACCGCGCGTACCGGGAGCACACCGCGATCGGCCCGCTCGCCCCCGGAGACGACGACCCCGACTGGATGGTGCGCGCACACAGCATCGGCGCGCTCGCCGACGCGCTCGGGATCGACCGCGCAACGCTCGAGGCGACCGTCACCCGCTTCAACGCGCACGCGACCGCGGGGCACGACGCCGACTTCGGTCGGGGCGAGCACCCCTACGACCGCTGGATCGGCGATGCCCGCGCGCCGCACCCGACCCTCGCGCCCCTCTGCGCGCCGCCCTACTACGCACTCGCGGTGCTCCCCGGCTGCATGGGCACGAAGGGCGGTCCCCGCACCGACGTCGACGGCCGGGTCCTGCGCCCCGACGGCACCGCGGTGCCCGGCCTCTTCGCGGCCGGCAACGCGGCCGCGAACCCGTTCGGGATCGGCACGCCGGGCGGCGGCGGCACGATCGGCCCCGCGCTGGTCTTCGGCACCCGCGCCGGCGAGGCGGCGGCCGGATGAGCCCCGACCCGCAGACCCCGCCCCCGCCGCGCGCCCGGTCGTTGCAGGAGCTGCTCGACCAGGACACCCACCCCGTGCCCGCCGTGCTGCGCGCCGACGCGCAGGCGGATCTCGGCACCGGCGGCGTCGCCCGCGACCGCTACCTCGATCCCGCGTTCCACCGGCTCGAATTGGACCGCGTGTGGTCGCGCGTGTGGCAGGTCGCGTGCCGCGAGGAGCAGATCGCCGAGACCGGTCAGGTCGTGGTGTACGAGGTCGGCGACCTGTCGCTGCTCGTGCTCCGCGCCGACGACGGCACGATCCGCGCGTTCCACAACTCGTGCCTGCACCGCGGCACCCAGCTCCGCACATCCGACGGCATGGTCACCCGCCTGCGCTGCCCGTTCCACGGGTTCACCTGGGACCTCGACGGCGCGCTGTGCGAGCTCCCGTGCGCGTGGGACTTCCCGCAGGTCGATCCCGAGGCCGCGCGCCTGCCCGAGGCGCAGGTCGGCACCTGGGGCGGCTTCGTGTTCGTGAACCCCGACCTCGACGCCGCGCCGCTCGCCGACTACCTCGGCGCGCTGCCCGAGCACTTCGCCCGCTTCCCGCTGGAGGACCGCTACACCGCCGCGCACGTGGCGAAGGTCCTCGACTGCAACTGGAAGGTCGGGATCGAGGCGTTCATCGAGGCGTTCCACACGTTCGTGGTGCACCCGCAGCTCGTCACGACCAGCGGCGACACCATCACGCAGTACGACGTGTTCCCCGGCGAGCGGCACTGGAGCCGGATGATCACGCCGGTCGGCATCCCGAGCACGCACGTCGACCGCGACGTGACCGACGCGGAGATCCTGCGCAGCATGCTCCTCACCCGCGACGACACCGACCTCACCGTGCCCGCGGACACGAACGTGCGCGGGGTC
>JBAZYX010000023.1:0-42060 GCA_041659105.1 Acidimicrobiia bacterium
TCACGTCGACAAGGACTCCCGCGAGCACTTCGAGATGCGGATCCACAAGCGTCTCCTCGACATCGTGGAGCCCACCGGCAAGACGGTCGAGTCGCTGCAGCGCCTCGATCTCCCCGCCGGCGTCGACATCGAGATCAAGATCCAGCAAGCCTGATTCGCCCGCTGCGGAATGCGCGGCGTTCGAAGACAGCAGCTGTACGAGCACTTGCGAGCACGGCAATCTTGATGGTTCCGGCGCCCGACCTGGTCGGGCGCCGAATCGCGTCCTAGCCGAACGAGCGCCCGCGGGGCGCCTTCACCAAGATGGTGGGGAGACGAATGACGACAGGGCAACTCGACCGGATCGGCGCCCCGCAGCGAGTGAGGCCATGAAGCTGGGCTTTGTGGGTCTGGGGATCATGGGCAAGCCCATGGCGCTCAACCTGGTGCGGGCCGGGCACGACGTCGCGGTGTTCAGCCGCTCGCCGGGCCCGGTCGACGAGGTGGTTGCCGCGGGAGCGACCCGGGCGGCCGACCTGGCTGCGGTGGCGGTCGGGCGTGAGGTCCTGATCACGATGATCCTCGACTCGCCCGACGTGGAGGCCGTGGTGCTCGGCCCGGGCGGCCTCCTCGAGGCGGCCGACCCCGGCACGCTCCTGATCGACATGTCGACGGTCCGTCCCGACACCGCGCGGAAGGTGGCGGCCGCGGCCGTGGCCCGGGGCTGCCGGGCCCTCGACGCCCCGGTCAGCGGCGGCGACGTGGGCGCCCGGGAGGGGACCCTGTCGATCATGGTGGGGGGCGAGCCCGAGGACGTCGCCGCGGCTCGCCCGGTCTTCGAGGTGCTCGGGTCGACGATCGAGCACGTGGGCCCGGCCGGCGCGGGTCAGACCGTGAAGGCGGCCAACCAGCTGATCATCGCCGGGACCCTGGCCGTGCTGGCCGAGGCGGTGGTGCTCCTGGAGGCCTGCGGGGTCGATCCCGAGACCGCCCTGCGGGTCCTCGACGGGGGCATGGCCCAGAGCCGGATCCTCGAGCGCAAGGGCCCGGCCATGATCGAGCGCCGGTTCGACCCGGGCTTCCGGGTGGACCTCCACCACAAGGACCTCGGCATCGTGCTCGCCACCGCGCGGGAGCAGGAGGTCGCGGTGCCCGTCACGGGCCTCGTCGCCGAGCTCCTGGCATCGCTCCAGGCCACCGGCCGGGGCCGGCTCGACCACTCGGCGCTGGTCCTGCTGAGCGAGGAGCTGTCGGGGCGCGGGGGCGCCGCGGGCCGAGTGGTGACCCCGGGGCCGACCGGCTAAGATTTGCGGGCTTCGCCGCCCGTTCGTTTCGGTGGCGTTCCACTCTCCAGTTCGTACCAGTTCGCCAATCGACGTCTGCGTAGGCCCGAGCCGGGAACCACGTAGCAAAACCAGGGAACGCTCCGCTGGTCTCCGTTGACCAGGGGAGCGTTCGCGTGAGGCACTACTGGGCCTGCCGGCTCCTCGGCGGGCACGGGACCCTGAAGTAAGGAAGCTGACCCATGGCCGCGGTGAAGGGGATCCTCGGGCGCAAGCTCGGCATGACCCAGGTCTGGGACTCCGAAAACCGGGTGGTTCCGGTGACGGTGATCCAGGCCGGGCCCTGTCGCGTCGTCCAGCTCAAGACGCCGGAGCGCGACGGCTACTCGGCCGTGCAGATCGCGTTCGGCGCGGCCAAGGAGCAGCGGCTGAACAAGCCCGAGCTCGGCCACCTCAAGAAGAGCGGTGCCGCTCCCAGCAAGCACCTCGCCGAGATCCGGGTCGACGACCTCTCGCCGTACGCCGTGGGCCAGGTCATCAACGCCGACGTGTTCGCCGCCGGCGAGCGGGTCGACGTGACCGCCGTCTCCAAGGGCAAGGGCTTCTCCGGTGTGATGACGCGGCACAACTTCAAGGGCCAGGGCGCCAGCCACGGCAACCACAAGAAGCACCGCGCGCCCGGCTCGATCGGCGCCTGCGCCACGCCGGCCCGGGTGTTCAAGGGCATGAAGATGGCGGGGCAGATGGGCAACGTCCGCACGACGACCCTCAACCTCGCGGTCGTCGAGGGCGACGCCGAGCGTGGCCTCCTGCTCATCAAGGGTGCGATCCCGGGCCCCAACGGTGGCCTGGTGTTCGTCCGCAACGCGGCCAAGGGCCCCGCGGTCGCTCCGCCGGACTTCTCGGGCGGGGCCAAGGCCGCCGACGACGCGGAGATGGTCTCGGTCGGTGCGGGCGACTCCACGGGAGCGAGCGACAGCGAGGGACCCAACGAGGCGGAGGGTGAGGAATGAAGCTCGACGTCACGACCGCCGCGGGTTCGTCCGCCGGCACGGTCGACGCCCCCGACGACATGTTCGGCATCGAGCCGAACATCCCGGTGATGCACCAGGTGGTGAACGCGCAGCTCGCCCACCGGCGTGCGGGCACCCACTCCACCAAGACCCGCGCCGAAGTCGCCGGTGGCGGGGTCAAGCCGTGGCGCCAGAAGGGCACCGGCCGCGCCCGCCAGGGCTCGATCCGGGCGCCGCAGTGGCGTGGCGGTGGCATCGCCCACGGCCCGAAGCCGCGCGACTACTCGCAGCGGACCCCCAAGAAGATGGTGCGGCTCGCGCTGCGCTGCGCGCTCTCCGACCGTGCGTCCGAGGGCCGGGTGAAGATCGTCGACGACTGGGGCATCACCGAGCCCAGGACGAAGGCGGGCATCGCAGTGCTCGAGCAGCTCGGCCTGCGCACCAAGGGCGAGCGCGTCCCGCGCGTGCTGCTGGTGCTCGACCGCGCCGAGGACGCCGCGTGGAAGTCGTTCCGCAACCTCGGGGTGTACGTGCAGATCGTGCTGCCCGAGGAGCTCAACGCCTACGACGTGCTCCTCAACGACTTCGTGGTCTTCTCGAGGGCCACCTTCGACGCCGCCGTCGAGCGCTACTCGAGCGCCGAGCGAGCGGGGTCCGGTGGAGCCGGCCCGATCCGTGCGGGTGAGGCCATGGATTCTGACTCGGAGGCCGCGTCGTGAGTGCCCGTGACCCGCGCGACGTGATCATCCGACCGGTGGTGTCCGAGAAGTCGTACACCGCCTACGACGAGAACGTGTACACGTTCGTCGTCGCCCCCGACGCCAACAAGATCGAGATCCGTCAGGCGATCGAATCGATCTTCGACGTGCGCGTCACCAACGTCAACACGCTCAATCGCAACGGCAAGCGCAAGCGCAACCGCCGCACCGGTGGTTTCGGCAAGCGCGCCGACACGAAGCGGGCGATCGTCACCCTGGCCGAGGGTGACCGGATCGAGATCTTCGGGAGCTGACCGTGGCCATTCGCAAGCGCAAGCCCACCAGCCCCGGACGTCGGTTCCAGACCGTCTCCGACTTCGCCGAGGTCACCCGCGATCGCCCAGAGCGTTCGCTGACCAAGCCGAAGCCGCGTACCGGCGGTCGCAACTCGTACGGCCGTATGACGTCGCGTCATCGCGGCGGCGGTCACAAGCAGAAGTACCGCGTGGTCGACTTCCGGCGCGACAAGGACGGCGTGCCCGCGAAGGTCGCCGCCATCGAGTACGACCCGAACCGCAACGCGCGCATCGCGCTGCTCCACTACCTCGACGGCGAGAAGCGCTACATCCTCGCCCCCGCGCAGGTCATCGTGGGCGACATGCTCCAGAGCGGTCACGGCTCGGAGATCCGTCCCGGCAACGCCCTGCCGCTGCGCTACATCCCGGTGGGTACGACGGTGCACAACGTCGAGCTCAAGCCGGGTGCGGGCGCCAAGTTCGGCCGGGGCGCCGGCGCCTCGATCCAGCTCGTCGCCAAGGAAGGTCAGTTCGCCACGCTGCGGCTGCCGTCCACGGAGATGCGGCGGGTCCCGATCGACTGCCGCGCCACCGTGGGCGCCGTGGGCAACGCCGAGGCGTCCCTGGTGAAGATCGGCAAGGCCGGCCGCAACCGCTGGAAGGGCAAGCGCCCGCACGTCCGCGGTGTGGCCATGAACCCGGTCGACCACCCCCTGGGTGGCGGCGAGGGCAAGAGCTCGGGTGGACGCCACCCGGTCTCGCCCTGGGGCAAGCCGGAAGGCCGCACCCGCAAGAAGGGCAAGAAGTCCGACGAGATGATCGTTCGCCGCCGCCGCACCCGCGGCAGCCGGCGATAGGGAGCGAGCGGTGATGCGAGCGATCTGTGAACACGACGCGAGCGTGAGCGAGCGACCCATGAAGCTGGAGGGATCGTGCCTCGGAGTCTGAAGAAGGGCCCGTTCGTCGACGACCACCTCATGAAGAAGGTGGACGCGCAGAACGCCGCGGGCGAGCGCAAGGTCATCAAGACCTGGTCGCGTCGCTCGACCATCACCCCCGACATGGTCGGGCACACCATCGCGGTGCACGACGGGCGCAAGCACGTGCCCGTCTACATCAGCGAGGCGATGGTGGGGCACAAGCTCGGGGAGTTCGCTCCCACGCGCACGTTCCGATACCACGCCGGTCAGGAGAAGTCGTCGCGCCGATGAGCACCACCGGAACCGCCGCCCGCCTTCGCTACGTCCACACCTCCGCGCCGAAGGTGCGGGCCGTGCTGCGCCTGATCCAAGGCCAGGACATCGACACCGCCCGCAGCACCCTGTCGCTCTGCGACCGCGCGATCGCGGACGACCTCGCCAAGCTGCTCGACTCCGCGGTCGCGAACGCCGAGCACAACGACAGCATCCCGGCCGACGAGCTCTTCGTGTCGCGCGCGTTCGCCGACGAGGGCCCCACCGGCAAGCGTTGGCGCCCCCGGGCGCGTGGTCGGGGGACCCGCATCCGCAAGCGGACCAGCCACATCACGATCATCGTGTCGCGCTTCGACGAGACCGAGCTCGAGCGGCGCCGGCAGGCGACGGCCGCGGCCGGCCCGACGCGCGGTCGACAGCCCCGTCGCCGCACCCGTCCGTCCCGGCGTCAGCGGGTCGAGGCCACCGAGGCGCACGACCACGATCACGATCACGAGCACGAGCACGATCACGAAGTCGAAGTCGAAGTCGAAGTCGTCGACGACGCTGCGGAGCGAGCGTCCGCGGCGGCGTCGACCGAGGCGACCAACGACGTCGAAGAGACGGAGGAATCGGTGCAATCCGCCGACGCAACGAGCGACGCCGAGAGGACGACCTGATGGGCCAGAAGGTCAACCCCTACGGGTTCCGCCTCGGCATCACCACCGACTGGAAGTCGCGTTGGTTCGCCGACGGTCAGGAGTACAAGGACAGCCTCATCGAGGACTGGCGCATCCGCGACTACCTCCGCAAGCAGCTCCCGCACGCCGCGGTGAGCCGCGTGGAGATCGAGCGGACCCGCGACCGCCTCCGGGTCGACGTGTACACCGCCCGTCCGGGCATCGTCATCGGGCGCCGTGGTGCCGAGGCCGACCGGCTGCGCGCCGGCCTGCTGAAGATCACCGGCAACCCGAAGATCCACTTCAACATCCAGGAGATCAAGCAGCCCGAGCTCGACGCCACGCTGATCGCCCAGGGTGTGGCCGACCAGCTCGCCGGCCGGGTCTCGTTCCGCCGGGCGATGAAGCGGGCCGTCCAGACCGCGATGAAGGCGGGGGCCCAGGGCATCCGAGTGCAGTGCGGCGGCCGCCTCGGTGGCGCCGAGATGTCGCGCCGTGAGTGGTACCGCGAGGGCCGGGTGCCCCTGCACACGCTCCGGGCCGACATCGACTACGGCCAGGCCGAGGCCCGCACCACCTTCGGACGGATCGGCGTGAAGGTGTGGATCTACAAGGGCGAGATCCTGCCCTACAAGTCCGCGGCCGAGGACAAGATCACGCGCGAGGCCGCCATGGCGGTGGGTGAGGCGACCGGTCCGGCGAAGCGCCGGGTCGTCAGCGCCGGCGGCGGGCGTCGCCGGGCCGACGAGTCGGTCGAGGTGCCGGTGGAATCGGCCACCGACGAAGCGGCGCCGGAAGCCGCCCCGCTGGTCAAGGAAGCCGACCCCGAGCTCGAGCGCCTCCTCGCGGAGGAAGAAGAGATCGAGCGCCGGACCCGCCAGCACCACGAGGCGCCGAAGTTCCACGGCGACGAGGACTGACGAGGATCTTCGAATGTTGATGCCGAGAAAGGTTCGCCACCGCAAGACGCACCGTGGTCGCATGACCGGTGCGGCGAAGGGCGGCACCAAGATCACCTTCGGCGACTTCGGTATCCAGGCCCTCGAGCCGGGCTGGATCACGAACCGCCAGATCGAGGCCGCCCGAATCGCGATGACCCGGTACATCCGCCGTGGCGGGAAGGTGTGGATCAACATCTTCCCGGACAAGCCCGTCACGCAGAAGCCGGCCGAGACCCGCATGGGCTCGGGCAAGGGCAACCCGGAGCGCTGGGTTGCGGTCGTGAAGCCCGGACGCGTGATGTTCGAGCTGTCGGGTGTGCCCGAGGCGACCGCACGGGAGGCCATGCGGCTCGCGCAGCACAAGCTCCCGATCAAGACGCGCTTCATCGTGCGCCAGGAAGAGGCGTGATCTCCATGAAGGCGAACGAACTCGCAGAGCTGAACGACGCCGAGCTGGACAACCAGCTGCGCACGTTCAAGGAAGAGCTGTTCAACCTGCGCTTCCAGAACGCGACGGGTCAGCTCGACAACACGGCGCGCATCCCGGAGGTTCGCCGCTCCATCGCGCGTTGCGAGACGCTGCTGCGGGCCCGCGAGATCGAAGCGGCCGAAGCGTTGATTGCGGCTGAGGAAGGTTGACGATGGCCGACGAGCAGGGCACCGAGACCCGCCCCAACGGACGCAAGGTCCGTGAGGGCATCGTGGTCTCGGCCAAGATGGACAAGACGGTCGTGGTCGCGGTCGTCGACCGCGTGCAGCACCGCCGCTACGGCAAGACGCTGCAGCGCACGAAGCGGCTGTACGCCCACGACGATTCCAACGAGGCTCGCGAGGGCGACCGCGTCCGCGTGACCGAGACCCGGCCGCTCTCGAAGCAGAAGCGCTGGCGTCTCGTCGAAGTGCTCGAACGGGCACGGTGACGCGATGATCCAGCAGGAGAGCCGACTCAGGGTTGCCGACAACTCCGGCGCCCGCGAGGTCCTGTGCATCAAGGTCCTCGGGGGCAGCCGCCGGCGGTACGCGGGCATCGGCGACGTGTTCGTCGCCACGGTGAAGGACGCCGTGCCCGGCGCCGCCGTGAAGAAGGGCGACGTCGTGAAGTGCGTGGTCGTGCGCACGAAGAAGGAACGTCGCCGTCCCGACGGCAGCTACATCCGCTTCGACGAGAACGCCGCGGTGCTCATCAACGACCAGATGCAGCCCCGGGGCACGCGCATCTTCGGCCCGGTGGGCCGCGAGCTGCGCGACCGCAAGTTCATGCGCATCGTGTCGCTGGCGCCGGAGGTGATCTGACCGTGAAGCTGAAGAAGGGCGACAAGGTTCAGGTGATCGCGGGCAAGGATCTCGGCAAGCAGGGCGAGATCACCCGCGTCATCGTGGAGCGCAACCGCGTCATCGTCGACGGCGTCAACGTCGCCAAGCGTCACCAGAAGGCGACCAAGGCCACGATGCAGGGCGGGATCATCGACAAGGACATGCCGATCCACGTCTCCAACGTGGCGATCGTGTGCGCCACCTGCGGCCCCACCCGGGTGGGCTACCGCTTCGAGGGGACCGACAAGGTCCGCGTGTGCCGCAAGTGCGGGAAGGACCTGTGATGGCGACGGCAACCGTGCCCCGGCTCAAGACGCGGTACGAGACCGAGCTGCGGGGCGCGCTCCAAGAGGAGCTCGGCCTCGGCAACGTGATGGAAGTGCCGCGGATGACGAAGATCGTCCTCAACTGCGGGGTCGGTCGTGCCACCCAGCAGGCGTCACTCCTCGACGGCGCAGTCACCGACCTCACGCTCATCACGGGGCAGAAGCCCCTGGTGACGAAGGCGAAGAAGTCCATCGCGGGGTTCAAGCTCCGCGAGGGCAATGCGATCGGCGCGAAGGTCACGCTGCGCGGTGCACGGATGTGGGAGTTCTACGACCGCCTCGTCAGTGTGGCGATCCCCCGCATCCGCGACTTCCGCGGCCTGAACCCGAACTCGTTCGACGGCCGTGGCAACTACACGTTCGGTGTGACCGAGCAGCTGATCTTTCCCGAGATCGACTACGACAAGATCGATACCGTCCGCGGCATGGACGTGACGATCGTGACGACGGCGGAGACCGACGAGCAGGGACGTGCGCTTCTACGTGCACTCGGGTTCCCGTTCCGTCGCGAGACCCAGCAGGGGTGATCGATGGCCAAGAAGGCTCTCATCCAGAAGCAGCAGCGCGAGCCGAAGTTCAAGGTTCGTGGCTATACCCGGTGCCGCCGGTGTGGCCGGCCGCGCTCTGTGTACAAGAAGTTCGGACTCTGCCGGGTGTGCTTCCGGGAGATGGCGCACGCGGGGGAGATCCCCGGCGTGACCAAGGCATCGTGGTGAGGGGGGCCCGCGCGTGACAATGACCGACCCCATCGCGGACATGCTCACCCGTCTGCGGAACGCCAACATGGCGTTCCACGACGACGTGCTGATGCCGAGCTCCAAGGTGAAGGAAGCACTGGCGAAGATCCTCGTGAGCGAGGGCTACGTCGAGGGCTTCACCGTGGAGCACGACCCCGAGCGTCCCTCTCCGCGGCTCCGCATCATCCTCAAGTACACGCACGACCGGAAGCGCACGATCTCCGGCCTGCGCCGGGTGTCGAAGCCCGGCCTGCGCGTGTACACCAGGGCGACCGATGTCCCCCGCGTGCTCGGGGGCATGGGCATTGCCATCCTGTCGACGAACCAGGGTCTCATGACCGACCGCGAGGCGCGTCAGCGCCACGTGGGCGGCGAGATCCTCTGCCACGTCTGGTAGCTCGAGATGTCACGAATCGGTAAGCAGCCCATCCCGGTCCCGGCCGGCGTCGAGGTGACCATCGACGAGAAGCTCGTCGTGGTCAAGGGGCCGAGGGGCACCCTCGAGCACGAGGTGCCCGCCACGATCGACGTCGCGCGCGACGGTGACGACCTCGTGGTGACCCGGCCCGACGACGAGCGCGACAACCGCTCGCTCCACGGCCTCACCCGCACGCTCGTGTCCAACATGGTCACCGGCGTGTCCACGGGATTCACCCGCGACCTCGAGATCGTGGGCGTGGGCTACCGGGCGATCGCCCAGGGCCCCGCCAAGATCGAGCTCCAGCTCGGGTACTCCCACCCGGTCTTCGTCGACGCGCCCGACGGCATCACGTTCGACGTCCCCGCCCCCACCCGGATCGTGGTCCAGGGGGCCGACAAGCAGCTCGTCGGCCAGGTGGCCGCCGACATCCGCAAGCTCCGCAAGCCCGAGCCCTACAAGGGCAAGGGGATCCGGTACTCCGACGAGCGCGTGCTCCGCAAGGCCGGCAAGTCGGCCAAGTGACGAGCCCCGGACACACCCTCCCAACGAGGTCGAAGCGATGACACTCCACAAGGTCGAAGCCCGCGAGCGGCGGCACCGTCGTGTGCGCAAGAAGGTGCGTGGCACGGCGGATCGCCCGCGTCTCGCGGTCTTCCGCTCCAACAAGCACATCTACGCGCAGCTGATCGACGACGTCACCGGCGTCACGATCGCCTCTGCGTCCACGGCCGAGAAGGGCCTCACGGGGAGCGGGGCGACCGTCGAGGCGGCCACCGCGGTCGGGACGCGCGTCGGTGAGCGCGCCAAGGCGGCCGGAGTCACGACCGCGGTGTTCGACCGGGGCGGCTTCCGCTACCACGGTCGGGTTGCCGGCGTGGCCGACGGCGCCCGCGAAGCCGGGCTCGAGTTCTAGAGCGCACGAGAAGACGAGACGAGGGACGACGGACATGGCTGAAGGACAGCTCGAAGAGCGGGTGATCGCGATCAACCGCGTCGCCAAGGTCGTCAAGGGCGGTCGGCGGTTCTCGTTCACGGCGCTGGTCGTCGTGGGCGACGGCGACGGCAACGTCGGGCTCGGCTACGGCAAGGCGAAGGAAGTGCCGGCCGCCATCCAGAAGGGGATGGAGGAGGCCCGCAAGAACCTCTTCGCCGTGCCCCTCGCGGGGTCGACCATCACCCACCAGATCATCGGCGAGCACGACGCCGCGCGCGTGCTGCTCAAGCCCGCGGCACCCGGTACCGGGGTGATCGCGGGTGGCGCGGCCCGGCACATCCTCGAGGCCGCGGGCGTGCACGACGTGCTGGCCAAGTCGCTCGGTTCGTCCAACGCCATCAACGTGTCGCGTGCGACCATCAACGGGCTGCGCTCGCTGCGCCGTCCGGAGGAAGTGGCCGCGCTGCGGGGCAAGTCGCCCGAAGAGGTGTCGTCGGCCGGGATGCTCCGTGCCTACCGTGACCGCAAGGCTGCGGCGAGCCACGGTGCCCCGGTGGAGGTGGCATGAGTGAGCTTCCTGAGTCGAGCATGCTGCCGGCGCGCAGCGAGCGGGGCCACAGCGGCCCGGCGCCGAAGGCGCCAAGAGCGGAGGACTGATGGTGGCCGAGCAGACGTTGCGCATCACGCTCGTGAAGTCGAGCATTGGTTCGAAGCCCAAGGCGCGAGGAACGATCCGCGCGCTGGGACTGCGGCGGATCAACCACACGGTCGAGCTCCCGGACCGTCCGGAGATCCGCGGCATGATCGCCAAGGTCCCGCACCTGGTGCGGGTCGAAGAAGGTTCCTGATGACGATCAAGATCCATGACCTCAAGCCCGCGCCCGGCCAGCACCGTGACGCCAAGCGCGTGGGCCGCGGCATCGGCGGCAAGGGCGGCAAGACCGCCGGCCGGGGCAGCAAGGGCCAAGGTGCCCGCAACACCATCAAGCCCGGGTTCGAGGGTGGTCAGACGCCCCTGCACCGCAGGGTGCCGAAGGCCAAGGGCTTCCGCAACCCGTTCCGGGTCGAGTACCACGTGGTGAACCTCGACACCCTCGAGGGCTTCGAGGCCGGCGCCGTCGTCGATCCCGACACCCTCCGGGCCAAGGGCCTCGTGGCCAAGCGCGGCCTGGTGAAGGTGCTGGGGCGCGGGGACGTTGCCCAGGCGCTCACCGTCAAGGCGCACGCGTTCTCGCAGTCGGCGCGCGACGCCATCACCGCGGCCGGTGGCACCGTCGAGGTGCTCCCCGCTCCGTGGGGTGACCGGCGCCCGCCCGCGGGCTCCAACAACGCGCTCACCAACCGCTGAACCGACCGACCAACCTGCCCGGTCCGGCCCTCCGGGGCATCGGGTAGGCTCACCGGGCCCTTCCCCTGGGCGATCCCGCTGGAGCCGCACGCGCCATGCTGTCCCGCCTCCGGAACATGTTCCGGGTCCCTGACCTCCGGAACAAGATCCTCTTCACGATCCTGATCATCGGCATCTACCGCGTCGGCGCGCACATTCCGGTGCCGTACGTCGACTTCGGGGCGATCAAGGATCTCCAGAACCAGGCCAACAACGCCGGTGTCGTCGGCTTCCTCGACCTGTTCGCCGGGGGCGCGATCACCAACGTCGCGATCTTCTTCCTCGGGATCATGCCGTACATCACGGCATCGATCATCATGCAGCTCCTCGGCGTGGTGATCCCGAAGCTCGAGCAGTGGCAGCAGGAAGGCCAGGTCGGGCAGAAGAAGATCACCCAGTGGACCCGGTACCTCACCATCGGCCTCGCCATCGTCCAGTCCACCGGCTTCGTCTTCGCCCTCCACGAGGGCCGCAGCGGCCTGCTGGGCTTCGCCGGGTTCCAGGGCCGCGACTTGATCCCCGACTTCTCGCCCGGGGTCGCCGCGCTGATCATCCTCACCTGGACCGCCGGTACGGCGCTGGTCATGTGGCTCGCCGAGCTCATCACCCAGCGCGGGATCGGCAACGGCATGTCGATCCTGATCTTCGCCTCGGTGGTGTCGCGCCTGCCCGCGCAGGGCGGCGCGATCTGGAGCGAGGGCTCACGGGCACAGTTCTTCGCCATCATCCTCATCGGGCTCGGGATGATCGTCGGCATCGTCTTCGTCGAGTCCGGGCAGCGCCGCATCCCAGTGCAGTTCGCGAAACGAGTGGTGGGCCGGCGCATGTACGGCGGCCAGAGCACCTACATCCCACTCAAGGTGAACCAGTCGGGTGTGATCCCCGTGATCTTCGCGAGCTCGATCCTCGCGTTCCCGGCGCTCATCGCGTCGGCGCTGGGCAGCAGTGGCAACGGCATCCAGCAGTGGATCAACGACAACCTGGTCGCGCGGCAGAGCTGGTTCTACATCGCCTTCTACACGCTGCTGATCATCTTCTTCTCGTACTTCTACACGGCGATCGCGTTCAACCCGCAGCAGCAGGCCGACATCATCCGCAAGCAGGGTGGCTTCATCCCGGGCATCCGTCCGGGCCCCCCGACCGAGCGGTACCTCGCCAAGGTGCTGAACCGCATCACGCTCCCGGGCTCGCTGTTCCTGGCCGTCATCGCGATCACGCCGTTGCTCGTGTTCGCCCTCTGGGACATCAACCAGTTCCCGTTCGGCGGCACCGCGCTGCTCATCACCGTTGGCGTCGCGCTGGAGACGATGAAGCAGATCGACAGCCAGCTCATGATGCGCAACTACGAAGGTTTCCTCACCTGAGGCGCGTCCGATGAGCACACGAGGCCCGCGCTTGGTGCTGCTCGGCAAGCAAGGCGCCGGGAAGGGGACCCAGGCCACCCGCGTGGCCGAGCACTACGCGGTCAAGCACCTCGCGACCGGCGATGTCTTCCGCGCGGCCTCGCGCGAGGGTACGCCGCTCGGGGAGGAGGCCCGCAGCTACATCGACCGCGGTGAGCTCGTTCCCGACGAGATCGTGATCGGTGTGGTGCGCGAGCACCTCGACCGCGCCGACCGCGCGCTGGTGCGGTCCGGATTCGTGCTCGACGGGTTCCCGCGCACGCGGGTGCAGGCCGAGGAGCTCGACGTCGCCCTCGAGACGGACGGGCTCGACGTCGTGGTCAACCTCGACGTGGCCACCGAGGTCGTCCTCCAGCGGATCGCGGGCCGGCGCGTGTGCGTGCAGTGCGGCACCAACTACCACGTCGACAACCCGCCGAAGGAGCCGTGGTGGTGTGACGTGTGCGGCGGGCACGTGGTCCAGCGCGACGACGACACCGAGGACGCGGTGATGCGTCGGCTCGAGCTCTACGAGCTCCAGACGCTCCCGGTGATCCAGTACTACCGCCGGTCCGGCCGCCTCGTGAACATCAATGGCGAGGGCGAGAGCGACGGTGTGTTCGCCGCCGTCGTGGCCGCCATCGACACCCGCATGGAGCGCAACTCGTGATCACCCGGAAGAACCGCGACCAGATCGCACTCATGCGTCGCGCGGGTCGGGTCGTCGCCGAGATGCACGCGGAGTGCATCAAGGCCGCGAAGCCCGGTGCCACCACGCTCGACGTCGACCGCGTGGCGCGCGAGGTCATCGACCGCCGCGGCGCGCGCTCCAACTTCCTCGGTTACCACGGGTTTCCCGCGGTGGTCTGCACGTCGCCCAACGACGTGATCGTCCACGGCATCCCGAGTGACTCCGTGGTCCTCGAGGAGGGCGACATCCTCTCGATCGACTGCGGAGCGATCATCGAGGGCTGGCACGCCGACGCCGCGGTCACCGTGTCCATCGGCGCGATCGATGCCGAGTCGCAGCGACTCATCGACGTCACCCGGCACTCGCTCGACGCCGCGATCGCGGAGGTCGTCGCGGGCCGGCGCCTCGGTGACATCGGCGCGGCGGTGGAGGGCATCGCCGAGGCCGCGGGGTTCACGGTCGTGCGTGAGTACGTGGGCCACGGTATCGGCACGGCCATGCACGAGGAGCCCCAGGTCCCCAACTACGGACCGGCCGGTCGGGGGCTCAAGCTGCGCGAGGGGATCGTGCTCGCCATCGAGCCGATGGTGAACGCGGGCGGCCCCGAGACCGAGGTGCTCGGCGACGGTTGGACCGTCGTGACGCGCGACGGCAGGCGGTCCGCCCACTTCGAGCACACCATCGCGGTCACCGAGCACGGCCCCGAGGTCCTGACCCTCCCCGGCTGACCGTTCGTCAGGGACGGCGGGCGCGGACCTCGATCAGCGGGGCGTTCGCGCCCTCGGCGACGGTGAGGTACCGGAGGCCGTCGGGCGCGAGCGCGATGGCCTCGCCCTGGGGGAAGCGCAGGTCGGCGGGTGCGGGCGCGGCGCAGGGACGGGTGAGCAGGGCCTGGGCCAGCGAACGGGTGGCAGGCCAGCGGTGGACGGCCACGCCGCCGTAGGTGCGGACGACCGCGATGCCGGCGTCGGGCGCGGCGTCGGCGCCGGCGACCCGGTCGGCCAGTCCCGCCAGGCCCGCGAGCTCCTGGATCACCCGGGCGCCGTCCCGGGTCACGGGGCGGGCGAGCTCGCCGACGGGCTCGACCGTGATCGTGGTGCCGCGGGCCGCGGTGGCGCCGCCCGGGGCCCGGTAGACGGTGGCCGCGTCGGTGGTGCCCTTCGTGATCACCACCAGGTCGCCCGTGCGGTCGTCCACGAGGAGGGCCTCGGCGTCGTGGGCGCCGTCGGGGTAGCGCAGGGTCACGGCCTGGGCCGTGGCCGATGCCGTGGTGGCGCCCGCGCCGGGCGGGTCGGGCTCGGGGATCCGGTAGACGGTCACCGTGCTCCGGGCCCCGGCCGCCCCACCCCCGATGTCGCCGAGGAACAGGTGGTCGGCGCCGCCGGGGCCCCGGCCCAGGGCGAGATCCTCCCAGTCGACCGCGTCCGCTCCGGTCACCGTGACCGTTCCGAGGGGCGTGCCCCGCCGGTCGAGGGCGAAGACCCGGGTGCTGTCGCCGGAGTCGTTGTGGGCCCAGAGCACCCCTGCGTGGCTGCGGCTCCGCACCAGTCCGGAGGTCTCGAGCAAGGCCGGATCGGCGACGGTCCCGGTCTCGCGGCCGGCGGGCGCCGAGCACAGGGCCCGGGCCGTGGCGGCCGGGCTCGGACGGTCCCCCGAGGCCTGCACCGTGGCCCCCACGGGGGCCACCGCGGCGATCGCGGCGATCCCGGCGCACACGCCCGCCAGCGCAGGGACGATCGTTCGGCACGGTCGGCCCATCCCGACCCAGGCTAGGGGCCCCGGCCCGGGTCCCGCGCGCGGCGGTCCGCGGCCCATTTCGCGCCGGTTCGGCGTCGATTTCCACCTGTCGGGCCGTTCGTGTAGCCTGACCGTTCGGCCCGGCGACCCGTGGCGCCCCTGCTGGGGGCGACCTTCGGTGGGGTTGGGCCGTTCCGCGGTGGCGAATTCCGCCGGTGGGAATCCAAGTGAGCCTTCGACGCGTCCTGGCGCGTCAGATGTAGTAGGTGGTGAACGAGCCCTGGCCAAGCCCAAGGACGACACGATCCTGGTGGAGGGAACGGTGGTCGAACCGTTGCCCAACGCCATGTTCCGCGTCGAACTCGAGAACGGGCACAAGGTACTGGCCCACATCTCGGGGAAGATGCGAATGCACTACATCCGCATCCTGCCGGGTGACCGCGTGCAGGTGGAGCTCACCCCGTACGACCTGAGTCGTGGCCGCATCACCTACCGGTACAAGTAGCCGGCGCCGTCCGGTCACCAACTCCCGACTGAACACGATCGAGAAGCGATGAAGGTCCGACCGTCCGTGAAGAAGATGTGCGAGAAGTGCAAGGTGATCCGCCGGCATGGCCGGGTCCGGGTCATCTGCGAAAACCCGCGCCACAAGCAAGTTCAGGGCTGAGAGGGTCAATGGCTCGTATCTCTGGAGTCGACATCCCGCGCGAGAAGCGCCTGGAGATCTCGCTGACCTACATCTTTGGGGTCGGCCGGTCCACGGCACAGCTCGTCTGCGACCAGACGAATCTCCCGCGCGACACCCGCGTGCGCGACCTCACCGATGACGAGGTCGCCCGGCTGCGGGCGTGGATCGACGCGAACCTCAAGGTGGAAGGTGACCTCCGCCGTGAGGTCGCCGCCAACATCAAGCGCAAGATGGAGATCGGGACGTACCAGGGTCTGCGGCACCGCCGCGGTCTCCCCGTCCGCGGTCAGCGCACCCGTACGAATGCCCGCACCCGGAAGGGACCGAAGAAGACGGTCGCCGGGCGCAAGAAGGCCCGTAAGTAACTCGACCGGAGCAGGTACATGGCGAAGCCTCCCGCAGGCGGGCGGCGACCGAAGCGGCGCGAACGCAAGAACATTGCCTACGGCATCGCGCACATCAAGTCGTCGTTCAACAACACGATCATCACCATCACCGACCAGCAGGGCAACACGCTTGCCTGGGCTTCGGCCGGCAACGTGGGCTTCAAGGGCTCGCGCAAGAGCACCCCGTTCGCGGCCCAGCTCGCGGCCGAGACGGTGGCCAAGCGCGCGATGGAGCACGGCGTCCGCAAGGTCGACGTGATGGTGAAGGGTCCGGGCTCCGGTCGTGAGACCGCGATCCGCACCATCCAGAACACCGGGATCGAGGTCGTGGGCATCAAGGACGTGACCCCGATCCCCCACAACGGCTGCCGCCCCCCGAAGCGGCGGAGGGTCTGAGCAATGGCGCGATACACCGAAGCGGTCTGCCGTCTGTGCCGGCGGGAGCGCATGAAGCTCTTCCTCAAGGGCCCGAAGTGCGACACCATGAAGTGCCCGATCGAGCGCAAGCCCTACCCGCCGGGTGAGCACGGCCGCGGCCGGGTGCGCGAGTCCGAGTACATGATGCAGCTGCGCGAGAAGCAGAAGGCGCGGCGCATCTACGGCGTGCTCGAGAAGCAGTTCCGCAACCTCTACGCCGAGGCCAACCGCCAGGACGGCATCACGGGTGAGAACCTCCTCCGGATGCTCGAGCAGCGCCTCGACAACGTCGTGTTCCGGGCCAACTTCGCGGCGAGCCGCAACCAGGCCCGCCAGTTCGTCCGCCACGGCCACGTGCTCGTCAACGGCAAGCGGGTGACGATCCCCTCGTTCAAGGTGCGCAAGGACGACGTCGTGGAGATCGGTCCCAAGGCCAAGAACTTCATCGTCGTGCGCCACAACGCCGACACGATCGACCGCGCCGTGCCCATGTGGCTCGAGACCACCTCCGGTGAGCTCAAGGTGACGGTGCGCGACCTGCCGCTGCGGGAGCAGATCGACATCCCCGTCCGCGAGCAGCTGATCGTCGAGCTCTACTCCAAGTAGCCCGCGGGTCCCTCCCCATCGGACCCCAAGCGAGGAATGCGCATGCTCATCATCCAGCGTCCTGAGGTCGAGGTCGGCGAGTCCGACGGCAACACCCAGTCGTTCGTCATCTCGCCCCTCGAGCCGGGATTCGGCCACACCCTGGGCAACTCCCTGCGGCGTGCGCTGCTGTCGTCGATCCCCGGAGCCGCGATCACGCAGGTCCGGTTCGACGAAGCCCTCCACGAGTTCGACACCATCCCGGGGGTGAAGGAGGACGTCACCGACCTCATCCTGAACCTCAAGGACATCGTGCTGAACTGCAGCGCCGACGAGCCGGTCACCCTGCGCCTCGACGCGCGTGGCCCGGGCGACGTCACCGCGGGCGACATCCAGACGACCGCCGACGTCGAGATCCTCAACCCCGAGCTGCACCTCGCCACGGTCAACGCGAAGGGCCGCCTCGCCGCCGACCTCACGGTCGAGCAGGGGCGTGGCTACCTCTCGGCCGACCGCAACAAGCGGACGGCGCAGATCGGTGTGGTGCCGGTGGACGCGATCTTCTCGCCGGTGCGCCGCGTGGCGTTCGCCGTCGAGCCGACCCGCGTCGAGCAGGCCACCAACTACGACCGGCTCAGCATCGACATCGAGACCGATGGGTCGATCTCGCCGCGTGACGCGCTGGCCTCGGCCGCCGACACGCTGCGCACCCTCGTGGGCCTCGTCGCCGACCTGTCCGACGAGCCCCGCGGCCTCGAGCTCGGCGAGGTGTCGCCCACGACGTCGTCGTCGCCCGACCTCGAGCTGCCGATCGAGGAGCTCGACCTCTCGGAGCGGCCGCGCAACTGCCTCAAGCGCGCCCGGGTCGACACCATCGGCCAGCTCGTGCAGAAGACCGAAGACGACCTGCTCGCGATCACCAACTTCGGCTCGAAGAGCCTCGAAGAGGTGCTGCAGAAGCTCGACGAGCGCGGGTTGTCGCTGCGGGTGAAGGAGTAACCGATGCCGACTCCCAAGAAGGGCCCCCGGTTCGGGCGTGACCCGGCCCACCAGCGCCTCATCCTGGCCAACATGGCGGCGAGCCTGTTCGCGGCCGAGGCCATCGTGACCACCGAGGCCAAGGCCAAGCTGCTCCGCCCCTACGCCGAGAAGCTCATCACCAAGGCGAAGAAGGGCGGCGTGCACGACCGGCGCAAGGTGATCGCGACGATCCACGACCAGGACGTCACGCACAAGCTCTTCGCCGACATCGCGCCGCGCTACACCGACCGTCCCGGCGGGTACCTGCGCATCTACAAGCTCGGCCCGCGCCCCGGTGACAACGCGCCCATGGCGCGCGTCGAACTGGTGTGACCCTCTTCGGCGCGGGGGAGCCGGCCGCCGAGCCGGAGCCTGCGTCGGAACCTGCGACCGACCCCGCCCCGGGCTTCCCGGAGGCGGGGTCGCCCGCGCGCACCCACCTGGCGCTGACGGCCGCGTACGACGGCACCGACTTCCACGGCTTCGCGGCCCAGCCCGGCCAGCGCACCGTCGCGGGCGTGCTCACCGAGGCGCTCGCGCAGTCGCTGCGGGGTGACGTGGAGGACTTCGCGTGTGCGGGCCGCACCGACGCCGGCGTCCACGCGTGGGGGCAGGTGGTGAGCCTGTCGACCGCGGCCATCGTCGACGTGGACAAGCTGGCGCACGGGCTCACTCGCCGCCTCGGTCCCGAGATCGTCGTGCGCGACCTGCGGGTGGTCGATCCGGCCTTCGACGCCCGACACTCGGCCACCGCCCGGACGTATCGCTACACCGTGGTGAACCGGCCCGTCCCCGACCCGTTCCTCGCCCGGTTCTCCTGGTGGGTGCCGGAACCGCTCGACGTCGCCCGGCTGCGGCTCGGGTCCGACCCGTTCATGGGCGAGCACGACTTCGCCGCGTTCTGCCGGAAGGGCCCCGCGGGCTCCACCACCGTGCGCCGGGTGCTGCGCTCGCACTGGGACGTGCTCGACGACGGCGTGCTGCGCTTCGAGATCCGGGCCACCGCCTTCTGCTGGCAGATGGTGCGGTCGATCGTCGGCACCCTGATCGACATCGGGCAGGGGCGGCTCACCGCCGGCGACGTGCTCACGATCCTCCGCTCGCGCGACCGCGCCCGGGCGGGCCGCATCGCCCCGCCCCACGGCCTCTGCCTCTGGCAGGTCGACTACTGAGCCATGGGCGGCGCGGGTCCCGGGGGGCGCCGGCAAGGGGTGTCAGCGTCTTGCCCGCTTCGTTCGAGAGCAGGATTCAGATTGCACGTCGTACCGCATTGGTGATTGCCGGCTTCGCGCTCGCGATCGCGCCCGTGGTCGTCCCGATCGGTTCGCCGACGACGGCAGCGTGGGCTCGTTGCGCCAGGTCATCGAGGCCCAGGCCGTGAACGGCGGGGCCGACTCCGTGGTGCTCGAGGCGGGTGCCACGTACGTGCTCACCTGCGCGCAAGGGGGCGACATCGACCACGGGGACACGCCGCTCGAGATCGTGGGCAATGGCGCCACGATCACGATGGAAGCGGCGTGCGAGGAGCGGATCCTCGACAACGGCACCGGCGCGCTGGTGATCCGAGACGTCGACTTCACCGGCATCGACCTCACGATCGGGGCGAACTACAACGGCGGGATCGTGATCACGGAGGGACCGTTCGACCTGCTCGGCGGCCGGGTGGCCGACAACACCTTCGACACGGCCGCGAACAACCAGGGTGGGTTCTTCTACATGAGCGGGAACAACCTGCTCTTCGTCGTCGACGGGACGGTCTTCGACAACAACGACCGCACGGCCAACAACGACTGTGGGGTGCTCTGCTCCAACGGCTCCATCGAGGTGCGCAACGCGGTGTTCACCAACACCACCGCGCAGGTGGACAGCCTCTGCGGGGGGATCGCGTGCCTCAGCCGCGATCTGACGATCTCCGACTCGACCATCGCGGACACCACCAACACCGACTCCGACGCCTGCGGCGGGATCGGCTGCCTGGGCGGCGACACGACCTTCACCGGCACCGTCATCACCGGCACGAGCACCAGCGGTGACGACGGGGTGTGCGGTGGAATCGTGTGCTCGGGCGGTGACTTCACCGTCACCGACTCCTCGATCACTGCCACCACGGTCAACGACGTCGCCGACGAGATCCGTGGCGCGATCGCGTGCACGGACGGCGGCATGGAGGTCGTCCGGTCGACGATCTCCGGCACCCGCTTGATGCTCGTGCCCAGCGAGTCCTCCAACGACTGCGGGTCGATGGTCTGCATCGACGGTGCCATTCGGATCGTGAACAGCACCGTGGCCGACAACACCACCACGGGGGGCGAGAACCTGCCGTCCGCCTTCGACACCGGTGATCCCGCGGCGGCGTTCGACCTGGTCTACGCCACGTTCGTGGGCAACTCGGGGTCGGAGAACCCGGCGATCGGGGCCACGCGTGAGTTCTCGACCTTTGCCTCGGTGATCACCGGGTCGGGCAGCGGGGGGAGCTGCGGCGGCAGCGTCACCACGACGTCGAACGGGTACAACTTCGCCGACGACACGACCTGCGACCTGACCGGGACGGGTGACGTCCGCCAGAGCGGGGCGGACCCGCAGCTGGCCGCGCTGGCCGAGAACGGCGGCCCGGGCCCGACGATGCTGCCCGCGGCCGGCAGCCCGCTGATCGACGCGGTGCCGGCCGCGGCCTGCCAGTCCGACGGGGCGGCGGGGATCACGACCGACGAGCGGAGCCTGCCCCGGCCGTCGGTGCCGAGCCCGAGCTGCGACATCGGGGCGGTCGAGGTCCAGCCGGTGCCGGTGGCGCTCACCCCCACCTTCACCGGATAGGCCCCCGGAGCCGGGCCCAGACCTCCGATTGCCGGGGTCCCGGGCGGGGGGCTAGCATTGCCGGTCTGCCCGGCGCCTGGTGCTGCGGCCCGGCGGCGCTTTTTCTCGAGACCTCGATCACCTGGACCTTCGATGCGCACGTACACCCCCAAGCCAGCCGACATCACCCGCACGTGGCACGTCCTCGATGCCGAGGGCGCGGTGCTGGGCCGGATCGCCACCGAGGCCGCCACGCTGCTGCGGGGCAAGCACAAGCCGACCTGGGCGCCCCACTTCGACGGTGGCGACCACGTGGTCGTGATCAACGCCTCGGCGTTGGCCATCAGCCCCCGCAAGCTCGCCGACAAGACCTACTACCGCCACTCGGGCTACCCGGGCGGCATCAAGTCGGAGAGCCTCGAGCACCTGCTCGCCCGTGACCCCGAGCGCGTCGTGCGCCTCGCGGTCCGCGGCATGCTCCCGAAGAACCCGCTCGGCCGCCAGCAGCTCAAGCGACTGCGCGTCTACGCCGGTCCCGAGCACCCCCACATCGCGCAGCAGCCCCAGCCGCGGGCGCTGACCTCCAACCGCACGACGCACTGACCGCGTCGGCGACGAAACGATCCAGAGGAGCCCCCGCGTGCCCAAGCCGCTCATCCAGACCACGGGACGGCGCAAGGAAGCCGTGGCGCGTGTCCGGCTGCGCCCCGGCACCGGTCTGGTGGTGATCAACGGTCGCCCGATCGAGAGCTACTTCACGATCGCGTCGCACCGGCAGGCGGCCACCGAGGCCCTGCGCATCACCCAGACGGCCGACGTCTACGACGTCGACGCCAACATCGACGGTGGCGGCGTGAGCGGCCAGGCCGGTGCGCTGCGCCTCGGCATCGCCCGTGCGCTCGTGTCGCTCGACGACGAGCTGCGCCCGCAGCTGAAGAAGGCCGGTCTCCTCACGCGTGACTCGCGTGAGAAGGAGCGCCGCAAGTACGGCCTGAAGAAGGCCCGCAAGGCACCGCAGTACTCGAAGCGCTAGCCGCTCGAGCTCTGCCCCGATTTCGTCTGGCTCGTCCATGACCCTGCGCTTCGGCACCGACGGGATCCGCGGGGTGGCCAACCGGGAGCTGACCCCGGAGCTCGTCACCGCCGTCGGTCGCGCCGCGGCGCGAGTGCTCGGCACCGAGCACCCCTTCGTGGTCGGTCGCGACACGCGCCGTTCGGGCCCCATGCTCGAGGCCGCGCTCGTCGCCGGGCTGTGCGCCGAAGGCGCCGACGTGCACCTCGCCGGGGTGCTGCCCACGCCGGCCGTCGCGGAGCTCGCCCGGGTGCGCGAGTCGCCCGCGGCGATGCTCACCGCCAGTCACAACCCCTTCGGCGACAACGGCGTGAAGCTGTTCGCCGTGGGTGGGCGCAAGCTCACCGACGACATCGAGCGCAGCATCGAGCACGAGCTGCGCGAGCTCGCGGCTTCGACGCCCAGCGGCCCGGACGGCCGTGCGGTCGGCGTGTCGGCCGAGCTGCGCGACGCGTTCGACGAGTACGTCGCGCACGTGGTCGGGGCATTGCAGGGCCGTCGGCTCGACGGGCTGCGCGTCGTGGTCGACTGCGCGAACGGCGCGTCGTTCCGCGCCGCGCCGCGCGTTCTGCGGGAGCTCGGGGCCGAGGTCGAGGTGCGCAACGCCCTGCCCAACGGCGTGAACATCAACGACGGGTGCGGATCCACCGACCCCTCCGACCTCCAGCGGGCCGTCGTCGAGTCGGGAGCGAACGTCGGGCTCGCGTTCGACGGCGACGCCGACCGGCTCATCGCGGTCGACGAGACCGGCGCGGTCGTCGACGGCGACCAGCTCCTCGCGATCGCCGCGTTCGACCTCCAGGAGCGCGGGCTCCTGCGCCACGACGCCGTCGTCGTCACCCAGATGTCCAACGGCGGACTCCACCGGGTGCTGCGTGAGGCGGGCATCGAGGTCGTCGAGGTCGAGGTGGGGGACCGCAACGTGCTCGACGCGCTCGCCCGCAACGACCTGTCGCTCGGGGGCGAGCAGTCGGGCCACATCATCTACCCCGACCTCTCCACCACCGGCGACGGCATCCTCGCCGGCGCCCTGCTGCTCGACGTGCTCGACGGCACCGGCCAGCCCCTGTCGCGGCTCGCCGCCATCGTCGAGCAGGTGCCCCAGGTGCTGCGGTCGATCCCGGTGGCCGAGAAGGACAAGCTCGACACCGATCGGGCGTTCTGGAAGGTGGCCCAGGAGGCCCAGGCCGAGCTCGGCGAGGTCGGCCGGATCCTGGTGCGCCCCTCGGGGACGGAGCCGGTGGTGCGGGTGATGGTGGAGGCCGAGACCCAGGCCCGGGCCGACGACGTGGCCGCGCGCCTCGCCGCCGCCGTCGAACGGGCCTGTGGAACGCCGGAGGGCTAGGCCCCGGGCCGCTCGCGGCGCCGTCGGGCCCATCCCGTAGGCTGGTCGGCCATGTGCGGGATCGTCGGCGTCGTGCGGCGCCCCAGCCGGCGGGAGCCACCCGCCGGGGGCGAGCTCGTCGCCGCGATGGAGGTCGCGCTGCGCACGGTCGACACCGGCCGGGCCGTCGACCTCGAGGCGCTCGAGGCCGCGGCCGAGCAGGTGGCGGCGGTCGACGCGCGCTTGCGGGGCGTTCCCGGCGTCCGGACCCTCCTGGCCGACCGCGCCGCCGCCGTCGCGATCGAGGACCGGGCGGCCCGGATCACCGAGCACCTGGCCGGGATCGAGGCCGAGCTCGACGACAAGGGCGCCCCGACGGCCGAGCTCGAGGCCCTGAACGCCGCGCTGGTGCGGCTGAAGGACGCCGTGTGGGCGGTCCAGCACGACCGGCTTCGAAATGCCCGCGCCGTGGGCGATCTCGCCGGTGCCGGCGCGTCGGTCGCCGCGATCGAGGCGTTCACGTCGGTGCAGGTCGCGCTCTCGTCGATCGACCGGCTCGAGGTGCGCGGCCGTGACTCCGCCGGCCTCGCGATCGTGGTCCGCAACCACGGGCTCGCCGACGCGGACGCCGATCCGTCCGTCCGCCGGCTCCTGGCCCAGCGCGAGGCCGACTCGCTGCTCGTGAACGGCGCCGTCCGTCGCTCGGGTGCCGTCCTCGCGTTCGTGTACAAGGCCGCGGCCGAGATCGGTGAGCTCGGTGACAACACCGCCGTCCTGCGCGCCGCGATCCGCGCCGACGAGCTGCTGCACCTCGCGGTCGCGCCGGAAGGCGCCGAGGCGACCATCCTCGGGCACACGCGGTGGGCGAGCGTCGGCATCATCTCCGAGCCCAACGCGCACCCGCTCGACCAGACGGAGACCGGCGGGTTCGACGCCCCGCTGGTGCTCGGCGCCCTCAACGGCGACGTCGACAACTACGCGGACCTCGAGGTCGCCGAGGGCCTGAGCACGGCCGCCGAGATCACCACGGACGCCAAGGTCATCCCCGCGCTCGTCTCGCGCCGGCTCGCGTCGGGGCGCACGAGCGACGACGCGTTCCGCACCACCGTGGCGACGCTCGAGGGCTCGGTCGCGATCGGCGCGCTGCTCGGGTCCGAGCCGGGGTCGCTCTCGCTCGCGCTGCGCGGCAGTGGGCAGGCGCTGTACGTCGGCCTGGCCGAGGACGCCTACGTGGTGGCGAGCGAGCCGTACGGGCTCGTGGAGGAGACGTCCGAGTACCTGCGCCTCGACGGCGAGACCCCGTCCGACCCCGAACGCGCCGGGGCGACCCGCGGCCAGGTCGTGGTCATCGAGTCGGCCGGCGCCGGCACGCTCGAGGGCATCCGCCGCGTCGCGTACGACGGCACCGCGTTGCCCGTCACCACCGCCGACGTCCACCACGCCGAGATCACCACCCGCGACATCGACCGCGGCGACGCCCCGCACTTCCTGTACAAGGAGATCTCGGAGGCACCGGCGTCCTTCCGCAAGACGCTGCGGGGCAAGGTGGCCGAGCAGGCCGACGGCCGGCTCTCGGTGCGGCTGCCGGCGTCCGCGTTGCCTGACGCCGTGCGCGCCCGGCTCGCTGACGGGTCGATCCACCGGCTCCTCGTGATCGGCCAGGGCACCGCCGCCATCGCGGGCCAGGCCCTCGTCGGCGCGGCGCGCGACCTCATGGGCGACCGCCTCTACGCCGAGGCCGTGCTCGCCACCGAGCTGTCGGGCTTCGGCATGCGGGCCGACATGTCCGACACGCTGGTCGTCGCGATCAGCCAGAGCGGCACCACCACCGACACGAACCGCAGCGTCGACCTCGTGCGGTCGCGCGGTGCCGCGGTGCTGGCGATCGTCAACCGCCGCAACAGCGACCTCGTCGACCGCTCCGACGGAGTGCTCTACACGTCCGACGGTCGCGACGTGGAGATGAGCGTCGCGTCCACGAAGGCGTTCTACGCGCAGGTGGCCGCCGGGTACCTGCTCGCCCTCGGCATCGCGTCCGCGGTCGGCATGCTCGACGCCGACCGGGAGCACGAGCTGCTCACCGCGCTGCGTGCGCTGCCCGACGCGATGGCGACGGTCGTCACGCAGCGGCCGGCCATCGCCGAGATCGCGGCGCGCCACGTGCTGTCGCGCCGCTCGTGGGCCGTGGTCGGCAACGGGCCGAACCGGATCGCGGCACGCGAGCTGCGGATCAAGCTCTCCGAGCTCTGCTACAAGGCGATCGCCTGCGACGCGACCGAGGACAAGAAGCACATCGACCTCTCGTCGGAGCCGCTCACGCTCGTGTGCGCGGCCGGCCTGGCCGGTTCCAACATCGATGACGTGGGCAAGGAAGTGGCGATCTACCGCGCGCACCGCGGCGCTCCGATCGTGATCGCGAGCGAGGGCCACGGCGCGCGCTTCGGGGCCGCGGCCGACGTGATCGCCGTTCCCCAGGTCCATCCCGCGCTCGACTTCGTGCTCAGCACGGTGGCCGGGCACATCTTCTGCTACGAAGCCGCGCTCGCGATCGACGCGACGGCCCGTCCGCTGCGCGAAGCCCGCGCCGCGGTCGAGGCCAGCGCCGCCGGTCCGGTGGAGGAGCTCCTGGTGCGGCTCGGCCCCGCGATCGAGGGCCCGGCGCAACGGTTCCTCGAGGGGCTGCGGGCCGGGCGCTACGACGGCAGCCTCGAGGCCAGCACGGCCGTCCGCGTGGCGTCGATGCTCCGGTACGCGACCGGAGTCAGCCCGCTCGACGCGTACGAGCTCGAGCACGGGAAGGTCGGCACGCCGAGCACCGTGGTGCACGATCTCACCGCGGCGCTCACGAAGGGCATCGAAGAGCTGACCCGGCCGATCGACGCCATCAAGCACCAGGCCAAGACGGTCACGGTCGGCATCTCCCGCTCCGACGAGACGCTGCTGCACGTCCCGCTCGTGGCCGCCGCGCTCGCGGCCGGCACGTCGCGCGACGGGCTCAGCTACCGCGCGCTGCGCACCATGGTCGACCTCGACGCCGCCGTGGTCGAGGTCACCGGCTTCACCCGCTACCGGATCGACGGCGACCCGCGCGGCGCCGACGCCGCCGTCCACGTGGTCGACCGCGGCGGCGTGGCCGTGGGGCTCGCCTCGCGCACCGACCTCGACCCCCGGCTCACGGGCACGAAGCACCGCGTCGCGACGCAGCGCGAGGTCACCGCGGTGCGGGGGCGGCGCGACGGGCGCACGATCGTCATGGTGCCGGAGGTCAAGCAGAACCAGACCGTGGGGCTCACGCTCCTGCACGTGCGCTTCGCCGACCACCTCCCGGCCGCCTCGATGCGTGCGGTGCTCGAGGGCTATCAGGGCCGCTACTCCGCGCTGGTCGACGCCGTCACCGAGACCGAGGCGACCTTCGACGACGACCGGCTCGCCACCCTCCGGGTGATGGAGCTGCTGACCGAGCCGGTGTACGTGCTCGCGGAGCATTGGCGGACGCGCTGATACCGGTCGCTGCGGGCGTCCCGGGCGTGGTCGGCATCGGGACGGACCTCGTCGAGGTGGCACGCTTCCGGCTCGCGCTCGACCGCCGACCCGCCCTCGCCGAGCGGCTCTTCTCCGACGACGAGCGCGCGTACGCGTACCGGTTCAAGGACCCCACCAAGAGCCTCGCGGCGCGCTTCGGCGCGAAGGAGGCGGTGATGAAGGCGATGGGCGTGGGCCTGTGGAAGTTCGCGATGCGCGACGTCGAGGTGGTCAAGCTGCGCAGCGGGGAGCCGACGCTCGCGCTCTACGACAAGGCGGCCGAGCTCGCGGCCGAGCGGGGCGTCCGCGAGTGGCGGCTGACGCTCACCCACACCGACTCGATGGCGATGGCCGTGGCCCTCGCGCTGGCCTGAGGTCGCCGTGCTGGCAGTCCTGACCCCCGAGGAGATGGGCGCGGCCGACCGCGGCGCGATCGCCGCGGGCACGCCGGTCGAGGTGCTGATGGACCGCGCCGGGCGCGCGGTCGCCTGGGACGTTCGCCGCCGACTCGGCCGGACCTACGGGGTGCGTGCGGTGATCGCGTGCGGCAAGGGCAACAACGGCGGCGACGGTCTCGTCGCGGCCCGGGTGCTTCGGGGCTGGGGCGCGCGGGTCGACATCGTGATGGTGGGCGAGGGCATCGACGCCGCCGCGTTCGCGCGCCACGTCGCCCGAGCCGACGTCGTGATCGACGCGATGTACGGCACCGGGTTCCGCGGTGAGCTCACCGGCGACGCGCGGTCCGTGGCCGACGCGTACGCGGCGTTCACCGGTCCGGTGATCGCGGTCGACATCCCGTCGGGCGTCGACGGGCTCACGGGCGCGGTGCCCGGGCTGGCCGTGCGGGCCGACGCCACCGTGTGCTTCGCGGCGATGAAGCCCGGCCTGTGCTTCGAGCCCGGCCGCACGCTCGCGGGCGACGTGCACGTGGTCGACATCGGGATCGCGGTGACCGACGGCGACGCGCCGCCCCGCACGTTCTGCACCGAGCCCGCCGACCTCGCAGCCTGGCTCCCGCCGCGCGCGCCGGCCGCCCACAAGTGGAACGCGGCGTGCTTCGTGGTCGGCGGCTCCGGGGGGATGACGGGCGCGCCGCTGCTGGCGAGCCATGCCGCGATGCGCGCGGGGGCCGGGATGGTGTGGTGCGGGGTGCCGGGGGCCGACGCCGCGGCGCGCGCGTCGGGCTCCGAGGTGATCACGAAGGGCCTGCCCGCGGACGCCGACGGCGCGCTCACCGAGGATGCCGCCACGACCGTGCTCGCCTCGGCCGCGCGGTTCGGCGCGCTGGCGATCGGACCCGGGCTCGGCCGGTCCCCGGGGACCGGCGCCGCGGTGCGCCGGCTGGTGGCCGAGGCCGCCGGCCCGGTCGTTCTCGACGCCGACGCCCTCCACGCGCTCGCCGGCCACCTCGACCTCCTCGCGTCCCGGACGGTGCCGGCGGTGCTCACGCCGCACGCGGGCGAGTACGCCGCCCTCCGAGGGGAGGCGCCCGGTCCCGACCGGCTGGCCGCGGCCCGGGCCCTCGCGGCGGAGACGGGCGCGGTGGTCCTGCTCAAGGGTCCCGGAACCGTGGTGGCCCACCCCGACGGCCGGGCCGCGATCTGCCTCCGGGGCGGCCCGGTGCTCGCCACCGCGGGAACGGGCGACGTGCTCACCGGCATCGTGGGCGCCTTCCTCGCCCGGGGCGTCCCCCCGTTCGAAGCGGCCACGGCGGCCGCCTTCGTCCACGGGAGCGCGGCCGACGGCTCCGGGCATACTGGGCTCGTGGCGGGGGACCTGGTGGACGCGATCCCGAGCGCGCTCGATGCCCTCGCCGTCTGATCGGAGCCACGAGGACCTGTGATGCCGGCCGGCACGACCGTGGACGCAGCGGTTCCGGGGTTCCGGCCCGCCTGGGTGACCGTGGACCTCGACGCGATCCGCGACAACGTGCGGGGCCTGGCCGCGCTGGCCGCCCCGGCCGGGGTGCTCGCCACCGTGAAGGCCGACGCCTACGGCCACGGCGCCGTCCCTGTGGCCCGGGCCGCCCTCGCCGCCGGAGCCACGTGGCTCGGCGTCGCGTTCGTGGAGGAGGGCGTGGAGCTCCGCGACGCCGGGATCGACGCGCCGGTCCTCCTCCTCTCGGAGCCGCCGCCCGCGGCGGCCGCCACGGTGGTGGCCCGACGGCTCACCCCGTTCGTCTACACGGCGGCCGGGATCGACGCGCTCGCCGCCGCGGCGGGCGAGGCCGGGACCCGCCTCGCCGTCCACCTCAAGGTCGACACCGGGATGCACCGCGTGGGGTGCCCGGCCGACGACGCCGTCGGGCTGGCGGAGCGGATCGCCGGCCACGACACGCTGGTGCTCGAGGGCCTGGCCACCCACCTCGCGGTCGCCGACGAAGCCGGCCACGCGTACACCGACGCCCAGCTCGCCACCTTCGACGCGGTGGTCGCCGCGGTCACCGAGGCGGTCGGTCGGCCCCCGATCCTCCACGCGGCCAACTCCGCCGGCGCGCTGGCCTACCCGCGGGCCCGCTTCGACCTCGTGCGCGTCGGGATCACGATGTACGGCATCGCGCCCGCGCCCGAGGTCGCCGTGGTGGTCCCCCTGCACCCGGCGCTGTCGCTGCACGCCCGGGTGTCGTTCGTGAAGAACCTGCCTGCGGGCGCGCGCGTGTCGTACGGTCTGCGGTACGAGCTGGCGCAGCCCTCGCGCGTCGTCACGGTTCCGGTCGGGTACGCCGACGGCGTGCCCCGGGGGCTGGGCTCCACGGGGGGAGCGGTGCTCGTCGGGGGACGGCGGTGCCCGATCGCAGGGACGGTGACCATGGACCAGCTGCTGGTCGACGTGGGCGACGCCGACGTGCGCGTCGACGACGAGGTCGTGCTGCTCGGCACCCAGGGCGACGAGGCGATCGACGCCCAGGAGTGGGCCGAGCGGCTCGACACCATCCCGTACGAGGTGGTCACCCGGCTCGGCGGGCGCCTGCCCCGTCGGCACGTCTCGGGCGGGGCCGTCTTGGACGAGGCGGACGCATGATCGACCGGGGCCTCGAGCTCGCGGGTCGGGGGGTCGGCCGCGGCGCCGCCGCGCTGACCGCGGCGTGGCGGGTCCCGGGGCAGGTCCTCGCCGGCGGGGGCCGGCACCCGGATCCCGACGTCGGCCGCCTCGGCGCGCTGCCCTTCGACGAGTCCCGCCACCTCACCGCTCCCGACGGCGGGCACCTGTTCACCACTGCGCACGGCCACGGACCCGCGTTCCTGTTCGTGCACGGCTTCGCGATGACGTCGCGCGTGTGGACGAAGCAGTTCCGCGACCTGCCGCGCGCGGGCATCCGAACCGTGGCGTTCGACCACCGCGGCCACGGCGCTTCCACCGCCGCGATGGACGAGACCTCGATCGACAACCTGGCCGACGACGTGCGCGTGGTCGTCGAGGGCCTCGACCTGCGCGACGCGATGGTCGTGGGCCACTCGATGGGGGGCATGGCGCTCCTCGCGTTCGCGACGCGGTACCCCGAGGTGGCTGCCGCGCGGCTGCGGGGGATCGTGCTCGTCTCCACCGCGGCCCGGCTCGGGCTGGCCCAGATCCCGTTCATGACGCGGGCGATGGTCCCCTTCACGACCGGGTTCGTGCGCTCGGGTGCGTGGGCGCACTCCGACTGGTCCAAGGCGGCGGCGCGGCTGCTGTTCGGGAAGGACCCGGTCCCCAGCCAGGTCGATCTCGCGCGTGTGCTCCTGGCGTCGGCGCGCGAGGAGACCGTCGTGGGGTGTGCCCGCGCGATGGCGTCGTTCGATCTCACCGGCCAGCTCGCGCGCGTGCCCGTCCCCGCGCTGGTCGTGAACGGAACCGCCGACCTCCTCACCACGCCGCGTGACGCCCGCCAGCTCGCGCGGAGCCTGCCCGACGCGCGGCTCGAGCTCGTGTCGGGTGCGGGTCACATGGTGATGCTCGAGCGGGCCGAGCGCCTCGGCGCCCTCCTCTGCGGCTTCGCCCGCGAGCACGGCGTCGCCGTCGGGCTCGCTGCGTGATCACCGACGTCCCCGGGGTCCGCGTCGGGCACTGGACCGGCGAGGGCACCGGGGTCACCGTGGTCCTGCTGCCGCCGGGCACGATCGGATCCGGCGAGGTCCGGGGCGGCGCGCCGGCCACCCGAGAGCTCGCGCTGCTCGAGCCCACCCGCACCGTCGAGACGGTCGACGCGGTGGTGCTGAGCGGCGGCTCGGCGTTCGGGCTGGCCACGGCCGACGGGGTGGTCCAGTACCTCGTCGAGCAGGGTCGGGGAGTGGAGACACGCGGCGGCGCCGTCCCCATCGTCCCCACCGCCGCGATCTACGACCTCACCGAGGCGGGCGGCCTGCGCCCGGGTGCCGCCGAGGGCCGCGCCGCGGTGGAGGCCGCGGCGGCGGACGTCCCGCTCGTGCTCGGCCGGGTCGGCGGGGGCCGCGGGGCGCGGGTGGGCACCTGGCGGGGTGCCGACCAGGCGGCCTGGGGCGGGGTCGGCAGCGCCGCCGCCCGGGTCGACGGCGCGACCGTCGGCGCGCTCGCGGTGGTGAACGCGGTCGGCGACGTGCTCGCGCCGGACGGTCGGATCCTCGTGGGGTCGAGTGCCCCGCCCGACGTCGAGCCGTTCCCGGAGCAGCTGATGGAGCGTGAGCACACGACGCTCGTGTGCGTGGCCACCGACGCCCGCATCACCAAGACCGACTGCTTCCTGCTCGCCCAGAGCGCGCACCACGGGCTGGCTCGGGCGATCCACCCCTCGCACACCCGCTACGACGGCGACCTCGTCGTGGCGGTCGCCACCGGCGCGGTGGAGGCCTCCGTCGACCGGCTGCGGATCGCGGTCACCGACGTGGTGGCCGAGTCCGTTCGGGCGGCGGTCCGGGCAGACTAGGGAGGATGTCGCCGATCGAGGCCGCGGGGCTCCCCTGGCAATCCCTGGACGCCGTTCGTGCCGACGCGCTCGGCTGCACCCGGTGCCCGCTGGCCGAGACCCGGACCCAGGTGGTGTTCGGCGTGGGCGACCAGGACGCCCGGCTCATGTTCGTGGGCGAGGGTCCGGGGGAGAAGGAGGACGAGCAGGGGATCCCGTTCGTCGGCCGGGCCGGACAGCTGCTGACGAAGCTGATCGAGGGCATCGGGCTCACCCGCGACGACGTGTACATCGCGAACGTCGTGAAGTGCCGGCCTCCGGGCAACCGCGACCCGTTGCCCGGGGAGATCGAGTCGTGTCGTCCGTTCCTCCAGGCCCAGCTCGGGTTCGTCGCGCCGCGCGTGGTGATGACCCTCGGCAACTTCGCCACGAAGCTGCTCCTCGACACGAAGGTCGGCATCACGAAGCTGCGCGGCCAGGAGTTCCCGTTCGGCGACGCCGTGCTCGTCCCCACGCTGCACCCGGCCGCGGTGCTGCGCGGTGGGGGCGTCCCGCTCGCGCAGACGCGCGCCGACTTCGTGGTCGCGAAGCGGGTGCTCGCACGGGGGGACGTGGACGCGTGAGCGCCGGTCCGTGGACGGTGACGGCGCACTCGCCGGACGAGACCGACGCGCTGGCGCGCCGGGTCGCCGACGTGCTCGAGGGTGGCGACGTGGTGCTGCTCGCGGGGGACCTCGGCGCCGGGAAGACCGCGTTCGCACGGGGCCTCGGAGGTGGTCTCGGCGTGCTCGAGCCGGTGGTGAGCCCGACGTTCACGCTCGCCCGCGAGTACCGCGGTCGTCTCCGGATGCTGCACGTCGACGTGTACCGCCTCGACCGCGTGCAGGAGCTGCTCGACCTCGGTCTCGACGACCTCGGCGGTGACGATGCGGTGACGGTGGTCGAGTGGGGCGACGTCGTGAGCCACGAGTTCGTCCCCGACCGGCTCGAGGTCGCCCTCGAGTTCGTGGCCGACGAGCCCGACGCGCGACGGATCACCGTGTCGCCGCGCGGGGTCGCGTGGGTGGCGCGCGCCGACCGCCTCGCCGCCGCCGTGGTGGCGGCCTGATGTACGTCCTCGCGTTCGACACCGCGACCGACGTCGTGACCGTCGCGCTCGGGCGCGACGGCGAGCCGCTCGCGCTGCTCCAGGTCGCGTCGGGCCGCGAGCACGCCGAGCGCCTCGCTCCGGCGATCCGAACCGTCATGGCCGACTCCGGCATCGGGCTCGACCGCCTCGCCGCCATCGCGGTGGGGGTGGGCCCGGGCCGGTTCACCGGCCTGAGGGTCGGCGTGACGACGGCGAAGGTGATGGCGCAGGCGCTGCGCATCCCGGTGGTCGGCATCGGAACGCTCGACCTCGTCGCGTACCCGCTGCGACACACGCGGCGCGACATCGTGGCCGTGGTCGACGCGCGCCGGCGCGAGGTGTTCTGGGCCCGCTACCGGACCGTGCCGGGCGGGCTCGAGCGGCTGGGCGACGAAGCCGTCGACCCGCCCCACGAGGTGGTGGCCGAGCTGGAGGCCCGGGGCGGCGAGGTGCTCCTCGCCGGCGACGGCGTCGACCGCTACCGCGACGTGTTCGCGACGCTCGACCACGCGGAGTCGGCCGGCCCCGAGTTCTCGGCTCCGAGTGCGCTCGCGCTCCTCGAGCTCGCGGCGGGCCGGCTCGAGCGCGAGGAGTTCGTGGCACCGCACGAGCTCGTGGCGGTGTACCTGCGCGAGAGCGACGCCGCGATCAACTGGGAGCGGGCCGAGCTGCGGGCGGCACCGTGATCACCGAGCCGATCACCGTCTCGATCGCCCCGATGCGGCGCCGCAACGTGCGTTCGGTGCTGCGCATCGAGGAGCAGGTGTACCCCCGGCCGTGGACGTCGGCGCTGTTCCTGTCGGAGCTCGCGCTGCGCACGACACGCGCCTACATCGTGGCCCGGGTGGGACGCGACATCGTGGGGTACGCCGGGGTGATGATCAGCTTCGAGGACGCGCACGTCACGACGATCGCCGTCGATCCGGCGTGGCACCGTCACGGGATCGCGACGCGGCTGCTCGTCGCCCTCGCCCGCGAGTCGCTCGTGCGCGGCGCGCAGCACATGACCCTCGAGGTGCGCATCTCCAACAAGGGCGCGCAGGATCTCTACCGGCGCTTCGGCTTCGCGCCGGTGGGTGTGCGCAAGAACTACTACCCCGAGACGAACGAGGACGCGCTCGTGATGTGGGTCCACGACATCGACACGCCCGCCTACGCCGCGCTCCTCGCCGGGCTCGAGGCGCGTGTCCCCGGCGAGACGGTGTTCGAGGCCCGGGGCCGGTGAGCGCGCCGTGTTGATGCTGGGGATCGAGACCTCGTGCGACGAGACTGCGGCCGCGGTGGTGGAGGCGCCACCGCCGGATCAGGGCGCCCTCGGTCACGTCATCCGGTCGTCGGTCGTGTCGAGCCAGATCGAGCTGCACGCGCAGTACGGCGGGGTGGTGCCGGAGGTCGCGAGCCGGGCCCACGTCGATCTGATCGCGCCGGTGATCGCCGACGCGCTGGGTGAGGCGGGCGTGGACCTCGCCGACCTCGACGGCGTCGCCGCGTGCCACGGGCCCGGGCTCGCGGGCGCGCTGCTCGTGGGCGTGAGCGCGGCCAAGGCCCTCGCGCTCGTGGGCGATCTCCCGTACGTCGGGGTCAACCACCTCGAGGCGCACCTCTACGCGGGCTGGCTCGAGCAGCCCGACCTCGCCACTCCGCTCGCGGTGCTCCTCGTGTCGGGCGGGCACACGATGCTCGTCGCGGTGGAGGCCCCGGGCGACTACCGCGTCCTCGGCCAGACCGTCGACGACGCCGCGGGCGAGGCCTTCGACAAGGTGGCGCGGTTCCTGGGCCTGGGGTACCCCGGTGGCCCGGTGATCGACCGACTCGCGCGCGCCGGCGACCCACGTGCCTTCGCCTTCCCCCGGGCGATGCCCCGCGAGCTCGACTGCTCGTTCTCGGGGCTCAAGACCGCGGTCGTCCAGTACGTGCGGGCGCACCCCGACGTGGTGGTGGCCGACGTCGCCGCGTCGTTCCAGGAGGCCGTGATCGACCAGCTGGTGGAGAAGCTGGCCCTCGCGGCCGACGCCGCCGGCGCGGCCACCCTCGTGCTGGGCGGGGGCGTGGCGGCCAACTCGCGGCTGCGGGAGCGGGTCGCCGGGCTGGCCGCCGACACCGGCCGGGCCGCGTTCTTGCCGCCGCCGGCCCTGTGCACCGACAACGCGGCCATGATCGCCGCCACGGCCACGTTCCGCCTGGCCGTGGACGGTCCCACGCCGCTCGACGCCGGCGTCGACCCCGGCCTGGGACTCACCTAGCCAGCTTCGGCTTGCTGCTCGGGAGGGCTCCGGGTATCTTGGCGTTAGCACTCCCTCGTGCTGAGTGCTAATGCCGTACGGGCGCCGGCCGGGTCAGACCCGCCGGGCCCTCTCAAATCGCAGTGCCAGGAGGCATCGAATGAAGTTGCAGCCGCTGGAGGACCGCATCGTCGTGCGGACGAGCGAGCCGGTAGAGACCACGGTCAGCGGTCTGGTGATCCCCGACACCGCCAAGGAGAAGCCCCAGCAGGGCGAGGTGCTCGCGGTGGGCCCTGGCCGCCGTTCCGAGCAGACCGGCGAGATCATCCCGCTCGACCTCGCGGCGGGCGACACCGTCGTCTACTCGAAGTACGGCGGCACCGAGATCACGATCGACGGTGAGGACCTCCTCATCCTCTCGAGCCGTGACGTGCTCGCCAAGATCAGCACCAAGAAGTAGCGAGCGCCCGCAGGGCGAATCGAGATGAACGAGGCGACAGGCCGGGGTGGTGCGCAACGCATCCCCCGGCCTTCGTCGTTTCGTCATGGCGACCCGCCGCCGTGGGTCGATCTCCCCGACGAGCTCCGCCGCGTCGACCTCGCGCTCGTGCGGGCCGCGTGCGCCACGCTCCCCGAGCCCCGCGACGGGTTCGGCGCGATCGTCGACTCCCGCCCGGCCGCGGTGCTGGTCCCCATCTTCGAGGAGGACGGCGAGGCCCGGGTGATCCTCACCAAGCGGCCCGAGACGATGCCGTCGCACCAGGGGGAGATCGCGTTCCCCGGCGGCAAGTACGAGGCCGGCGACGTCGACCTGCGGGCCACGGCGCTGCGCGAGGCCCAGGAGGAGATCGGCCTGGATCCCGGCCTGGTGGAGATCGTCGGCGAGCTCGACCACCTGGTCACGGTGGCGGCCCGGTTCACCCTCGCACCCTTCGTGGGGCTGCTCCCCGAGCGCCCGGTCCTCGTGCCCCACGTCCGTGAGGTGGACGCCGTCTTCGACGTGGCGATCTCCGAGCTGCTCCACGACGACGTCTTCCGGGAGGAGCGCTGGGAGGTGCCGCCGGAGATGCTCGTGGGCGTCGGCCCCGACCGGGCGATCCACTTCTTCGAGCTGGCGGGGGAGACCGTCTGGGGCGCCACCGCGCGGATCCTGACCGGATTCCTCGCGCACCTCACCGCCACCGCCGCCGAGGGCCCCGGGCCAGGCGCGGCGGGGGTATCCTGACCCTTTCACCCAAGAGGGAGTCGCGCCGTGGAAGTCGAGATCGGGATCGGCAAGTCGGGGCGACGGGCCTACGGGTTCGACGACATCGCGATCGTCCCCAGCCGGCGCACCCGCGATCCCGAAGACGTCGACATCTCCTGGGACATCGACGCCTTCCACTTCGAGCTGCCGCTCGTCGCCTCGGCGATGGACGGCGTGGTGTCACCGAAGACCGCGATCGAGATGGGTCGGCTCGGCGGGCTCGGCTGCCTGAACCTCGAGGGGCTCTGGACCCGCTACGAGGACCCGGAGTCCGCGTTCGAGGAGATCGCCGCGCTGGAGCCGGAGAAGGCCACCCGGCGCATGCAGGAGATCTACAACGAGCCGATCAAGGACGAGCTGATCGTCCAGCGCATCAACGAGATGCGCGAGGGCGGTGTCACCACGTGCGCGTCGCTCACGCCCCAGCGCGTCGAGTACTACGCGAAGGCGCTGCTCGAGGCCGAGCTCGACCTCCTCGTCATCCAGGGCACGGTGGTGTCGGCGGAGCACGTCTCGAAGGCCGAGAACCGCCAGCCGCTCAACCTCAAGAAGTTCATCCGTGAGTACGACATCCCGGTCGTCGTCGGCGGCTGCGCGTCGTACTCCACCGCGCTGCACCTGATGCGCACCGGTGCGGTCGGCATCCTCGTCGGTGTGGGTCCGGGCCACGCGTGCACCAGCCGTGGCGTGCTCGGCATCGGTGTTCCGCAGGCCACCGCCATCGCCGACGCCGCGGGCGCGCGCATCCGTCACCTCGACGAGACCGGCGTCTACGTGCACGTCATCGCCGACGGCGGCATGCGCACGGGCGGCGACATCGCCAAGGCGATCGCCTGCGGTGCCGATGCCGTGATGATCGGCTCGCCGCTCGCAAGCGCGTACGAGTCGCCCGGCCGGGGGTACCACTGGGGCATGGCCACGTTCCACCCCACGCTGCCGCGCGGCGCACGCGTGTACGCGGGCCGCAAGGCGACCCTCGAGGAGATCCTCGTCGGCCCCGCGCACGAGAACGACGGCACGCTGAACCTGTTCGGCGCGCTGCGCACGTCGATGGCCACCACCGGCTACGAGACGGTCAAGGAGTTCCAGAAGGCCGAGGTCATGGTGGCGCCGTCGCTGCAGACCGAGGGCAAGGCGCTCCAGCGCAGCCAGGGCGTGGGGATGGGGCGCTAGCCGCTCCCTCGCCCGTCACCGATCGATGCACACCCCCCACGACACCGTTCTCGTCGTCGACTTCGGCGCCCAGTACGCACAGCTCATCGCGCGGCGGGTGCGCGAGGCCCGGGTCTACTCGGAGATCGTGCCGCGCACGATGCCGCTGGCCGACATGCTGGCGAAGCAGCCGATCGGGATCATCTTCTCGGGTGGTCCGGCGTCGGTCCACGTCGACAACGCGCCGTCGATCGACCCCGCGGTGTACGACGCCGGCGTGCCGATCCTGGGCATCTGCTACGGCGCCCAGCTCGTGGCCCAGCAGCTCGGGGGCGAGGTCAAGCGCACCGGCGGCGGCGAATACGGCCGCACGGTGATGCACCGCAACGACGCCGCGTCGGTGGTGCTCGATCCGCTCTCGGCCGAGCAGATCGTGTGGATGAGCCACGGCGACGCGATCGCCACCGCGCCGCCCGGGTTCACGGTCACCGCGTCGTCGCCCGGCGCGCCGATCGCCGCGCTGGAGGACCGCGAGCGCGCGGTCTACGGCGTGCAGTTCCACCCCGAGGTGGCCCACACCGAGCGCGGCCAGGACGTCCTGCGCGCCTTCCTGTTCGACGTGTGCGGCGCGCGGCCCACGTGGACCAACACCTCGATCATCGACGAGGGTGTGGCCGAGGTGCGCGAGCAAGTCGGCGCCGAGCGCGTGATCTGCGGGCTCTCCGGCGGGGTCGACTCCGCGGTGGCCGCCGCCCTCGTGCACAAGGCGATCGGCGACCAGCTCACGTGCGTCTTCGTCGACACGGGCCTGCTGCGTCTCGGCGAGGCCGAGGAGGTGGAAGACACCTTCCGGCGCCAGTTCGAAGTCGACCTCATCCACGTGAAGGCAGCCGATCGGTTCCTCGACGCGCTGGCCGGGGTCACCGAGCCCGAGGCCAAGCGCAAGATCATCGGCGAGACGTTCATCCGGGTGTTCGAGGAGGTGGCGCAGGACTTCGTCCAGCGAGAGCGAGCCCCCGGGCCCGATGACCTCGAGACCGGCGGCGAGCGGAGCGCATCGAGGGGGAGCGCCAGGTTCCTCGTGCAGGGCACGCTCTACCCGGACATCGTCGAGTCGGGCGGTGGCGACAACGCGACCATCAAGTCGCACCACAACGTCGGTGGGCTCCCCGAGGACATGAAGTTCGACCTCGTCGAGCCGTTGCGCAACCTGTTCAAGGACGAGGTGCGCGCGGTGGGCGAGGAGCTCGGCCTCCCCGAGCACATCGTGTGGCGCCAGCCGTTCCCCGGCCCCGGCCTCGCCGTGCGCATCATCGGGGAGATCACGCCGGAGCGGCTCGAGATCCTGCGCCAGGCCGATTTCATCGTGGTCGACGAGATCCACCGGGCCGGTCTCTACCGCGAGATCTGGCAGAGCTTCGCCGTGCTCCCGGCCGTGAAGACGGTCGGTGTGATGGGCGACGGCCGCACCTACGAGTACCCGGTCGTGATCCGGGCGGTCACGTCGGAGGACGCGATGACTGCCGACTGGGCCCGCCTCCCGCACGATTTGCTCGAGCGGATGGCGTCGCGGATCATCAACGAAGTTCCGGGCATCAACCGGGTGGCGTACGACATCACGAGCAAGCCACCCGGCACGATCGAGTGGGAGTGAAGCCGGTCGTACGCCGCAGGCCTCTGACCGAGCGGAACGACCCAGAGTGTGGGAGTGAAGCCGGTCGTACGCCGCAGGCCTCTGACCGAGCGGAACGACCCAGAGTGTGGGAGTAGGAGTCATGGATCGCGCAGCACTGACGCAGATCGCCGAGGCGCTCGTCGCGCCGGGCAAGGGCATCCTCGCCGCCGACGAGTCGGGCGGCACGATCAAGAAGCGGTTCGACTCGATCAACGTCGAGTCGACCGAGGACAACCGTCGCACCTACCGGCAGATGCTCTTCACCACGCCGGGCGCGGCCGACCACATCAGTGGTGTGATCCTCTTCGACGAGACGATCCGCCAGGCGGCCGACGACGGCACGCCGTTCCCGGAGCTGCTCGAGAGCCAGGGCGTGATCCCCGGCATCAAGGTCGACACCGGCGCGAAGCCGCTCGCCGGCTCCGAGGGCGAGACCGTGACCGAGGGCCTCGACGGGTTGCGTGAGCGCCTCGCCGAGTACCACGCGCTGGGCGCGCGCTTCGCGAAGTGGCGGGCCACCTACACGATCACCGACGCGCTGCCGTCGAGCTACTGCTACGACGTGAACGCGCACGCGCTCGCCCGCTACGCCGCGCTGTGCCAGGAAGCCGGCATCGTGCCGATCGTGGAGCCCGAGGTGCTGATGGACGGCACCCACACGATCGACCGCGCGGTCGACGTCACCGCGCACGCGCTCGAAGCGCTGTACCGCGCGCTCTTCGACCAGCGCGTGTACCTGCCAGGCACGCTGCTCAAGCCCAACATGTGCCTCTCGGGCTACGGCGCGTCCACGCAGGCGTCCGACGACGACGTCGCCGACAAGACGCTGATGGTGTTCAACTACTGCGTGCCGTCCGCGGTGCCCGGCATCGTGTTCCTCTCCGGTGGCCAGAGCGACGAGCAGGCAACGGCGCGGCTGAACCTGATGAACCAGCGCGGCCCGCACCCGTGGCAGCTGTCGTTCTCCTACGGCCGGGCGCTCCAGGCGCCGGCGCTGAAGGCGTGGGGCGGCGACGCCGGCAAGCTCGGCGACGGGCAGGCCGCGTACGCGAAGCGGGCCCGGCTCAACGGCCTCGCCCGCACGGGCGACTACAAGCCCGAGATGGAGTCCGCCGCCTGAGTGTTTGGACGGATCGTGGGCCCATGGCACTGCAAACCGTCCAAACACGTGGTGTGAGGTGCGCGCACTCGTCCAGCGGGTGACGCGAGCCCAGGTGACCGTCCAGGGGACGGTCACCGGCGCGATCGGGCCCGGGCTCTGCGTGCTCGTCGGCGTCACCCACGCCGACGACGAGGCCACCGCGCGCAAGCTCGCCGACAAGGTCTGGCGCCTGCGCGTGTTCCCCGATGCCGACGGCGTGATGAACCTGCCGCTCGCGGACGCGGGCGGTCAGGCGCTGGTTGCGAGCCAGTTCACGCTCTACGGCGATACGACGCGGGGGCGTCGGCCCTCCTGGGTCGACGCGGCGCGGCCCGAGCAGGCCGAGCCCCTCGTCGAGGCGTTCTGCGCCTAGCGAGCGTGTTTGGACGTTCGGGTGGCCTCTGGCCCCACTGAACGTCCAAACAGGGGGTCAGGCGCGGCCGTAACCGCCGCCGCCGGGGGTGAGCATCCGGAGGACGTCGCCGGCTTCTAGGTGGACGGTGCACTTGTCGCGGAGGCGCTCGGCCCGACTCTCGTCGCCGCCGGGGAGGAGCCAGTTCTCGCCGGGCGCTCCGGGCTCGCCACCTTGGAGCCCCCACGGGCGGGATGCCCGTCGCTCGGTGATCAAGCTGACGGTCACATCCTGCAGCACGAGCAGATCGCGCTCGATGCCGTCGCCGCCCGGAGCGGCCCCCGCTCCTCCGCTGCCCCGACGGATCGCGTAGCGGAGGACCCGCAGCGGGTAGGTCCGCTCGAGTACTTCGACGGGAGTGTTCCGGCTGTTGGTGACGCCAGAGCACACGCTGCACGCTGGTCAGGCGTCGAGGTCAGCGACGTGGACCCGCTTCGCCACCGAGGCCAGTCGTCGGAGATCGCCGGTGTCCACCGTCGCGATCACGGCCCCTCCTCGCAGGTCCGCGTCCGCGACCAGGAAAGCATCGACTGCGAGCTCTGACCCCGCTCCCACGCGGCCGAGGAGCTGCCCGGCGCGGACACCGACTCTGCTGTCAACAGGATGGACCTCGACGCGTTCCCGCCGGAGGCCGGCGAACACTCCTGCGTCAGCCGGCCGCCCTCGGACGACCTCGGCGAGCACCGCGGCGACGGTCGCCACGGGCAGGTCACGCGCTCGCATCTCCGTGACCAACGCCCGAACCCGATCTCGGCGGTGCGCAGGGCCGTGCGCGACCGAGGAGATCGCTTCGCTGTCGAGGAGCAGCACTCAGACCGCCCGCCGCGCGGGTTCGCCGGTCGACTCCCAGTTATCGACGATGCGGGCCGCCCATTCCAGGGTCTCCGGCTCGACGGGACCATGCTCCGCTTCCAACTCCGCGAGCCACTCGTCCACGGCTCGCAGGTGACGCAACCTCGACAGGTACGACCCCACAGCCTGGTCCACGGTCGACGACAGGCTCCGTGCATCCACGAGAGATCGGAGCTCCTCGAGCTGGTCGGTGTCGAGGGTGAGGGTTACCTTCTCCTTCGGCATGACCGTATCATAGTACGTTTATACGCCGAGTGTTCGTTTGCCTACCCGGTCCCGTCGTTGCCCCCGGGGGGTGCTGCGGTGTGTGTGGATGCTGGCGGTGCTGTGCGGTAGCGAGTCGTTCCGAAGCGACCCATGGGTCTGAGCGCGCGCGATTCCCGACGGGTTCGACGCTGGTGAGCATCGTGCGCCAAAGGGCTATGAGGTGTTGAGGACGCATCCGGGGGTGCAACCGAAGGGCCGAGCACTTGGGACACCTCGCGGGAAGATCAAGTCCGACGCAAGAGCCGACGTCGAACAGTCGCGATTCTCTTGCTGGTGGTCATCGTCACTGCGATCGCGGTGGTGGCTCT
>JBAZYX010000024.1:0-41870 GCA_041659105.1 Acidimicrobiia bacterium
CCTGTTCAAGCCGGGCGCACCCGTGGTCTGTGAAGGGCGTTGGGGCACCGACGCCGCGTTCGACTCCGACCGGATCATGATCCGACACGGCAACGAGTACAAGCCGCCGGACGTCGACTCGGGTGGAGCGCTGGCGGCGCGGCAACCCGGCATGGTCACCGCGGCGTGAAGGCGTCGCTCGGCGTTCTCGCCCTCGCGCTCGGCGCCACCAGCGCGTTCCTCGGAATTGCGGTGCTGGGGTGGGGGATCCGGCGTGGCGACGAGCGCCTGTTGCGCCTCGGGCGTCGGTACGCGTTCATGATCCTGGGCGCGTCGGCGTTGGCGGTCTTCGCGATGGAGTGGGCGCTGATCACCCACGACTTCTCGCTGCGCTACGTCGCGGAGAACAACGCGCGCTCGACACCGCTGCTGTTCACCATCACTGGCCTCTGGGCCGCGCTCGAGGGATCCATCCTGCTCTGGGGGCTCATCCTCGGCGGCTACCTCGCCTACATGGCGTACCACTTCCGCAAGCGGGCGACCGATCCGGTCGTCGCCTGGGCGATGCTCGTCGGCTTCGCGGTCGCCCTGTTCTTCTTCATCCTGATGCTCGGGCCGGCCGACCCGTTCAAGACGCTGTCCGCCGTCCCTGCGAACGGGCAGGGCCCGAACCCGCTGCTGCAGAACCACCCGTTGATGGCGTTCCACCCACCCATGCTCTACATGGGCTATGTCGGCATGACGGTCCCGTTCGCGTTCGCGATCGCCGCGCTGATCACCGGCCGGCTGGGCGAGGGCTGGCTCACCGAGACCCGTCGTTCCACGCTCGTGGCCTGGGGCTTCCTCTCGGTCGGCATCATCCTCGGCGCGTGGTGGAGCTACGAGGTCCTCGGCTGGGGTGGCTACTGGGCGTGGGACCCGGTCGAGAACGCGTCACTCCTGCCCTGGCTCACCGCAACCGCGTTCATCCACTCTGTGATCGTGCAGGAGCGCCGCGGCATGCTGCGCGTGTGGAACCTGTCGCTGGTCGTGGCGACGTTCTGCCTCACCATCCTCGGCACGTTCCTCACCCGGTCGGGCGTGCTCAACTCCGTGCACAGCTTCACCGAGTCGCCCATCGGTCCGTGGTTGCTCGGGTTCCTCGCCTTCGTGACCATCGGGAGCGTTCTGCTGATCGCGTGGCGGGGCGACAAGCTGCGCGCGCCCGGTCGCATCGACAGCCCCGTCTCGCGCGAGGCGGCCTTCCTCGTCAACAACCTGCTCTTCGCGGCGCTCGCGGTCGTGGTGCTGCTCGGCACCGTCTACCCGCTGCTCGCGGAGGCGCTGCAGAACCGGCAGCTCTCCGTGGGCGAGCCGTACTTCGACCGCATGACCACGCCCGTCGGCGTCGCGTTGCTCTTCTTCATGGCGGTGGCACCGGCGCTGCCGTGGCGGGCCACCTCGGGTGAGGTGCTGCGCAAACGGCTGATCGTCCCCGCGTGGTTCGGCGTCGGCGTGATGCTCGTCGCCGCGCTGCTCGGCGTGCATTCGGTGTGGACGCTGCTCACCTTCGGCCTCGCGGCCTTCGCGATCGGGGGCATCGTCCGCCAGTTCGCGGTCGGCTTCCGCGCTCAGCACGCGGCGGGCGCGTCGTGGTGGCAGGCTCCGGTGCGGACCGTGCGGGGCAGCCCGCGCCTCTACGGCGGGCTGATCGTGCACGCGGGCATCGTCGCGATCGCCGTCGCCCTCGCGGCGTCGAGCGCGTTCACGACCAAGGACGAAGTGCGTCTCAACCGGGGCGAGACCGCGACGGTGTCGGGTTACGACTTCACCTACGTCCGACGCGACGTCACGAGCAGCGCGCAGAAGCGACAGGTCAAGGCCCAGATCCGCATCGAGCGCGACGGCAAGGACCTCGGGACCTACGCGCCGGCGGTGTCGATGTTCCCTGGCGCGACGAGCGGGATCGGCACACCGTCGGTCCGCACCGGACTGTTGCGCGACGTGTACCTCACCCTCGTGTCCGCGCCGACCGACCGCGACCGCGTCACCATCGGGATCGCGATCAACCCGATGGTGGTGTGGATCTGGATCGGTGGCGGGCTGATCGCGGTCGGGACCATCGTCGCCCTGCTCCCGGCCCGGCGCCGGGCGGTGGTTCCGCCCCGGCCGGCCGCGGGAGCCGGACCGGGTGGTCCGGCAGGCAACGGCGACGGTCCCGGCGACGACGGGACCGACCGCGACGATCGTGACGTCCCCGCGACGGTGACGGCGTGAAGCACCCGGCTCGGTGGGTCGCGGGTGCCGTCGCGGTGCTCCTCGTGGCGTTCTCCGTGGTGCTCGCCACCCAGGTGGGGAGCGACCCGCGGGCCGACGCCAAGAAGAGCCAGCTCGCGGGCAAGGACGCACCCGAGTTCACCGTGGAGACACTCGACGGCCAGGAGCTCACGGAGGCCGACCTCGCGGGCAAGGCGACCATCGTGAACTTCTGGAACACGTGGTGCATCCCCTGTCGCGAGGAGCACCCGGAGCTGACGAAGTTCTACGAGCGTCACGCGGACGATCCCGACTTCGTGATGCTCGGCATCGTGCGCGACGACAACCGCAAGGCCGTGGATCGCTGGATGCGCGCCAACGGAGACGCGTGGACGATCGCGACCGACCCGGGTGGCAACGCCGCGCTCTCGTTCGGCACGCGGGGTCAGCCCGAGACGTTTGCGATCAGCCCCGACGGGCTCGTTGTCGGGTACCAGTTCGGTCCGTCGTCGGTCCGGGACCTGGAGACGCTGCTCGCGGCCGCGCGCGGTGGGACCGGGCTGTGAGCCCGAGCCGGCGGGGTTGGATCCCGTGGATCCTGCTCGGGGTCGTCGCCGCGGGCGTCCTCGTGTGGGCGGTGTGGCCCTCGGGCGATCCCACCGACGCCGAGCGGACCCGCTCGCTCGCGCACGAGCTGCGCTGCCCCGACTGCGAGAGCCTCTCCGCGGCCGACTCCCAGACGGCATCGGCCCGGGCGATCCGTCGCGACCTGAAGCAGCGCGTGGCGGAGGGGCAGTCCGACGCCACGATCCGTCGTGCCTACGTCGACCGGTACGGCGAGTCGATCCTGCTCAAGCCCGAGCGGGGGGGCCTCGGCCTCCTCGTGTGGGGGCTTCCGGTGCTGCTCCTGATCGCGGGCGCGGGCGCGTTGGTCGTCGCCTTCCGTCGCTGGCGGGGCGCCGCGCCGCTCCAGCCCACCGACGACGACGAAGCACTGGTCCGTGAGATGCGCACCGGCGAGCGTGCGTCGTGAGCGACAACACGATCCTCGACCCCGACGAACGGGCACCGCTGGAGAGCGAGCGCGACTTCCTGCTCCGATCGCTCGACGACCTCGAGCGCGAGCGCGACAAGGGCGCGATCGACGACGAGTCCTACGAGCGGCTGCACGACGACTACACGGCGCGCGCGGCTGCGGTCATCCGCACGCTGCGCGACGGCGTCGACATGCGTCCGGTCGCACCGCCGATCTCGCGGCGCCGGCGGGTGCTCACAGGTCTCGGGATCGTCGCGTTCGCCGCGCTGGTCGCGATCGCGCTCGCGGCGGCGCTCGGCGCCCGGCTCCCCGGGGAGACCTCGTCGGGCAACACCGGCGGGTCCGCGGCCAACGGTGGCAACGGTGGGAACGGCGGGAGTGGGCAGCTCACGGTCCCGCAACGCATCCAGCGGCTGAAGGGCACCCTCGCGAGCAACCCCGACGACCTCGCGAGCCGTCTGCTCCTGGCCCGGTTTCTCGAGGCCGACGGCGACCTGCCCGGTGCGCTCCAGCAGTACGACGAGGTGCTCGCCCGCAATCCCGCGAGCGCCGAGGCCCAGGCCCAGGCCGGCCGGATCCTCTACCTGACTGCCCGCGCCGCGGTGAAGTCGAGTCCCGACGCGGTCGACGGGCTCGTGCAGCAGGCGATGAGCCGGCTCGACCAGGCCATCGTCACCGATCCCTCGTATCCCGACGCCCGGTTCTTCCGTGCCATCGTGCAGGCGAACGAGTTCGGCGCGTTCGCCGCGGCGCAGAACGATCTCCAGCGCTACTTGATCCTCGCACCGCAGGGTCAGTTCGGCGAGCAGGCCCGCCAGCTCCTCGCCGAGGTGACGACGGCGCTCGAAGGCACCTCGCCGTCGGCCACCACCAGCCCCACCACCCGCTAAGCCCACCCACACCGAGAGGACCACCATGGCCCAGAAGCCCGAGCACCAGATCGACGACCAGAACATCTACCGCGTGACGATCGCCACCGACCGCGGCAGCATCGTGATGGACCTGGACCCCCAGCTCGCCCCCAACAGCGTGAACAACTTCGTCGGCTTGGCCCGCCAGGGCTTCTACGACGGCCTCACGTTCCACCGCGTCGTTCCCGACTTCGTGATCCAGGGCGGCTGCCCCGAGGGCTCGGGTCGCGGGGACGCCGGCTACAAGTGGGCCGACGAGCCGGTGCAGGCCGAGTACACGCTGGGAGCGGTCGCGATGGCGAACGCCGGCCCGAACACCAACGGCTCGCAGTTCTTCATCACCATCGACGACTGCACCCGCAAGCTGACCAAGGACTACAACCTGTTCGGCTACGTCGTGGAGGGCATCGAGGTAGCGCAGGCCACCCAGGTCGGCGACGTGATGCGTTCCGTCGCGATCGACGAGCGCCCCCGCGGCTGATCGGTAGCCTGACTCCGCAGGCCAGTACCGGTCCTGCGTCCCCTTCCTCCGCACGTCCCCCGAGCCCCGGAGCACGAACGCGATGGCCGAAGCCATAGTTGGCCCCACCACCCCCACCGAGCTCGTCGAGCAGGCCTACGGCCGGTACCCCGAGCGTGTCGAGATCGCGCGGCGCCGCATCCGTCGCCCGCTCACCTTCGCCGAGAAGGTGCTGTTCGCCCACGCGGACGACGCCGAAACCGTGGGAACGAATCGGGGGGTCGACTACGCCGACTACCGCCCGGACCGCGTCGCCATGCAGGACGCCACCGCCCAGATGGCGCTGCTGCAGTTCATGACCGCGGGTCTGCCGCAGGTGGCCGTGCCGTCGACCGTGCACTGCGACCACCTGATCCAGGCCCGGGTCGGTGCGGACGCTGACATGAAGACCGCGCTCGACGTGAACTCGGAGGTCTACGAGTTCCTGCGCACCGTGTCGGCGAAGTACGGCATCGGGTTCTGGAAGCCGGGTTCGGGGATCATCCACCAGGTCGTGCTCGAGCAGTACGCGTTCCCGGGTGGGATGATGATCGGCACCGACAGCCACACGCCCAACGCGGGCGGTCTAGGCATGATCGCGATCGGTGTGGGTGGGGCCGACGCGGTCGATGTGATGGCCGGCTGGCCGTTCAACACCCGTGTGCCCAAGCTCATCGGCGTGCGGCTCACCGGCCGGCTCAACGGGTGGACCTCGGCCAAGGACGTGATCCTCAAGGTCGCCGGCATCCTCACGGTCAAGGGGGGAACCGGCGCGATCGTCGAGTACTTCGGCCCGGGCGCGGAGTCGATCTCGGCGACAGGCAAGGCCACGATCTGCAACATGGGTGCCGAGATCGGCGCGACCTGCTCGCTGTTCCCGTACGACCAGCGAAGCGCGCTCTACCTGAAGTCCACCGGGCGCGACGAGATCGCGGCCCTCGCCGACCAGTACGCCGACCACCTCCAGGCCGACCCGGAGGTCCAGGCTCAACCCGAGCGTTACTACGACCGGGTCATCGACATCGACCTCGACGAGCTCGAACCGCACGTAGTGGGCCCGCACACGCCCGATCTCGACCGTTCGGTGTCGGAGCTCGCGCGCTGTGCCGCGTCCGAGGGCTACCCGGTCGAGGTCTCGACGGCGCTCGTCGGGTCGTGCACGAACTCGTCCTATGAGGACATCGGCCGTGCTGCCCACGTTGCCCGCCAGGCCAAGGCCGCCGGCCTCAAGGTGAAGACCCCGCTGCTCATCACCCCGGGATCGGAGCAGGTGCGGGCGACCATCGAGCGCGATGGCTACTTGGAGGACCTCGAGGCCATCGGCGCGACGGTCCTCGCGAACGCGTGCGGCCCGTGCATCGGGCAGTGGCAGCGTGACGACATCGAGCCCGGCCAGGTCAACGCCATCGTGTCGTCGTTCAACCGGAACTTCCCGGCCCGCAACGACGGCAACGCGTCCACGTTGAGCTTCATCGCGTCGCCGGAGTCGGTCGTCGGGTACGCGCTCACCGGTCGCCTCGACGTCGACTTCACCAAGAAGGCGATCCCGGCCGACGGCGGTTCGGTGTACCTGAGCCCGCCCCACGCCGACGAGCTGCCGGCGAAGGGATTCGACCCGGGCGAGTCGGGGTTCGTCGCGCCCGCGGCCGACGGGACGGCCGTCGAGGTCGTCGTGTCCCCCGATTCGGACCGAATCGAGCTGCTCGAGCCCTTCCCCGCGTGGGACGGCAACGACTACACGGGGCTCACCGTGCTGATGAAGGCGGTGGGCAAGTGCACCACCGACCACATCTCTCCGGCCGGGAAGTGGCTGAAGTACCGCGGTCACCTGACCAACATCTCCGGCAACCTCTTCATCGGGGTGAACAACGCGTTCTCGCTCGACGAGGCGGGAACCGGCATCGATGTCCGCGACCGGTCGCGAGCGGCGCTGCCCGACCTGGCCAAGGCCTACAAGGACGCCGGGATCGACTGGATCGCGGTCGGCGACGAGAACTACGGCGAGGGCTCGTCGCGTGAGCACGCGGCGATGGAGCCGCGTTACATGGGCGGCAAGGCGATCCTCGTCCGCTCGTTCGCCCGCATCCACGAGGCCAACCTCAAGAAGCAGGGAGTGCTCGCGCTGACCTTCGCCAACACCGACGACTACGAGCGGATCCTCGTCGACGACAAGATCGACATCCTCGGTCTCGCCGAGCTCGCACCCGGCAAGCCGGTCACGGTGCGCATCACGCACTGGGACGGGTCCAGCACCGAGATCCAGACCACGCACACGATGAGCGACGAGCACATCGCGTGGTTCCGCGCCGGCTCCGCGCTCAACGTGCTCCGGAGTCAGTAGCCGGCGCTCACACCGGGTCGAGCGAGCCGAACTGGCTCGCGGTCGGCTCCGCTCAGCAGAACCACGGCTCGGTGAGCCGTGGCCTCCCTTCGGTCGAGCCGTCCGGGACGAGGCCGCGGTCGACGCCGCTCGCGGCGCACACCGCGGCAAAGGTCTCGTCGATCGAGGCGCCCGCGGCCACCTGGCCCTCGACCAGCGCGGTCAGCGCGACCTGGAGCGCGTCGACGGCGGGGTCGTCTGCGGACCACGGGTACGCGCCGCGCTCGACGTCGTAGTGGCCGACGCGGTGCGCCAGGTCGGGGAGGTCGAGCAACAGGGAGCCCCGGGGGATCAGCAGCCGGATCGTGTACTGGACGGGGTCCACGTTGCCGACGAGGTCGTGCTCGGCGACGAAGCGCAGCAGGTCCTGCACGTCGGCCGGGGTGCTCCAGGGCGTGAACGGCAGCCAGGTGGGCCGGACCTCGATCCCGTGCTCGCGCAGCAGCGAGACCGCGCGGGCTTCGTCGGCCGCCGTGTGGCCCTTGTCGAGCAACTCGAGGACGGCGTCGTTGGTGGACTCGAACGCGGAGACCACGAACAGGCAACCGAGCGAGGCCATCTCGCCCCACACCTCGGGGTGGCCGAGGATGTGCTCGACCTTCACCGTGCAGTCGAAGGTCAGGTCGGGGAAGCGCTCGTGCACCGAGCGGGCGACCCGCAGCGAGTGGTGGACGCCGTTGAGGAAGTCGGGGTCGCCGAACGTCACGTGCCGGGCGCCCGCCTCGACCTGCTGCGCGACGTCGGCCACGACGTCCTCCACCGCGACGACGCGGATCCGGCCGTCGTAGATCACCGGGACCGGGCAGTGGCGGCAGCGGTGCGCGCAGCCGTGGCTCGCTTCGACGTAGGCCACCGGCCGTTCCTCGCCGCCGAGCGCGAGGTGCGCATAGCGGTCGAGCGGGGGCAGCAGGTCGCGGGCGGGGAGCGGCGCGCCGGCGGACGCCGCGGTGCGGTCGAGGAAGATCACGTTCGCGTCGTGGGCGCCGGCGACCCACTCGGCCAGGGCAACGTCGGCCTCGCCCGCGATCACGCGGTCGGCGAGGTCGGCCAGCATCGGCGCGTAGAGCCCGTACGCGCACACGGGGACGTCGGGCCGCTGCTCGCGCATCAACGCGATCACCCGGCGTCCGATGCGCATGGCCGTGTGCATCGGCACGGAGATCGCGACCCGGTCGGCCCACGCGGCGAGGTCGGGGTCCCACGACTGCATCGACAGGTCGATGGCCCGCACGTCGTGGCCCTCGGCCCGCAGGCGCCCGGCGGGCGCGGCGACCTGGAGCGGCTGGTGACCGAGCTCGTAGCAGCCGACGAAGAGAACGCGCACGGGTCCAGGCTACGGCGCCGGTTCGACCACGACTTCCAGACGCGCGTGGGCGGCACGGAGCGCCGCCTCCACGCCGGCGGGGGTGTCGCCCCGGGCGAACAGGAAGCCGAGGTAGCGGTCCCCCTCGGGGAGCGCCACGACCGGGCGGCCGGGGTTGATGGAGATCTCGAGGCCCACGATGCCGGGGACCGCGCGCGCGTCTTCTTGTCCGTGTACCGACCGCAGCGTGCCCGTGGCCGGGATCGGCAGCATCATCACCCCGCTCGCCGCGCCCTCGCGGCGCAGGTCCTCCAGCGGGAGCCCGAGCGCATGGCGCAGGATCACCTCTTCGAGCGAGATGCCCGCGCCGAAGCGCAGCGCCCGCGCGCAGAGCCCGCCGATGGAACGCGCGGCGACGTCGATGACGCGCACACGGTCGCCGTCGATCCGCAGCTCCGCGTGCACCGGCCCCTCCGTGAGCCCGAGTGCGGCCGCGGCGTCGCGCGCGACGCGCGCCACCTGGTCCAGCGTCGCGGCCCGGAGACGCGACGGCGTGACGTAGATCGTCTCCTCGAAGTAGGGACCGTCGAGCGGGTCGGGCTTGTCGAACACGGCGAGCACGGCGAGCGTGCCGTCGCGCATGAGGCCCTCCACGGCGACCTCCGCGCCGGGGACGAACTCCTCGACCAGCAACGGTGCTCCGCACGCGATCACCGACGCCCGACCCGCGGCGGAGCACGCGGCTTCGGCGTCGTCGGCGCGGATCACGCCCTGGCTCCCCGAGAGCCCCGCGGGCTTCACGACGCACGGGTAGCCCACATCGGGGATGTGTTCGAGGTCGTCGATCGGGGCCCAGCGGGGCTGGGGCACCTCGGACGCGTCGAGCGCGGCGCGCAGATCGCGCTTGTCGCGTGTGCGGGCGGCGGCCTCCGGCGGGTTGTGGGGGAGCCCGAGGAGCTCGGCGGCGCGGGCCGCGACCACCACGCCCTGGTCGTCGACGGCGATCACCGCGTCCACGGGTCCGCGGTCGTCGACGTTCGTGAGCATCGCCGCCGCCCGCTCCGGATCGTCGAACGGCACCTCGACGGCCCGCGTGCCGTCGCGATCGAGCACGGGCGAGACCCGGTCGGACGCCACCACCACCTCGGCTCCGAGCGCCCGTGCGGCCGCCACGAAGTCGGTGGCCCGGTAGGTGGAGGTGGGGAGCAGGAGGACCACGCGCACCCCCCTATCATGGATGGTGCATCCGGCCCCGAGCGCGACAGGACCTTCTCATGAGCGAACTGGTGGAGCCGATCCTCACCCTCACCGACGCCGCGCGCGACAAGATCCTCGAGGTGCGGGCCGCCGAGCCCGGCGCCGACACCCTGGCCCTGTGGGTGACGGTCAACGGCGAGGCGGGCGGCGCGTACACCTACGACATGTCGTTCCGGGCGCTCGACGACGCCGGCGAGATCGAGGTGGTGCAGCACCACGACGACCTGCCCGTGGTGATCGACGGCGGCAGCGTCGAGGCCCTGGCCGGGGCGACCCTCGACTTCGCGGCGACCGGCATGGTCATGCAGAACCCGAACAAGCCGGCCCCGCGGGTGGCGGCGGTGCGGGCCACGGCCGACCTCTCGGGTCCGGTCGCGCTGGCCGTGCTGAAGGTGCTCGAGGAGCAGATCAACCCCGCGATCGCGTCGCACGGCGGCCGCGCCGAGCTCGTGGCCGTGGAGGAGTCGATCGCGTACCTGCGCCTGGGCGGAGGCTGCCAGGGCTGCGGGATGGCGTCGGTGACGCTGAGCCAGGGGATCGAGGTCGCGATCCTCGACAACGTGCCCGAGATCAGCGAAGTCGTCGACGTGACCGACCACGCGTCCGGCACCAACCCGTACTTCGAGTCGGCCAAGAAGTAGCGCCGCGGCGCCCGCCGATCAGGCGAAGCGCTTGGCGTCGTCGGCGGCGTAGCGCGCCACGACGTTGTCGACCGACGCGGTCCGCTCGAGCGACTCCGCGAACTCGGCCAGGCGCCCACCGGGGATCGCCATCGTCATCTCGGAGACGTTCATCCCGGTGCGCACGCGGCTGAGCGCGCAGCCCACGCTCGCGGCCGGCTCGCCCTGCTCCTTGGCGATGGCGACGATGTGGCACTGCGGCTTGCCTTCGATCCGCAGGCCGGGCCAGGCGTCGGAGATCGTCATCATCTGCTTGCCGTTGACCCGGAGGAGCACGACGTCGGGGTCGACCGGCGTCTCGGCCAGCGGGCCGTAGACGACCGCGCCGGGCTTCTGGGTGACGACCGGGATCTGGGGGACGACGTCCATCGTGACCCACCCGCTGTCGAGGAGCGCGGCGACGTCGGAGTTGTTGCCCACTTCGTCGAGGGTCTTGAAGCCGTGGGTGACGCTGCCGACGCTGCAGTTGCCGTGGTCCTCGGCGACGGTGGAGAACGTCTTCTCGGCGCCCTTCATCCAGAACACGCAGCCGGCGGGTACCCGGCCGGTGCGACCGTCGTCGGCCGGGGCGCTCATCGGCGCGTCGAACGCAGGCACGCCCTCGGGCGCGGCATCGGCGAACGTGATAGCGATCGGCGGCGCGAGGAGGCGCAGCGATTCGGTCAGCGAGGTTGCGAGTGCGTTCCAGTCGGCGGTCATGGGCGGGAGCATAGATGCGGCCCTGCTCAGCCGAAGCGGGCGACCTCGGCGTCGAGGTCGAGGCGCTCGATCACGGCGTCGTGCTCGTAGGAGCCCCATTGGTCGCGCGGCACGATCCACATGATCTCGAACTCGTTGCCGTCGGGGTCGTGCCCGTAGAGGGACTTCGTGGCCCCGTGGTCGCTCTCGCCCGCGTAAGCGCCGCGGTCGCGCAGTGCGTTGCGGGCGACCACGAGGTCGCGGACCGAGCCGACCTGCCACGCGAGGTGGTAGAGGCCGACGCGCCCGCGCTCGGGGCCGGGGGCCTCGGCGCCCACCGAGAACAGGCCGAGGTCGTGGTGGTTGTCGGTTCCGGCGGCCCGGAGGAACGCGGCACCCGGCAGCTCGGTGATGATCTCGAAGCCGAACAGCTCGGAGTACCACCGGGCGGATGCGGCGGCGTCGCGGACGTAGAGGACGGCATGGTTGAGGCGCTGCACAGGAATCATTGAACGTTCAACTTAGTCTCAGGGCCCGGAGAGTCCCAACCACCGCAGGGAACGCCGTGGCGAACGTCGCGACGTCACCGTCCATCGTGGACCAGCCCACGCTGACCCGCAACGAGCGCTCGGCGTCGACCCCCATGGCCTGGAGGACCGGGGAGGGCTCCAGCAGCTCGCTCGAGCACGACGACCCCGAGTGCACCGCCACGCCGCGCTGGTCGAGCCCGAGCACGACCGGCTCGGCCTCCACCCCGTCGATGCCGACGCACACGAGGTTCGGGAGGCGGGCGGCGGGATCGCCGAACCGAGTGACGCCCGGAACGGCGGCGGCCGCGGCCGCGATGGCGTCGGTGTGGGCGACGGCCGCCGCGGCCTCGCGGGCGAGGCCGTCGTCGGTGGTCAGCTCGGACGCCGCGGCGCCGAAGCCCACGATCGCGGGCACGTCCTCGATCCCGCCCCGGCGGGCCCGTTCCTGTGCGCCGCCGACGACGAACGGCGGGAACCGCAGCCCGCGGCGCACGAGCAGCGCGGCGACGCCCTTGGGCGCCCCCCAGGTGTGGCCGTCGACCGAGCACAGGTCGGCTCCGAGGTCACCGAAGTGCACGGGGAGATGGCCCGCCGCGGCACACGCGTCCACGTGCACGACGATGCCGCGGGCGCGGGCCGCCGCCACGATCTCGGCGACCGCGGTCTGGACGGTGCCCACCTCGTGGTTGGCGAGCTGGACGGTCACGAGCACCGTGTCGTCGCGGAGCGCGCCGGTCACGGTGTCGGCCGCGAAGCGACCGGTGCCGTCGACGCCGACGACCGAAACGTCGACCCGCGCGCGCCCGCACGCCTCCAGCACGGCCGAGTGCTCGACCGCCGTGGTCACCACGTGGTGGCCGGCGTCCCGCTCCCGGGCCCGCTCGACCGCACCCCAGATCGCGGTGTTCACCGCCTCCGCGCCGGTGGCGGTGAACACGACCTCACGCGGCCGGGCGCCGAACAGGGACGCGACCTGCTCACGTGCGTTCTCGACGGCCACCCGGGTGGTGCGGCCCTCTTCGTGGATCCGTCCGGGGTCGCCGGGGTGGCCTTCCAGGAACGGGAGCATCGCCGCCAGCGCGGCGGGACGCAGCGGTGCGGAAGACGCGTGGTCGAGGTACGCGCGCGACATCGCCCGCTCAGACGCGGGCGACGCAGAAGTCGTCGCCGCCGGGCCGACTCGCCTCGAAGCGGGGAGACGTCTCTCCGTAGAGCCCGGCGAGCATCCCGCGGATCATGCCGCGGTCGAGCGCGCACACCACGTGCGGGTACTTGTGCGCGGTGTCGCCGAACGGGCAGCACTCCGAGACGATGGAGAGCTCGCCGCCCTTCTCCTCGGTGTGCGCGGCGAACCCGTGTGCGGTGAGCGCGTCGGCCACGGCACCGACCGCGGCGCGCACCGAGCGGTGCCCGGCGTTCGGCTCCATGCGGGCGGCGAGGCCCCGGCCGTACTCGTAGCCGACGTTGTCGGCGAGCTCGGCGGCCTCGTCGGGCCCGAGGGCGTCGAGCGCGGCGGCCAGGAGGTTGGACAGCACGTCGTCGTGCTTGAGCGGCATGGAGAAGGTGGTGTCGAGCGCGACCGCGCAGTAGCGCTTGGACGGGCGACCGGCGCCCCGGGCTCCGGTGTCGGCGGCCCGGCGACCCACCTCGACCACGAGGTAGCCGCCGCCGGTGAGCTTCTCGAGGTGGTGCCGGGCGACGTTGGCGTGGAGCGCGAACTGCTCGGCGACCTCCGACGCGGTGACCCCCTCGACGCCCCGCTCGCGCACGAAGAGGTAGATCTCCCGGCGGGTCGGGTCGCCGAACGCGTTCGTGACCGCGGCGACGGCGGCGTTGAACTCGTTGGCGCTCAGGCTCCGCTCGGCCTCGGTGGCGGTGGCGGCGGCGGTGGGGGCGGTGGGCGGCACGATCGGTATTCTACCTATCCGGATAGTGGAAATCAGGTGGGCCGCCCCGAGACGCCCGGGACCCGTCCGTGCGATGGCGTCAGGTGGCATGACCGTGACCGACGAGAACACCGACGAGAACCAGGTGCGAGCGGCGCTGGCCGGTGTCGACGAGCCCGAGCTGCGGCTCCCGATCGTCGACCTCGGGATGGTGAAGGGCATCGCGATCGACGGGGACACCGCCGTGGTGGCCGTGGCGCTCCCGCTCTCGGGCGACGCCCGGGCCGAGGCGATCCACGAGCGGGTCGCCGCCGCGGTGCTCGCGGGCACCGACCTCGTCCGGGTCGAGGTGGACCTCCGGGCCATGGAGCCCGACGAGCTCGTGGCCTGTGCCCGGGTGCTCAAGCACGAGCCCCCGCCCAACCCGCTGCGGGTGATCGACGTCGACGCGCCGGCCCGGCCCGCGCCCCGGGTCAACCCGTTCACCGACGCCCGCACGCGGGTGCTCGCGATCTCGTCGGGCAAGGGTGGCGTGGGCAAGTCGTCGGTCACCACGAACCTCTCGATCGCCCTGGCTCAGCGCGGCCGCCGGGTCGCGGCGGTCGACGCCGACGTCTGGGGCTTCTCGATGCCGCGCATGCTCGGCGTCCGCAACCCGCCCGACCTGATCGACGACGTGATCGTGCCGCCGGAGGCCAACGGGGTGCGCCTCATCTCGATGGGGTACTTCGCGAGCGAGGAGCAGGCCGTGATCTGGCGGGGCCCGATGCTGCACAAGGCGCTCGAGCAGTTCCTCACCGACGTGTACTGGGGCGATCCCGACTACCTCGTGATCGACATGCCGCCGGGGACGGGCGACGTGTCGCTGTCCATGGCCCAGTTCATCCCGCGTGCGGAAGTGGTCATCGTGACCACGCCTCAACCCGCGGCACAGCGGGTCGCCCAGCGGGCCGCGGCCATGGCCGAGAAGGTGAACCTCGACGTCGTCGGCGTGATCGAGAACATGTCGTGGTTCACCGGCGACGACGGCAAGCGCTACGAGCTGTTCGGCGCGGGCGGGGGCAAGGAGCTCGCCGACCGGCTCTCGGTGCCGCTGCTGGGGCAGATCCCGCTCGTGCCGGCGCTGCGCGAGGGTGGCGACGACGGCGAGCCGATCGTGGTGGCCCACCCCGACGACGAAGCCGCCGTGACGTTCCGCGCGATCGCCGCGACGCTCGACGCGTAGCCGTTGCGGATGCCCCACTATCTTCGGGGGCATGGAAATCCGCATCGGTGTCGTCCAAACGCCCAAGGAGATCGCCCTCGAGATCGAGGACTCGGTCGACGACGTGAAGAAGGCCGTGCAGGCGGCCCTCGCCGACGACGACGGCGTGCTCTGGCTCACCGACAGGCAGGGCCGCACCGTCGGGGTGCCGTCCGAGCGGGTCGCGTACGTCGAGATCGAGCCCGACGGCGCAGCGAAGCGCGTCGGGTTCGGGCGGGGCTGAGCGGGGGTCGAACCCCCGCTCCCCGACGGTGCTCGATCTCCTCGATCGCCGGCTGCTCTTCGTCACCGGCAAGGGCGGCGTCGGCAAGAGCACGGTCACCGCGGCCACGGCCCTCCTCGCGGCCGAGCAGGGCAAGCGCGTCCTGCTCGTCGAGGTCGACGCCAAGGGGAACCTGACCAACCTGTTCGAGCACCCGCCCGTGGGGTTCGACCCCAAGCAGGTGTATCCCGGCGTGTTCGCGATGCAGCTGAACACCGAGGCGTCGCTGCGCGAGTACCTCAAGCTCAACCTGCGCATCCCCATGGTGGGCCGCATCGGCCCGATCGCGAACATCTTCGACTTCGTGGCGAACGCCGCGCCCGGCGTGAAGGAGATCCTCACCGTCGGGAAGGTCTGCTGGGAGGTCCGGGAGACGCTCGAGGGGCGCGCCGACTGGGACCTGGTGATCGTCGACGCAGCCGCCACCGGTCACGTCCTCGCTCAGCTCGACGCCCCGCGCACGATCCGTGAGCTCGTGCACACCGGTCCGATCCGCAACCAGACCGAGTGGATGATCGAGATCCTCTCCGACCCCGCGATCACGGCGCTCAACGTGGTGACCGCGCCCGAGGAGATGCCGGTCAACGAGACGATCGAGCTGGTGGCCCGGGCGCGCGAGGAGACCACCGTGCCGCTCGGCGCGGTCATCGTGAACCGCGTGCTGCCCGAGCCGTTCACGGTGGAGGACGAGCCGGTGTTCGCGGCGATGGGCACGCCGCCTGCCGCGGCGGCGCTGCAGGCCGAGCTCGGGCACGGAGCCGAGGGCGTGTTCGACGCGGCGCGCCTCGCGGTGGCCCTGCGCCGGGCCCGGGTCCCCCACCTCGACGCGTTGCGCGCGGCGGTGGATCTCCCGCTGCTCTACCTGCCGTACCTCTTCGTCCGTGACCACGGGCTGCGGGTCACCCGGATGGTGGCCGACGCCCTCGGCGCCGAGCTGGGCCTGTGACCGCAAACGCGCCCGCGCCGTCGACGAGCCTCGAGTCGCTGCTCGCGTCTCGGGAGGTGCTCGTGTTCTGCGGCTCGGGCGGCGTGGGCAAGACGTCAGCCGCGGCCGCGGCGGGCCTTGCCGCGGCGGTGCACGTGGGCGGGCGGGTGCTCGTGCTCACCATCGACCCGGCCCGGCGCCTTGCCGACGCGCTGGGCATCGAGGGCATCGGCAACGTCGAGCGGCGCGTTCCCGACGACGTGCTGCGCGCGGCCGGCCTCGCCCCGCGCGGGGAGCTGTGGGCGGCGATGCTCGACACGAAGGCATCGTGGGACGACCTCGTGCTGCGCCACGCACCCGACGAGGAGACCGCGTACCGGATCCTCGACAACCGCCTCTACGAGAACCTCACGAGTCGCTTCGTGCAGAGCCACGACTACATCGCGATGGAGCGGCTCTACGACCTCCACTCCACTGGTACCTACGACCTGATCGTGGTCGACACCCCGCCCACCCGCAACGCGCTCGACTTCCTCGACGCGCCCCAGCGCATGGCCGACTTCTTCGGGGGCCGCCTGCTCCGATGGCTCACCGCGCCGTACCGGCTCGGTGGGCGGCGCGGGGCCCGCCTCGTGAACTTCGCGTCCCGGCCCTTCTACCAAGTCGCCGACCGCATCCTCGGGACGCAGTTCCTCCAGGACATCGCCGAGTTCTTCCTCAACTTCGAGACGATGTACGCGGGCTTCGTCACCCGGGCGCGCGCGGTCGAGCGGCTCCTCCACGACCGGCGCACCGCGTTCGCGGTGGTGACGACGCTCGAGGGCGCGCCGCTGCGCGAGGCGGAGTTCTTCTGCGCCGAGCTCACCGCACGGGACTACCACCTCGGCGCGCTCGTGCTGAACCGGGTGCTGCCGGAGTCGTTCGCCGACGCCCACGTCGCGGCGGCCGCCACCCGGCTGGTCGAGGAGCCCGACGCCGTCGCCGCGACGCTGGGCGGGCTCGGGATCGAGGCCCTGGCCGACGCCGTCGCGGTGACCCGCGTGCTGCGCACGGTCGGCCAGTCGTTCCAGAACTTCGCCGTGGTCGCGACCCGCGAGGCCGAGATGCGCGCGCAGCTGGCGCGTGTCCCCGACGTGCTGGCCACCGTGCCCACCTTCGCCGAGGACGTGCACGACGTCTCGGGCCTGGCCCGCATCGGGGAGTGCCTCCTCGGCGTGCCGTTACCATCGACGCGTGTCCGTGCCGATGGTGGAGCTGGCGAGGCTGAACACCGGCCTGGGTGACGACGCGCTCGAGCACCTGCACCGGCTCGTCGCGTCGTGGCAGGTCCTCGCCGACCTCGCCTTCTCCGACCTGCTCCTCCTCGCCCCGGTGGAGGCCGAAGCCGGCCGCCGGTTCCTCGTGCTCGCCCAGGTGCGCCCGACCACCGGGCAGACGCTGTACCCCGAGGACCTCGTGGGTCGTGTGGTGGGGGAGTCCGAGCGTCCGCTGGCGGCCCGGGCCTGGCACCTGGGCGAGATCACCGGGGGGATCGCGCCGGTCCTCGGCGCGACCGAGGGCGCGCGGCTCGAGTGCATCCCGGTGCGTCACCAGGACCGGGTGGTCGCGGTGGTGAGCGTCGAGGCGGCCACCACGTCCGGCCGCCGCCCGGGGGAGCTCGAGCGGGTCTACGTGGACGTGTTCGAGCGGCTCGCGGGAATGGTCGTGGAGGGCAGCTTCCCGTTCGAGCGCGGCGAGGTGGAGCTCGAGGAGGCGCCGCGCGTGGGCGACGGGGTGATCGTGCTCGACGAGGAGAGCCGGGTGCGGTTCGCGAGCCCCAACGCGGTGAGCGCGATGCACCGCATGGGCATCCACGCGTACACCACGGGCCTGCGGCTCGGTGAGGTCGGGTTCGACCAGGCCCCTGTCGACGCGATGTACCGCACCCAGGTCCCGGTGATGGTCGAGATGCAGCGGGGCGAGGCGTCGGTCGTGGTGCACGGCCTCCCGCTCCTCGAGTCCGACCGCGCGGTGGGCGGCATCGTGATGATGCGCGACGTGACCGACCTGCGCCGGCGCGACCGGATGCTCGTGACCAAGGACGCGACGATCCGCGAGATCCACCACCGGGTGAAGAACAACCTCCAGACGATCGCCGCGCTGCTGCGGCTCCAGGCCCGGCGGTTGCAGTCCGACGAGGCGCGGTCGGCGCTCGAGGAGTCGGAGCGCCGCATCCGGTCGATCGCGGTCGTGCACGAGACGCTCTCGCGGGACGCGTCCGATGTGGTGCCCTTCGACGACATCGTGCGGCCGCTGGCCCGGCTGGTGGAGGAGGCTTCGGCCGGCCCCGACTTCCGCATCCGGTTCGAGGTCGAGGGTCAGGTGGGCGACATCCCCGGTGAGCTGGCCACGCCGCTGGCCGTGGTGCTCAACGAGCTCATGCAGAACGCGGTCGACCACGCCTTCCCGGCGGGGGCGACCCGCCGTTCGGACGAGGGCCGGGTGCGGGTCACCCTCGCGCGCGAACGCGAGGACGTCGTGGTGCAGGTCGCCGACGACGGTGTGGGCCTGCCCCCGGGGTTCGACCTCGAGGAGTCGTCGGGCCTGGGCCTGTCGATCGTGCACACGCTGGTGACGAGCGAGATGGGCGGATCGCTCGAGCTCCGCCACGATCGCGGCGCCCGGGCGGTGGTGCGGGTCCCCGTGCGGTCGAAGCCGTGAAGGGCCGTCCTCGGGACCCGGGAGGTCAGGCCGTGGCCCGCTGCTGGGCGACCCAGCCCTTGCGCAGCTTGCGGCGCTCCTCTTCGGTGGTGCCGCCCCAGATGCCCGCCTCCTGGTTGGTGGCGAGGGCGAACTCGAGGCATTCGCGGGCCACGGTGCAGGCGGTGCAGATGCGGCGTGCGGTCTCGATCTGCTCGAGCGCGTTGCCGGTCACCCCGATGGGGAAGAACACGTCGGGATCGGAGTCACGGCAGGCCGAGCGGCTGCGCCAGGTGTCGGTGTCCCAATCGTGCGTGCGAATCCAGGTCAGGGCCACGAGCCTCGGTCTTTCGTCGTGTGCGGGTCCCGAGCAGATCTCGGGTTGGGTGCCCGCCGCCGTGATCGGCGCGGGCCGGTCCTCGGGTCTCCCTCGAGGCGGGTAGAGAACACTATTTTGAATCCGGGCACCGCACAAGGGGTCTGACCTGCGGTTTCGCGCGTTGAGCCTCGGGCATCCCCACCCCGGGCCCGGATATCCCCAGGGTTTCCCCAGCGATACCCACCGGCCTCGCTGGTTTCTCCACCGTTCCTCGGCCGATTTCCCCAGCCGATCCCCAGCCGATCCCCAGCCGATCCCCAGGGACGTCCACACCGGTCCGCGGAGTGCGGAGTGTGGATGCTCCGACCATACCGACCCATCCGCGCGTTTCATCCGCAGGAGGCCCCCCTGCCGCACCGACCGCTCGTCCTCGCTCACCGCGGTGCCCGTCGCCGGGCCCCGGAGAACACCCTGGAGGCCTTCGCCGCCGCCCGGGCCCTCGGGGCCGACGGAGTGGAGCTCGACGTCCGTCGCACCCGCGACGGCGCGCTCGTGATCCATCACGACCCCGGACCCGCCGGTGGGCCGGTGATCATCGAGGCCGACTTCGCGGCGCTCCGGGCCCAGGTCCCGGCCATCCCCACGCTGGCCGAGGCGCTCGACGAGTGCGCCGGGCTCCTCGTGAACATCGAGATCAAGAACCTCCCCTGGGAGTCCGACTTCGACGCCGACGAGGGGGTCGCCGAGCAGGTGGTGGCCCTGCTGGCCGAACGCGGCGGCTCCGACCGCGTCCTGGTGTCGTCGTTCCACCTCCCGACCGTCGACCGGGTGCACCAGCGGGCGCCCCACCTGCCCACCGCGTTCCTCTTCCTCGCCGGGATGGACCTGCGCGAGACGGTGGACCTCGCCGCCGACCGCGGCCACGTCGCGGTCCACCCCGACGTGCGGGCCCTGGGCGGCCCGGAGGTGGAGGAGTTCCTCGCCCATGCCGCCGAGCGCGGGCTCCAGGTCAACGTCTGGACCGTCAACGAGCCGGCCGACATGGTCCGCCTCGCCGACCTCGGCGTGGACGCGCTGGTGACCGACGTGCCCGATGTCGCGCGCGTCGCGCTCGGTCAGGCCGGGAGCACCACCGACAGCGCGTCGGGGACGTAGCGCACGTCGAGCGCGTCGACGGTCCCGAGGTAGTCGCCGTCGACCTGCCAGGGGAACGGCCGGGCAGGGTCGTGCGCGGTGAGCCGGAGGCGGTGGACGTCGGCGAGCTGGACCACCTGGGCAGCACGCTGGAGTCGGGCCGAGCGTCCGACCGAGGACCCGGCGGCGCCGACGACGTCGCGCAGGGTGAACCGCGTGAGCGACGTGACGGCGAGCGCCCGGTCGAGCGACGCCGCCCGGGTGAGCAGCATCCGGCGCGGTCCGACGTAGGTGTACGGCGCGAGGTTGGACACGACGGTGAAGAAGGAGTCGTGCGGGGCCTGCGCCTCCGGCGCGTCCACGTGGAGCGCCGGCTCGCGCCGCTCGTACCCGCGGGTCAGGACCCGCACCGTCTGGAGCGCGAACGCGGGGTGCGCCGCATAGCGCTTCACCTTGGGGTTGCGCTCCATCCGCTCGACCACCGCAGCGTCGAACCCGGCGCCGAGGTGGAACAGGAAGTGGCGGCCGTTGGCCGCGCCGACGCCGATGCGGCGAATGGAGCCGCGGTCGAGGGCGGTGAGGAGGCGCTCGGTCGCGCGGTCGATGCGGTTGCCGTACCCGATGGCCCGGGCGAACACGTTGGTCGACCCCGCCGGCAGCGGCGCGAGGGCGGTGGGGGTCCCGATGAGCCCGTCGGCCGCCTCGTTCAGCGTGCCATCGCCGGCCGCGACGACCACGACGTCGACGCCGTCGGCCGCAGCCGCGGCGGCCAGCTCCCGGGCATGGCCCCGGGTCTGCGTGACCACGGTCTCGAGCGTGTGGTGGGCGCCGAGCGCCGCGGCGATCTCCTCGCGCCGGCGTTCGGTCATCGACGACGCCACCGGGTTCACGACCACACGTAGGTGCACGGCGCGCAGATTAGGAGTCCCCGTACGATCGCCGCCGATGGCGCCCTCCGGAACCCGTGGAGCCGGACCCGCGCGAGGCGGCCGGGCCGCGCTCGCCGCGATCACGGCCGAGATCGTGGAGTGCCGTGCCTGCCCGCGCCTGGTGGCTTGGCGCGAGGAGGTGGCGCGCGACAAGCGGGCCGCCTTCCGGGCCGAGGACTACTGGGGTCGTCCCGTCCCCGGGTTCGGCGACCCCGCGGCGCGGGTCCTCCTGCTGGGGCTCGCCCCGGCCGCGCACGGCGGCAACCGCACCGGTCGCGTGTTCACCGGTGACCGTTCGGGCGACTGGCTCTTCGCCGCGCTGCACCGCGCCGGGTACGCGAACACGCCATTGTCCGAGCGGGCGGGGGACGGGCTCGCGCTCACGGACGCGTATGTGGCCGCGGCCGTGCGCTGCGCGCCGCCGGAGAACCGGCCCACCCCGGAGGAGCGCGACACCTGCATGCCGTTCCTCGCCCGCGAGATCGACGCGCTCGAGCAGCTCGCGGTGGTGGTGACGCTGGGCGGGTTCGCGTACGAGGCGCTGTGGAAGGTGATGCAGGCGCACGGCGACACGCTGCCCCGCCCGCGGCCGAAGTTCGCCCATGGTCTGGAGGCCTCGACGACGCGGTTCACCGTGCTCGGCTGCTATCACCCGAGCCAGCAGAACACGTTCACGGGGCGGCTGACCGAGCCGATGCTCGATGCCGTGTTCGCCCGGGCCCGGGAGCTCACCGCCCCGGCGTAGCCGACGGGGCGGGCCGGTTCAGCGGACCAGGGAGAGCAGCTCGCCCGTGAAGTACACGATCGCGATGAAGCCGAGGACCGTGGCCACGGTGATCCGAAGCGTGCGTTCGGTGGCCACGATCGCGAGGTGCGCGCCGATCTGCGCGCCGGGGATCACGCCGATGCTGAGCGGGATGGCGTAGTACCAGTCGACGTGCCCGAGGAGCGCGTGCGTGATCAGCCCCGGGATGGCGAGGATGCCGACGCACGCGAGCGACGTGCCCAGCGCGGACTTGAGTGGGAGCCGCAGCCAGCTCGTGAACGCCGGCACCATGAACAGTCCGCCGCCGATGCCCAGCAGCCCGCTCAGGGTTCCCGCGAGCACCCCGACGATCGCGCACCGCCACGGCTCGGTCCGCGCGGCCGGCGCGACGACCGCGACGGGCGGGTGGGGCTCGGCGTCGGCCACGATCGCCGGGGCGTTCTGGGGACGCGCGAGCCGGAACGCGGTGAACGCGAGGAGCGCGGCGGTCGCGAGCATCAGCGGGTGCCCGTCGCCCGGGATCACGTCGGTGAGCAGGGCCCCGCCGACCGCGGCGGCGATGCCGAACCCGGCGGTCCAGCGGAAGACCTCCCAGCGGATGAGTCCTTCCCGTGCGTAGCGGAGCGTCCCGCTGATCGCGGACGGGATGACCGACGGGAGAGTGGAGCCCACCGCTTCGAGCGGGGTTGCCCCGAGCGCACGGATCGCGGGCGTGGAGACGATCGCGCCACCGACGCCGAACATCCCCGAGAGGATCCCCGTCCCGACGCCGACGAGGACCACCACGAGGAACTGACCGACATCCGACACGCGCTCGGAGGCTACCGTTCACCCATGCCGACCCAGACGCTGCGCGGTGTGTACCTGCCGCTGATCACCCCCTTCGCCGCCGACGGGTCGATCGCCTTCGACGCCCTCGAGCGCCTCGCCCACGACAGCCTCGACGCGGGAGCCGCGGGCCTCGTCCCGCTCGGGACCACCGGGGAGTCCCCCCTCCTCGACGGCGACGAGAAGCGAGCCGTGGTCGAGCTGTGCGCCCGCATCGGCCGGGAGCGCGACGTCCAGGTGATCGTCGGGACCGGCACCAACAACACGGCGTCGACGATCGCCGCGTCGGCCACGTTCGGTGCGGTCGGCGGCGTCACCCACGTGTTGGTCGTCGTCCCCTATTACGTCCGCCCGAGCCAGCAGGGCATCGTCGAGCACTTCCGGGCGGTCGCGGCGGCCAGTCCGGTGCCAGTGGTCGTGTACAACATCCCGCTGCGCACGGGGCGGGTGCTCGAGGTGCCCGGCATGCTCGAGCTCGCCGCGCTTCCCAACGTCATCGGGGTCAAGCAGGCGGTCGACGGCATCGACCTCGCCACGCTCGAGATCCTCGCCGCGGCGCCGCCCGACTTCGCGGTGCTCGGCGGCGACGACCCCTACCTGCTCCCGACGGTCCTCCTCGGTGGCGCCGGCGCGATCTGCGCCTCGGCCCACGTGTGCACCGACCGGTTCGTGGCCATGATCGAGTGCGGGCTCGCGGGCAAGGTCGACGAGGGCCGCGCCCACCACGAGGCCCTGCTGCCGGTGGTGAAGGCCTGCTTCGCCGAGCCGAACCCCGCGGTGTTCAAGGCGGTGCTCCACGCCCAGGGTCGTATCCCCACGCCCGACCTGCGGCTGCCCCTGCTTCCGGCGAGCGCCGCCGCGCGCGACGCCGCGCTCGCGGCGGTCGACGCCGCGACGGTCTGAACGACGGTTCGGCTGCGCCTACCGGCGCAGCAGCTCGGCGATGTGGAACGCGAGGTCGAGCGACTGGCGCGCGTTGAGGCGCGGGTCGCACATCGTCTCGTAGCGCTGCTCGAGCTGCTCGCCGAGCACTTCGTCGGAGCCGCCGAGGCACTCGGTGACGTCCTCGCCGGTGAGCTCGACGTGCACGCCTCCCGGCGCGACGTCGGCCGTCGCGCACGCGGCGAAGAAGCCCTCGAGCTCGCGCATGATGTCGTCGAAGCGACGGGTCTTGAACCCGCTCGCGTGGCTGAACGTGTTGGCGTGCATGGGATCGCACGCCCACGTGACGGGGTGGCGCGCGGCGGTGATCGCGCGCAGCAACGGCGGCAGCGCGTCGGTGACGCGCTCGGCGCCCATGCGGGTGAAGAAGACGAGCCGACCGGGCTCGCGGCCCGGGTTGAGGCGCTCGCACAGGCCGACGGCGTCCTGCGGGCTGACGTCGGCGCCGAGCTTCACACCGATCGGGTTCTTCACCCCGGCGAGGAACTCGACGTGCGCGCCGTCGAGCTGGCGGGTGCGCTCGCCGATCCAGAGCAGGTGGGCGGAGCAGTCGTACCAGTCGCCCGTGAGGCTGTCGCGCCGGGTGAGCGCCTCCTCGTAGCCGAGGAGCAGCGCTTCGTGCGCGACCCAGAAGTCGACCTGGTGGAGCTGGAGCTCCGCGTTCAGGTCGATGCCGCAGGCGGCCATGAACCGCAGCGCTCGCTCGATCTCGTTGGCGAGCGCCTCGTAGCGCTGGCCCTCACGGCTCGATGCCACGAACTCCTGGTTCCACGCGTGCGCGCGGGTCAGGTCGGCGAAGCCACCCTTGGTGAACGCCCGGGCGAGGTTCAACGTCGACGCGGACTGGTGGTAGGCCCGCATGAGGCGGGCGGGGTCGGGCCGGCGGGCCACGGCGTCGAAGGCGAAGTCGTTGACGGTGTCGCCGCGGAACGAAGGCAGCTCGATGCCGTCGCGGACCTCGGTGGGGGAGGACCGCGGCTTGGAGAACTGCCCGGCCATCCGACCGACCTTGATCGTGGGCACGCCGCTGCCGTAGGTGAGCACCACCGACATCTGCAGGATGATCTTCAGCTTGTCGCGGATCCCGTCGGCGGAGAACGCCTCGAACGACTCTGCACAATCGCCGGCCACGAGCAGGAAGGCCTTGCCCTCCGCGGCCGCGGCGAGCTGCTCGCCGAGGTAGCGGGCCTCGCCCGCGAACACCAGCGGCGGCATGCGCCGCAGCTCTGCGAGGGTGGCGTCGAGCGCGTCGGCGTCGGGCCAGTCGGGCTGCTGTGCGGCGGTTCGCGCCCGCCAGCTGTCGGGGGTCCAGTCGTTTCGGAACAGGGGGACGGTGCTCATGGCTGCGAACGGCTCGCTGTCTTCGTGGAGGTCGGAGGAATCGGGGGCGCGAGGAGGGCCGGGCGGCCTAGAGATAGCCGCTGGGCGGAGTGAGCCCGCCCTGGTCGCCCATCTCCAGGCCGCGGCGTCGGCGCATCTCCTCGAGCTGGGACTGCGCCATGGCCTGCTGGGTGAACAGCGTGGCCTGGATGCCGTGGAAGAGGCCTTCGAGCCAGCCCACGAGCTGGGCCTGGGCCAGCCGGAGCTCCGACTCGGTGGGGGTGTCCTCGGTGAGCGGGAGCACGACCTCGACGAGCTCCTGCTGGAGGTCGGGCGACAAGACCGACTCGAGCTCGGTGAGCGACCGCTCGTGGATCTCGCGGAGGCGGCGGCGCCCGGCGTCGTCGAGCGGCGCCCGGCGCACCTCGTCGAGCATCGACCGCACCATCGACGCGATGCGGATCAGCTTCGTCGGCCGCGTGACCTGCTCGCCGTCGTCGCCGGCGGCCTCGGCGGCGTTCGCGCCGTCGGCCGCAGACGCCCCGAACGGACCCGCTCCGCCCGTGAACTGGGCGGGGACGAGGACCTCCGGCTGGACACGCTCGCGTTCATTGGGCTGTTCGTCGGTCACTTGGGCTCCCACGTCGGCCTCATCAGGATAGGGGGCGGGATCCTCACGGTCAGCGGAGGAAGTCGGCGGTGTCCCCGTCCCGCAGGCCGGGCGGCACCGAGCCCTCCGCGCCAACGGTTCGGGGGCCGGGAACGTCCCGGAACCCGTAGGGGGTCGGCTCCCGCCCGGGCTGGCACACCCAGCACGTGCCGGTGGCCTCCGGTGGGGCCGTGGCGGCCGCGACGACCGCCTCGGCGATCTGCTCGGGGACCATGAGGGGGAAGCCCGCCTCGCGCAGGGTGGCCTTGGTCTCCTCGCCCATGATCTGGGTGTCGGTGAGTCCCGGGCAGATCGCGTGGGCCCGGATGCCGTCGCCCGCGAGCGTGGGGGCGATCGACCGCACGAACCCGACGACGGCGTGCTTGGTGAGCGCGTAGACCGGGTCGGGCGCGAAGGGGACGATGCCGGCGAGCGACGCCGTGGCGACGATCACGCCGCCCTCGCCGTGACTGCGCATCGTTCGAATCGCGGCCCGAGTGCCGAACACCACCCCGTCGACGTTGACGCCGAGGATGCGCCGGTACTCGTCGTCCTCGAGCGCCCCGATGTCGGACTGCCCGATCGCGATCCCGGCGTTGCAGAACGCGAGGTCGACCGTGCCGAGCCGGTCGACGCAGGTGGCGAACGCGGCGTCGACGGCCGCGGCGTCGGAGGCATCCGCGGCCAGGGCGAGCGCTCCGATCGGCTCGGCCACCGCGGTCGCGGCGGCGCCGTCGCGGTCGACGATGCAGACCCGCATCCCTTCGGCGGCGAGGCGCACAGCCGTGGCGCGCCCGATCCCCGATCCGCCACCCGTGACGAGGGCGACGCGGCCGGCGAGGTCCACCGCGTCAGCCGCCGTAGTTCATCCCGGTGGCGCGCAGCGAGAGCGGTGTGACGCCCTCGTCACGCACCCCGGCCTCGACCACCTCGGCGACGAACACCGAGTGGTCGCCTCGCGCGACGGTGTCGGTCACCCGGGCCTCGAACCAGTAGGCGAGGTCGGCGAGCAACGGTGCACCGGTGGCGGGGCCGGGCTCGAAGCGGTAGCCGTTCAACGTGTCGCCCTCGACGACCGTGCTGCGGAAGAACGCCTTCGCGACGTCGACCTGCTCCTCGCCGAGGACGTTCACGGCGAACGCGCCGGCCCGCGTGACCACGGCGCAGCTGTCGCTGTCGGCCTTGAGCGCAACCATCACCAGCGGCGGCTCGAACGAGGCCTGGGAGATCCAGTTGATCCCCGCGGCGGCGTACTCGTCGCCGTCCACCGCGGTGAGCACGGACAGCCCGTAGTTGATGGCCCGGAGCGCGACCTTCTTGGCCTGCGGGTCCACGGCGTTCCCCCTCGGTGGTTCCAGCCCGGTGATCGTTCCTGCGCCCTCGGCAGGACTCGAACCTGCGCACACGGCTCCGGAGGCCGATGCTCTATCCGCTGAGCTACGAGGGCGGGGGTTGGAGATTACTTGGTCGACGACCCGGCCATTCGGCTGGCAGTCGGGTGTTGGTGGGCTCGAGCGGCGCAACGGCGCCCCTGTGAGAGCCGCAGAACGCCGGTTGCTGGTTTCGCGGCATCGGGTGGGCGCGGCCGGGGCTTCCGGGGGGCCGAGAGACGGCGTGGAGGGGCTCGGGCGACGAGTTCGGTTCGGTGTCGCTGCTGACGAATCACCGCCGGCTACGTCGGCTCACTCGTGGACCAGTTCGCCGTCTCGGTACACGATCTCCTCAACGGTGGGTGCCTCGCCGCCGAATGCGATGGGTTGGCGGTCCTCGGCGTGTTCGCCCGTTGTCCGTCCATCCTCAGTCGGGCAAGACCGTTGCGACCCAGAGGTCACGCAGCTCCTCGGGCAGCACTGCCGCGACGTCGTCGGCCTCGTCGGGGACGAGCCGCTTGAGGATCTCGAGCACCGCGCGAGTCACCGATTCAGCGGTCTCGACCTCGATCCCATCGTGCGAGCCGACTGCGGCGACAAGCTCGGAAACGGACCTGAACCGTGTCACGCGCGCCCCTTCACGGCACGTACGGAGCGCCGCGCGTCGTCCTGCGGAGCACCCGCGGCCACCGCGGCGTCGACGAGCTCTCGCAATGCGGGCGAGGGGAGCTCGCGGGCATGCGCGCGTCCCTCTGACGGTCGCGTGTTCCCGGTGCTCAACCCGATGTGCAGGTAGGACTCGACCCCTCGGACCCCGGCGATATCAGACACTGCGCGTTCGATCGTCGCGGCGTCGTGGGGTTCGGCGACGTCGCCGTGCAGGACTGCGACGTGGTCGTCCACCATGACGTGGACTCGGGGAAGATCGAGACGCTTCTCGAGGGGTCCGAGCGTCGAACGGATGCGGTCGGCCAGCACTTCGTCGCCGACCCACGGATCGGGCGTACGACGGGTGATCCGGTAGCGCAGGCCCTCGAGTCTCCCCCGCGCGTAACGCGCGCGGCGCGCGACGAGGTTCACGCCCCGGCGCATGCTTCGTCGGGCTTTCACGCTTGGCCCGAGGATCATGGTCACGATCAGCACCCCGCCACCGATCACGAGGAGTCGGGTACTCGTCTTCTTCATGGCTGTCCCCTCTGTCTGGCAGGTGGCTGTCGGGGCCATGGGGGATGTACGGACCAAGCGAGAACTTCATGAGCGCTCGATCGGGATCTTGCGCGTGGCCGCCTTTCCGTCGTCGACCGGGATGCGGACTTCGAGGATGCCGTCCTTGTACGTGGCCTTGACGTCCTGCTCGGTGGCGCCGGCCGGGAGCGGAACGGTTCGAGTGAAGCTTCCGTAGCGGAACTCACTCCGGTACCGCCCCTTCTCGTCGACCTTGGTCTCCTGGCGCCGTTCGGCCCGGATGCGAAGCGTCTGGTCGCTGACATCGATCTCGACGTCCTGGTCGGGATCGATTCCGGGCATCTCCGCCCGGACGACGAGGGTCTTGTCCTCCCTGAACTCCTCGACCCGCATCGGCTCGACCTCTTCCAGAAGACGGGTGCGCCAGAGCTCGGGCCACCGCGGCGGGAACGGCCAGTCCTCGAACCAGCGGCTGAACCAGTCATGGGGCGCGAGTGAGGTCTCTCGCGTTCGGAGCTCGGCCATCGGTGGCCTCCTCTCCTTGCTGGGCCCGGCGGATCGCCGGTTTCACCTGCCACAGCGCGCGCATCGGCGGGTCTGTCCGCTCGATGTTGCGTACTCAGAGTGGACCCGAAGTCCGTCACTGGCAAGGGGTCGCACACCGCGCACCGGTGTTGGACGTCCCTCGTCGATCCCTGCTGCACGCGCCCTGGGTCGGGGTGGGGTCGGCCGGCGAGCCGATGGCCTTTTCCTCTGGCGGGGCGCCGTGTGATGGCTCACGATCACAACGTGCGCATCATGCTTGTCGATCCCCCGTGGGGTCCCGTTCCAACCGAGCGCCATGGCGGGATGGGGGCCGTGGTCGACCTCCTCGCTCGGGGGTACGCCGCGGCGGGGCACGACGTCTTGTTGTGCACGACCGCTGACGAGGCCGACATGGTCCGCCGGATCCACGATGTGGATCGCCTCGACCGTCGCGCGTGCCGAGCATCTGTGGAGCAGTCGTTCTCCGCCGAGCGGATGGTGGCCGACCACCTCGCACCGTACGAACGCCTCTTGGTCCACGAGCCCGCGGCGGCGTGTCGATCGTGACGACGAACGACGAGGAGGGGGAAACGAAGGTGGCCGACATGCCCGGGATCCCGATAGCCACGACCGGATGGGGTGCGATTGGTCCGTGTCCCGCGTGCAGCTCGGAGGCGCTGCGTGCGGTATCGGACGGACGGGGCACGAACTTCTTCTGCGAGTCCTGTGGCGCCTGTTGGCATTTCACCATGGGATGGCTCGTTCGGGTCGACCCGTGGACGTGCCCGGGTTGCAGTGCGGAGCAGCAGAAGGTCTGCCGAGCCCGATTCCCGCGTCGCGAGGGCGCGCCTGCGGCCGGAGACGACTGATCGACATATCGGCATGTCGGCACCTCACGTACCCGGCGCGGCCTCTCAGAGCGAGTCGGAGTCCTCATGGTCGACCGGCAAGAGCAAGAGCGGCACGCGGCTGCGGGCGAGGAGCTCACGGACGATGCGGGCGCGGCCGGGCTCGAGGATCTGCGCCCATGCGATGGCGACGAGATCCACGTCGAGGGCCTGGGCTGCGGCGAGGACCTCGTCGGCGGGTGTGCCGACCCGCAGCTCGAGACGAGCGGGCGTGTCGGGGGCGTAGCGGGCGAGGAACTCGTGCTCGAACGCGCGGGTTTCGTGCTGTGGCTGATCGGTGAACATCGGGAGCCGATCGACATCGAAGCAGTGGAAGACGATGACATCGAGACCCGCGGTCGCGGCGAGGTCGATCACCGCGTGGGCGCGGCGCGCCGTTCGCATGGTTCCGTCGAGGGGGACCAGGACCCGCTCCAGCGTCGCGGGGCTCTCGGTGTCGGGGGGCACCACGACGAGGGGTGTGCGCACGCGCCTGAGGAGCGCGAAGGCGACGTGTCCGGCGGGACGGGCTCCCTCGGGATGGCGGCGCGCCCCGACCACGACCACCTGCACGTCGGGGTCCGCCGCCGCGGTCGCGATCTGCTCGACCACGTCGCCGGCGACCTCGACCAGCGAGAGCTCGGCCGCTTCCGTCACCGCGCGCGCGCGTTCGACGCCGTCCTCGCGGACATGGAGAGCTTTGACACGAGCGCCCGTGAGCCGTGCGAGCGCGGCGGCAGTGGCGAGGACGGTGTCGGCGGCGTTCGAGTCGTCGATGGCCGCGAGGACTGTGGTCATCAAACGGCCTCCTCGTTGAGCTGTGCGGTGGGACGCCAGTGTCCGGAGCCGCGGAGCATCAGACGCAGGCCGGACGTGTCGACGCGGTAGCGCTGTCCACCGATGACGATCGAGACCGGTCCGTCTGCACTCGCGATGAGACGCTCGGGCTCGGCCCGAATCGTGATCCGGCGACCGTGATGTCGGAACCGCAGCTCCAGAGCCGACCAGTCCGAGGGCACGCGTGGGTCGAGCTCGATGTGATCGGCATGCGGCCGGATCCCGAGGAACCCGAACGCGAGCGCGTGCCAGACGGAGGCCATGGCCGCGAGGTGCAGGCCCCCGGCGGTGGTGTCGGTCAGGTCGTCGAGGTCGATGCGGGCAGTGAGCCCGAGGAGCTCCCGTGCGGCGTCCAGGCGACCGGCACGCGCGAGCAAGGCAGCATGCACGCCTGGAGACAGTGAGCTCCCGTGCGCCGTGCGCGGCTCGTAGTAATCGAGGTTCTGCGTGAGCGAACCCGCGGCGACCTCGCCCGGAAGCAGGTGGTGCAACATCAGGACGTCGGCCTGCTTGACGACCTGCGCGGCGCGGACTCGTTCCGGGCCGAGGAGCAGGTCCGCCGCGATCGGGCGGCGCGGCGACACGTCGGCGATCATGAGCGGTTCGAGGCCGTCGAAGCCCGCGAACTGCTCGTAACGCCCGGTCGCGGGGTCGTAGCCGTCGACCAACGCGTCCGCGACGCGTCGCCACTCGTCACGCTCGGTCGCCGTGATCGCATCGGTGTCGAGCGCGGCGGCGCGGCGGAGGTTCCAACGCGCGAGCACGTTGGTGAAGGCGTTGTCGTCAACGGGCTCGTGGTACTCGTCGGGACCGATCACACCGTAGAGATGCGCCCGGCCGTCGGGCGTGCGCCGCGCCCGAGACGCCCAATACCGGGCGGTCTCGGCGAGGAGCCGCGCGCCGGCACCCGCGGCGAAGTCACGGTCGCCCGTCCAATCGACGTAATGAGCGGCGGCCCAGGCAACACAGCCCACGACATGCACCTCGAGGGCGCCGGTCCGAATCGGCACGACGCGACCCGTTCGGTCGGAGGCGCTCTGGGGCGTGACGTCGCGGCCGGTGCGCGCCGACTCCCACGGGAACCGCGCGCCGGCGTGGCCTTCGGCACCCGCCGCTGCCCGCGCTGCGTCGAGGCGGCGGACGCGGTATTCGAGGATGGCGCGGGCCGCGGCGGGACGCGTCGCGGCGAGCACCGGGAGCACGAAGACGTCGGCGTCCCAGAAGACGTGCCCGCGGTACGCGGGTCCGGTGAGCCCGCGTGCGCCGACCGCGGCCTCGCCGTCGTCGGGCGCGCACGCCAGGACGTGCCCGAGCGCGAACCGCGCGGATCGTTCGAGCTCCGGATCCCCTTCGATGCCGAGATACGCGTCCTCCCAACGGGCCGCCCAGGTGCGTCGGTGCTCGTGGAAGAGGTGCTCGAACCCTGCCTGCTCCAGGTCGACGAGACGACCGCGGGCTGCATCAGGCGCGGGCAGCTGCACCGGATCGGCCGCGTACACGCCCAGGCGTTCCAGCACCTCGACGTCGCGATGGGCCGGGTACACCCGTTGAGACGCGGCGGCCGTGACCCCTCCCTCCGAGGCGGCGATCCGCATCCAGGCCGTGCCGTCCGTCGAGCCTTCCTCGGCTGCCCGGCCATCCGTCGGCGCAAGGAGTGGCGGGCACGCCGAGCCGGCGCCGCGTGCGCACTCGGCGCGAAGAGCCACCGCGCCGGGACGCGTAACCGACGACAGCCGGACGGCGCGGTGAATCGTCGCCGCGTCGTTGGACGTCTCGTGCACGACGAAGGTCCGCAGGTCGAGCACTTGGCGAAGTGTGGCCTCCGATGTGCTCGGGTGCGGCGCCTGGTGCCAGACGGGGCACGCAAGCAACGTCGTCTCGGGCCCTTCTCCGTCGTACAGGCCAGCGGCGTACACCGCCGGCGGCGCGGTGGCGCTGGACACCAGCGATGGGCCGCGCGTCCCGAGCCGACCGTCGGCCAAGGTGAGCAGCGCATGGACGGCTCGCTCGCGCTCGGCGTCACCGTCGAAAGCGATCGTCCACGCCGGGTCCTCGTCCGCCTCGGGGAGCGCACCCCGGCGGCGACGCTCGAGCTGATCGAGCAGCAGCGCACCGAAGCGGGGCGGTCCGCCACCGAGCAGCACGACGGGATCGAGGCCGCCGGCTGGCTCCTTGCCCACCGACACGACCGTGGCGCGGGCCGCCTCGGCGACCAGCATCAGCGAGTCGCTGCCCGGAACGCCGCCGAGCGGACCGAACTCGTCGCCGCCGATCAGAACCGTGCCCGGCGCCACACCTTCGCGTTGCAGGAAGCCGAGCAGCCAGCGTGCGGAATCGCTCTTGTCGGTGAGGCCGATCTCGACGTGCTTCGCGTCGCTGGTGACCCGGGCGTCAGCGAGCCCGGCCTCGCGGGCGGACGCTTGCGCGATCGCGACGGCTTCCCGGAGCCCCTCGATGCCGGCCGCGTGGAGTCGGGCCGTCACCGCGTCGAGCAGCCGGTCGATGTCGGCCTTCGGGGGATCGTGCCAGTCGGGCTCGGGGATCAAGTCGATCTTGCGCCGGTTGAGGCGCGTCGAGACGAGCTCGGTTCGCAATCCCCGGGCGGCGAAGGCATGCCGCGCGGCGACCGCCGCAGTGTCGAGCGCGTGGTCCTCCGCGGTTGTGGCGACCCGACCATCGAGCAAGTGCGGACCGTCTCGGTCGACCACGTAGACCTCGGAACCCCGATTCAGCGCGAGCAGCAGCGTTCCCGGTCCGGCCGGGCGGGCACCGAGCTGACCGTCCACGTTCCCGAGGTGTGTGCCGCTGACGATGGCGACGTGCATGCCGTGAGTGCAGAGCTGCTCGAGGACGCGGCGCAGATCGGTGGTGTCGGCGTGACGATCGGGAACCGCGGTGCCATCCCAGTCGAAGACGATCGCCTCGAAGCGCCGGCGCACCGCAGCGGGGAAGGTGAGCACCTACATGTCCCTTCTCAGGAGCCAACGTCTTTCTGTGAGCGCCATCATCGCGTGGATGACGGCACGGGCTCTCGACGCCGTGGGCTTGGGATGGTGATCGGGGACAGGTCGTCGTGCACCTCACGGCTCTTGGTGCTCAGTTCGATCGACGCGTCGGAACCAGGGAAGAACGTGCGTACTTCGACGACGCCCGCGACCAACGACGCCGCTCGCCGCGGAGGGTGAGATGACACGACCACCGAAGGCATCGAGGCGGTGTTGCTCGAAACCCACAGCTGGGGCAAGGCCGCGAGGTTCTTCCAGGCGCTCGGCTATGAGCTCGACTTCGAAACGGATCACAACTCCGGCCAGTTCCGACATGGGGACGGCCCGACCGTGTTCATCGCGGAGACGCCCGCAGATCCCGAGCCGGAGGTGCGGATCGTGTTCCGCGTCCCCGACGCCGACGCGTTCCCCGCCGATCCCGAGATCGACGTGGTCTCACCGTTCGAGGACTCGCACTGGGGCATTCCCGCGAGTCGAGCACGTGTCGTCGAACGAGCTCACCGCGCGCTACTTCGCCCATCGGGCCGACGGACTCCACCCGAGGGAGGCGATGCCGCAAATGCGGTCGTTCTCGACCATGACGCCGCCGATGGCGTGCTCCTTCATTGCTCGAGCGGCGTCCATGATCGAAGCGTCGGCGTCGAGGTTGAGCGGGCGGGTGGTCGGCTCCTGTACCCAGCCCGCGGGGCCGATGATGCGGCTGGCGCCGAAAGATTGCCCAGCGGGCATCTTTCGGCGCGGATCCGGGTACGCGGAGGGTCGACGAGATGGTCGCAGAGCACCGAGCGCTGCACCCGGCGATCGACGCGGTCGATCTGGGCATGTCGACGGGCGTTGAGCTTCGCTCGGCGGTCCGCGCTCTCGACAAGGTCCTCGGGCGCCACCTCGAGCACGAGGAGCTCGTCATCTTCCCGCTGCTCGGTCATCACCTTTCGCGACGCGAGTGGCGAGCATTCCTGATCACGGAGCGACGGCGGACGCCGCTCCGGCACCGTCCGCAGTTCCTCACCTGGGTGCTCGACGAAGCCAGCGACGCCGACGCGGACGCCGTCTTGGCGGAGCTGCCACGGCCCGGTCGGTTGGCGTACCGGAAGGTGCTGCGCCCCCACTACGGGGCCAAGCGACGCTGGGACGCCGACCAGCCCGTGATGTCCCACTCATCCTGACGGAAGCGAAACGACGGTCGACCCGAGTGAGGGAGCCAGCGCATGAAGGGTTTCTCGACGGACGTCGAGACCCTGCGGCGCAATGCCCGCGCCCACATCGAGGAAGGACCGATCACCCAGGCCTACGGTGCCGATCGCGAACGCGTCATCGCCGTCCTCAATGAAGTCGTGGCGACCGGGATGAGGTGGGTGAACAGACGCCGCTGCGCCGATGACTCGGGGAAGGGTTCCGTCGTCTGAGTGGTGCATGGGTGTGGAGCGCGACCCGACGAACGGGGACATCGATGAGGGAGCACGGATGAAGGCGACGGTGGTTCGCTATCAGGCCCGGCTCGAACGGGCCGACGAGAACCAGCATCTGATCGAGGCGGTGTTCGCCGATCTGGAGGCCCGTGCTCCCGGCGGCTTCACCTTCAAGGTGTTCCGGCTCGACGACGGCGAGAGCTTCGTGCACGTGGGGATCGAGCACGACGTCGAGGATCCCGACTCGCTCCAGGACCTCTGGCAGCATCGCAGCCACTTCGTCACCAACACGCGGTGGTGGCCGCCCTTCTGCTGCGCGGTCGATTGGCTCGTCGCCTGCGGGCTCGCGGTCATGATCTCGGCGGGCGTCGGCTTCCACTGACCGACCTGGAGCGGCGGTCAGCTGGTTGAGGGCCACCCGACGACGCGGTTGCACGCGTGGAGGGTGGCCCGGGCCGCGGCCTCGATGGGGCTGGCGCCCGTGGCGAGGCCGTAGAGCGTCGATCCGCGGTCGCGCCGGATGGTGACCGCGACGAGGAACTCGCGGTCGGGGGTGGTGTCGATCGTGCGGACCCAGCCGACCCGCAGCGTCTCGGCGCCGGTGGGGTCGGGGTGGAGCGCGGCGAGCGCCTCGAGGGTCGCGTCGGCGGCCGCCGCGCCCGCCCGGGCGAGCGGGCCGCGCCCGACCGTGCGTCCGAAGGCGCTGCGCAGGTGGACCTCGAGCTCGCCCGACTCGGGAAGGCTGCGCACTGCCACCAGCTCCGCTCGTCCGAGCGCCTCGGCGGCGTCGGGGGGCCCGGTGGGGGTCGCGGCGGCGTCGTGCACCACCACTGCGCCGCTGCCCGGGAGCGTCGCCGCGGCGAGGTGGCGCACGACCTCGTCGCCGGTGCCGGGGGCGACGGTCACCTCGACGACCGTGCCGGTGCGCAGCACGGTCGCCACGGCGGGCAGCCCCCGGACGAACACCTCCAGGGCCGAGGCGGGGTCGGCGGCGGGGTCGGCCACGCCGAGGCGGACTGCGGTGCGGGCCAGGGCGGTCAGGGCGTCGAGCTCGGCCGGGGCCTCGTCGGGCTCGGGGGTGGCCCACCACCGCCGGTGGGGGTCGTCGGCGAGCGCCGCCAACGCCGTGGCGGCATCGGCCCCGGCGGCGAAGGCCTGGCGTCCGAGGTCGGGGTCGTCGACCGCGACGGCGAGGGCGTCGAGCTGGTGCCGGCGGGCCGCGGCGTCGAGCGCGGCGTACAGCGCGGACAGGCCGGGCGCGGCGGCATCGCCGCCCGGCGCCCCGGTTCGCCGCTCGCCGGTTGCGGTCACGCGCCCTCCTCGCCGTGGGTGCGCCGCACGATAGCCAGCAATGCGAGCGGGGGGTCGGGAGGACCTGGAACTACGATGCGACGTTCTCCGGTGCGAAGGAACGGCCAGTGATCCGCGAAACCCTCGTCGACGCCGTCCGCGGCGCACTCGGCCGAGCCGGCTTCCCCGAGCCGGCGGGGGGAATCGTGCTCACGCCCTCCGACCGGCCCGAGCACGGCGACTGGACCACCAACGTCGCGCTGCAGATCGCCAAGCCCGCCGGGGTGCCGCCCCGCGAGGCCGCGCAGCGGCTGGCGGCCGAGCTCGAGGCCGATCCGCCACCCCACCTCGCCCGGGTGGAGATCGCGGGGCCGGGCTTCGTGAACCTCCACCTCGCCCCCACCTGGCTCCACGACGTGTTGCGGGCCGTGGTGGCCCGGGGCGAGCGCTTCGGCCACGGCGAGGCGTTCGCCGGGCAGCGGATCAACCTCGAGTTCGTCTCCGCGAACCCCACCGGGCCCCTCCACGCCGGCGGCGGCCGCTGGGTCGCGGTCGGCGACGCGCTGGCCAACCTCCTCGCCGCGCAGGGTGCCGAGGTCCACCGCGAGTACTACCTGAACGACGCCGGCAACCAGCTCGACACGTTCGGCGCGTCACTGCACGCGCGGTACCGAGGCGAGGCGCCCCCGGAGGACGGCTACCAGGGCCAGTACCTGGTGGAGCTGGCCGACCGGATGCGCGCCGCGTTGGGCGACGAGGTCACGGAGGACCAGGCCCGTGAGTGGGGGTACCGCCAGGTGGTCGGCCAGATCCAGGGCGACCTCGAGCGGATCGGCGTGGTGTTCGACACCTGGTTCTCGGAGCGCACCCTGCACGAGCGGGGCGAGGTCGCGCGCGTGCTCGCGACGCTCGACGCCCGTGGCGCGACCTTTCAGCAGGACGGCGCGCTGTGGCTGCGGGCCACCGACTACGGCGACCAGCGCGACCGCGTCCTCGTGAAGTCCGACGGCGTCACGACGTACCTCTGCAACGACCTCGCCTACCACGAGGACAAGTTCGCCCGGGGCTGGACCCACCTCATCGACATCTGGGGCGCCGACCACCACGGGCAGGTGAAGTCGCTCCAGTCGGGCCTCGAGGCGCTCGGTCACCCGGCCGGGGAGCCCGAGGTGCTGCTCGGTCAGCTGGTGAAGCTGCTCCGGGGCGGGGTCGAGGTCCGGATGTCGCGGCGCACCGGGAACATCGTCACGCTCGCCGACATCCTCGACGAGGTCGATCCCGACGTCTGCCGGCTCACGTTCCTCCTCCAGAGCATCGACACCGCGCAGACCTTCGACCTCGAAGTGGTCACGGCGCAGTCGATGGAGAACCCCGTCTATTACGTGCAGTACGCGCACGCGCGGATCGCGTCGATCGGGCGGCAGGCCGCGTCGCGCGGGGTGGTGCCCCTACCGGTCGCCGACGTGAACCTCGCGCCACTCGTGCACGAGCGCGAGCTCGACCTGCTGCGTGCGCTCGCCGTGTTCCCCGACGTCGTGGAGGAGGCCGCAGGGCTCCGTGCACCCCACCGGGTCGCCACCTGGGTGCGCGACTTCGCGTCGCGCTTCCACGGCTTCTACCGCGACTGCCGGGTGATCTCCGACGACGCGGCGCTCACGCAGGCCCGCCTGGGGCTGGCCGAGGCCAGCCGGATCGGCCTCGCGAACGCGCTCGCGATCCTCGGCGTCGGTGCACCGGAGGAGATGACCCGCCTCGACGACGCCGAGACCGAGGGCGACGCGCAGTGAGCGCCGCCCCGTTCGACCGTTCCCTCGTCCCGCCCGGTCTGCTCGCCCTCGACCTCGACGCGCTCGCGGCCGAGTTCGGGACGCCCCTCTTCGTGTACGACGAGTCCGCGCTGCGGGCGAAGATGCGCGAGTACGTGGCTGCGTTCGGCCCCGACACCGTGGCCTATGCGGGCAAGGCGTTCCTCTGCACCGCGATGGTGCGGATCGTCGAGGAAGAGGGTCTCCACCTCGATGTCGCCACCGGCGGCGAGCTGCACGTGGCGTTGCGGTCCGGGTTCCCCGCCGCGCGCGTCGTCTTCCACGGCAACAACAAGAGCGACGCCGAGCTGCGTGCCGCGCTCGTCGCGGGAGTGGGTCGCATCGTCGCCGACTCCCACGACGAGCTCGACCGGCTCGAGGCGATCGGCGCGGCCGAAGGCGTGGTTCCCCGCGTGCTCGTCCGGGTCACGCCCGGTGTCGAGGCCCACACGCACGAGTACATCGAGACGGGGACCGAGGCGTCGAAGTTCGGCTTCACGGTGTCGGCCGGTGTCGCCCGCGACGCCGCGCTGCGCGTCGCTGAGTCCTCTCGGCTCGAGCTCGGCGGGTTGCACTGCCACATCGGCTCGCAGATCTACGTCCTCGACTCGTACGCCCGTGCGGTGCGCGTGATCGTCGGCCTCCTGCGCGACCTCGACGCCCGCGGCGTGGGCGTCCCCGAGCTGAACCTCGGGGGTGGGCTCGGTGCCCGGTACCTCGCCGACGACCCGGTGCTCGACGTCGGGGCGTACGCGCGTGTCCTGCGGGACGCGGTCGCCACGGCCACGGAGGCGGCCGGGCTCGCGCCGCCGCGGGTGATGGTCGAGCCGGGCCGGTCCATCGTCGCCCCCGCCGCGATCACGCTCTACCGGGTCGGGACGATCAAGCAGATCCCCGACATCGGCACCTACGTCGCGGTCGACGGCGGCATGAGCGACAACCCGCGTCCCGTGCTCTACGGCGCGGGCTACGAGGCCTTCCTGCCGGCCCGGGTCGACGATCCCCGCGACCTCGAGTGCACGATCGTGGGCAAGCACTGCGAGCAGGGCGACGTCGTGGTGGCCGGGGCCCGGCTGCCCGGCTCGGTGGCGGTGGGCGATCTCCTCGCGACCCCCACCACCGGGGCTTACGGGTACTCGATGGCCTCCAACTACAACAAGGTTCCCCGTCCCGCGGTCGTCTTCGTGCGCGACGGCGTGCCGCGGGTGGTGGTGCGGCGGGAGTCCTTGGACGACTTGCTCCGCCTCGACGAGCAGTGACGAGGAGTTCGTCTCGATGAGCCAGACTGTTCAGCGTGCGTGATCTCGTCCGGGTCGGACTCCTCGGTTGTGGCAACGTCGGTGCGGCGCTGGTGCGTCTCGTCGACGAGCACGCCGACCTGATCTCGGCGCGGTCGGGGACGCGTGTGGAGATCACCCGGGTGGCGGTGCGCGACCTCACGAAGCCCCGCGACGTGAAGCTGGCCGCGGGCGCCTTCACCGACGACGCGGCCGCCGTGGTGGCCGACCCCGACATCGACGTCGTCGTCGAGGTGATGGGGGGTGTCGAGCCTGCCCGCGGCCTCATCGAGGCTGCGCTGCGGGCGGGCAAGCCGGTGGTGACGGCCAACAAGGAGCTCATCGCCCGCGACGGCCCGGAGCTGTTGCAGATCGCCGCGACGGCGGGCGTCGACCTGTTGTTCGAGGCGTCGGTCGCGGGGGGCATCCCGCTGATCCGGCCCTTGCGGGAGTCGCTCGCGGGCGACCGCATCCGCCGGGTGCTCGGGATCGTGAACGGCACGACCAACTTCATCCTGACCCGGATGACCGAGGACGGCACGACGTTCGCCGACGCGCTCGCGGAGGCCCAGCGGCTCGGGTACGCCGAGGCCGATCCCACTGCCGACGTCGAGGGCTTCGACGCCGCGGCCAAGGCCGCGATCATCGCCACCATCGCGTTCGGGTCGCCCGTGCGCCCCGACGCCGTGTACCGCGAGGGGATCACCGAGGTCACCGACGACGACATCCGCTCGGCCCGCAGCCTCGGCTACGTGGTGAAGCTGCTCGCGGTCGCCGAGGAGATCGACGGCGACGTCGCGGTTCGTGTCCATCCGGCCATGGTGCCGGTACAGCACCCGCTGGCCTCGGTGCGCGATTCGTTCAACGCCGTGTTCATCGAGGCCGACGCCGTGGGCGAGCTCATGCTCTACGGGCGCGGCGCGGGCGGCAACCCCACGGCCTCGGCCGTGCTGGGCGACCTCGTCGACGCGTCCCGCAACCTCGTGGCCGACGCCCGCGGCGCGACGATCGGCGAGCTCGTCGACAAGCCGATCCGGCCGATGGCCGACGTCGAGTCGCCGTTCTACGTGCTGCTCGAGGCGGCCGACCAGCCGGGTGTGCTGGCCGCGATCGCCACCCAGTTCGGCAACCACGGCGTCTCGATCAAGTCGATGGAGCAGCGGGGCCTCGGGGCCGAGGCCCGCCTGGTGTTCATCACCCACCGCGCGCGCGAAGCCGACCTTGCGGCGACGCTCGACGCGTTGCGCGACGTCGACGTGGTCAACCGGGTCGGCTCGGTCATCCGCGTCGTCGGCGAGGAGGACTGAGTGAGCAGCGCGAACGTGGCCCGAGCGGCCCGGCGGCGGAGCCGCAGAGAGCGGGAGCGCTGAGTGGGCGCCTGGCCCGGCCTCATCGAGGCCTTCCGCGACCGGCTCCCGGTCACCGAGCGCACCCCCGTCGTCACGCTGCTCGAGGGCAACACGCCGCTGGTCGACGCGCCCCGGCTCGCCGAGCGCGCGGGCGTGGCCCGGGTCCGCCTGAAGGTCGAGGGGGCGAACCCCACGGGGTCGTTCAAGGACCGGGGCATGACGATGGCCGTGTCCATCGCGGTCGAGCACGGCGCGAAGGTCGTGATCTGCGCGTCCACCGGCAACACCTCGGCCTCGGCCGCGGCGTACGCGGCGCGCGCCGGGCTGCTCTGCGCCGTCGTGCTCCCGGCCGGGCAGATCGCGTTGGGCAAGCTCGCCCAGGCGCTCATCCACGGCGCGCGGGTCGTGCCGGTGTCGGGCACGTTCGACGAAGCCCTCGACATCGTGCGCGAGCTCGGCGAGCAGCCGGGCGTCGAGGTGGTCAACTCCGTGAACCCCGTGCGCATCGAGGGCCAGAAGACGGCTGCGTTCGAGATCGTCGCCGCGCTCGGCGACGCGCCCGCCGTCCACTGCATCCCCGTCGGCAACGCGGGCAACATCACGGCGTACTGGCGCGGCTACACCGAGGACCTCGCCGCCGGCAACGCCACCCGCACGCCCCGCATGCTCGGCTGGCAGGCCGCCGGCGCGGCGCCGATCGTGCGCGGGGAGCCGGTGCTCCACCCCGAGACCATCGCCACCGCGATCCAGATCGGCAACCCCGCGTCTTGGGCGAGCGCGCTCGCCGCACGCGACGAGTCGGGCGGCCACATCGGTGCGGTGACCGATACGCAGATCCTCGAGGCCTACCGGTTGCTCGCGGTCGACGAGGGCGTGTTCGTGGAGCCCGCGTCCGCCGCCTCCGTGGCGGGCCTCCTCCAGGCCGCGACCGACGGGCTCGTGGGCGCCGACGAGGATGTCGTCTGCACGGTCACCGGTCACGGATTGAAGGACCCCCAGCGCGCCGTGAGCGAGGTGGAGGTCGGCGAGACGGTCCCGGCCGTCGCCGGCGCGGTCGCGGAGGCGATCGGGCTGTGACGGCCGGCCCGCGCACGCGCCCGGTCGCCCTCGTGACCGGTGCGTCGTCCGGGATCGGGGAGGCGTTCGCCACCGCGCTCGCGGCGCGCGGCAACGACCTCGTGGTGGTGGCCCGACGGGCCGACGTGCTCGGCGACCTCGCGGCCCGGCTCCGGTCGGCCCACGGCACCGAGGTCGAGGTGCTCGCCGCCGACCTCGCCACCGCCGCGGGTGTCGACGCCGTCGCCGAGCGGCTCGGCCCGCAGGCGGGCCCGGTCGACCTGCTCGTCAACAACGCCGGGGTGGGCTCGATGGGCCGCTTCTGGGAGCTGCCCGAGCCGGGCGAGGTGGCCGAGGTGGCCCTGAACGTCGTGGCCCCCCTGCGTCTGACCCACGCCGCACTCGGACCGATGGTGGTGCGGGGCGTGGGCGGGGTGATCAACGTGTCGTCGATCAGCGCCTACCAGCCGATCCCACGGCACGC
>JBAZYX010000025.1:0-41529 GCA_041659105.1 Acidimicrobiia bacterium
CATGGCGACGGGGACGCCCGTGCCGCCGTCGGGACACCGCGCTGGTCGCGACGGCGGTGCTGGTCGCGGTGGTGGCGGTCGGTTCGACCATGTTCGCCGTGAGCCGCTCCGACAGCGCACCGCCGGGCCCGGTGATGATCGATCCGCAGTGGCAGACGTTGCGCGACGACGCGCACGGGCTGAGCATCTCGTACCCCGCCGACTGGCAGGGGGTCGCGACGCGAGACGCGTCCGACGACCGGCCCCGGCCGGCGAGCTTCGGGCCGGACGACCCGTGGTCGCACAGCTCGAGGCAGTGCACCGAGGACACCGTGGCGTCGGTCCAGACCCTCGCGTTCGCGGAGGGCGGGAAGCGCTTGTCGGTGCTCGTCGCGATCGGCCCGGATGTGTCCGCGCGACGGCGAGCCGATATCTACGAGATCCTCGACACGCTCCGCGTGGGCTGACGCACTCGCGGCGGCGCCGGGCACCCTCGGACCGCTACCGTCGCTGGCCGTGGGGACACGGGCAACGCGGCGGCGCCGGCGGAGGCGTCTCGCCTGGGGCGGTGCCGTCCTCGCGGCCAGCGTCGTCCTCGCCGGCGTTGCGTTCGCGGTGCTCGTGCTGGGTGGAGGTGGGTCCGCCTCGGATGCCGCCGAGACCACCGGCGTGGCGGCGGCGGGGTCGACCTCGGTGCCGTTGTCGACCACGACGACCGTGCCCCCGACGCCGTCGGACGCCAGGACCCTGCACCTCGTGCGCACGGTCACCGGGAACATCGCGCCCAAGTCGGTGGTCGCGTCGGGCACGGGGCTCGTGACCGCGCAGAACATGATGTACCGCCACTCGGTCACCGTGTACGACGCCGAGGGCAACCTCGTCGCCACGATCCCCGACTCGGTGGACCTCGCGGCGTTCGGCATCCCGGGGCATTCCGGGAGCGCGCAGGGCGCGCCGGTGGAGGGCGCGTTCGCGCCCGACCGGCGCCACCTCTACGTCACGAACTACTCGATGTACGGCGACGGGTTCGGCCCGGAGGGCTCCGACTCGTGCACGTCGTCGCAGCGCTACGACGACAGCTTCGCGTACCGCGTCGACATGAAGACCATGGCGATCGACCAGGTGATCCCGGTCGGCGCGGTACCGAAGTACGTCGAGGTGACTCCCGACGGGAAGTACGTGCTCGTGACCAACTGGTGCTCGTACGACCTGAGCATCATCGACGCGAAGACGGCCACGCCGGTGGCGCGGGTGCCGCTCGGCGCGTGGCCGCGCGGCGTCGCGGTCGACCCGGCGTCGACGACCGCGTACGTCGCGGTCATGGGCGACAACACCCTGGTCCGCGTCGACCTCGCGAGCCGGGCGGTGACCGCGACCTGGCCCGTCGGCGCGGCGCCGCGGCACGTGCTGATGGACGCGTCGGGCACGTTCCTCTATGTCACCCTGAACGGCGAGGGCAACGTGGTGAAGGTCGACCCGACCACGGGGTCCACGGTGGCGACGGCGCGTTCCGGAGCCGCGCCGCGCACCATGGTGATGGCTCCCGACGGCCGCTCGCTCTACGTCGTCAACTACGACAGCTCGACCATCACGAAGATGGCCACCGCCGACCTCTCGGTGCTCCAGGTCCTCGCCACGAACGAGCACCCGATCGGCGTGACCTACGAGCCCACGAAGGGTCGGCTCTGGGTGGCCGGGTACGCGGGAAGCCTGCAGCTCTACGACGACGTGTGAGGTCCGGCCGCCGCGCGGTCAACGCGGCGTGAGCCGTACGGGCAGGTGCTTGAGCCCGCCCACGAAGTTCGACCGCACCCGAGCGGGCTCCCCCGCGAGCTCGACGTCGCGGATGCGGGAGAGCAGCTCCTCGAACTCCACCCGCAGGATGAGTCGCGCGAGGTGCGCGCCGAGGCAGAAGTGCTCGCCGTACGAGAAGCCGAGGTGCCGGTTGGGCTGGCGGCGGATGTCGTAACGGTCGGGCTCGGCGAAGTGGGCCTCGTCGCGGTTGCACGACGGACCCCACACCACGACGCGCTCGCCCTCCCGCAGCCGGTGGCCCGCCAGCTCGGTGTCGGTGGTGACGGTGCGCGCTTCCGACGTGATGGGGCTCGCCCAGCGCACGAACTCCTCCACCGCGACCGCGAGCAGCCCCGGGTCGGCCTGGAGCGCGGCCAGCTGGTCCGGATGCCGCAGCAGCGGCAGCATCGCCCCGGCCGACGCGGCGGCGCGGGTCGTGTCGAGCCCGCCCGCGAGCAGCAGGCCGGCTTCGGCCACCACCTGGATCCAGCCGAGCGGCTCGCCGTCGATGCGCCCGCGCAGGTACTCGCTGAGCAGGTCGGTCCGGTCGTCGTGGAGGTCGTCCATCCGCGCCTGGATCAGCTCGGCGAAGTAGGTGTGGATCTCCATCCCCGCCGCGGCCGCGGCCTCGCCCGGCGTCCTGCCCTGGGTGAACTCGGGGTCACTGCTCGTGACCGTGTTGTGCTCCAGGTGTGCGAGGCGGTCCCAGCGCTCCTCGGGCACGTCGAGCAGCCAGAACGTGACCTGCGCGGGGATGCGGTGGGCCACGTCGGTGACGAAGTCGACCTCGCGGCGATCGGCAGCCTCGTCGATCACCGCGCGCGCGAACCCGCGCACGCGCTCCTCGAGCTCGCCGATCGCGCGGGGTGTGAACCGGTGCGACACGACCTTGCGCAGGGGCTGATGGCGCGGCGGGTCGGTGTGGATCATCGGGTGGATGCCGAACGCCCCAGCCCCGCCCGGGTTGCTCATCATGTCGGCGCTGCGGACCATGATCCCGTCGCGCTGGGAGCTGAACCGGAGCGGGTCGCCGAAGACGGCGCGGCCGTCGTCGAGCCGCGTCACCGACCAGAAGGGCTCACCCCCGGGGCGGTCGTGCCACCACACCGGCGCCTCCGCGCGCTGGAGCCGCCACGCCGCGTGGGGGTCGCCGTCGGTGAACATGTCGAGGTCCCAGTAGTCGACCTCGTCGAGTGTGCGCGGGATCAGCATGCGGTTCCTCCGGTCACGTCTCGCGCGCGAAGCACGCGGCGAGTCGGGTGGTGAGGTCGGTCAGGCGGTGGAGATCCTGGTCGGTCCAGTCGGCCAGCACCTCGGCCAGGGCCTCCTCGGCGCCCCGCAGGTACCGGGCGTGCGCGTCGGCTCCCTTGTCGGTCGCCTCGAGCAGCACGGCCCGACGGTCGTCGGGGTCCGGGCGCTCGGAGACCATGCCTGCGTCGACGAGGATCCGCACCTCCTTGCTCACGCGCGACGGCTGGACGCCGACGCGGCGCGCCACGGCGCGGTGGCGGACGGGGCCCATGACGCAGATCGCGGCGAGCGTGGCGATCGCGGTCGGGCCGAGGGGCACCCCCGACCGGTCCTCGATCCGGCGCCGGGCCCGGTGGCTGTGCTGCACCCGCCCCAGGGTGGTGAGCGCGAGCTGGAGGGTGCGGAGGTCGGCGGTGCGGTCCACGGGTGGGAGCCTACCGAAGATCGATTCAACTTGATACTGATTCAGGATGAACTTATCCTGGGACGATGCGCACCGAGATCTGTGACCGGCTCGGGATCGAGTTCCCGATCTTCGCCTTCTCCCACTGCCGCGACGTCGTGGCGGCCGTCTCCAAGAGCGGCGGCTACGGCGTCCTCGGCGTCCTCGCCTTCGACCCCGACCAGCTCGAGATCGAGCTCTCGTGGATCGACGAGCACTGCGGCGGCCGGCCTTACGGCGTCGACCTCGTGATCCCCGCGAAGTACATGGGCAAGGGCGGTGGCGCCGAGGCGACGCCCGAGTACCTGCACTCGCTGATCCCCCAGGAGCACCGCGACTTCGTCGAGCGCCTGCTCGCCGAGCACGGCGTCCCGGCGCTCCCCGACGAGGGCATCCCCAGCACGGCCGGGCTCAACGTCGACGCGTTCGCGGGCGACCAGCTCGAGATCTCGCTCGCGCACGGCGCCTCGATGATCGTGAACGCGCTGGGCCCGCCGCCGCCCTCGGTGGTGGACCAGGCCCACGAGCACGGCGTCCTGGTGGGTGCGTTGGTCGGCAGCCGGCAGCACGCGGAGCGCCAGGTGGCGCAGGGCGTCGACGTGATCGTCGCCCAGGGCACCGAGGCCGGCGGGCACTGCGGCGACATCTCGACGATGGTCCTCGTGCCGGACGTGGTCGACGCCGTGGGCGACCGGGCCACGGTGCTCGCCGCCGGCGGGATCGCCACCGGCCGGCAGATGGCGGCCGCGCTCGCCCTCGGCGCGCAGGGGGTGTGGACGGGGTCGATGTGGCTGACGGTCGCGGAGGCCGACACCCCCGAGCCCGCGTTGGCCAACATGCTCGCCGCGTCGTCGTCCGACACCGTCCGGGCCCGCTACATCACCGGCAAGCCGGCTCGGCAGCTCAAGTCGGCGTGGACCGAGGCCTGGTCACAGCCCGGAGCGCCGGAGCCGCTGCCGATGCCGCTCCAGGGGATGCTGTGGGGCGAGGCCTCGAAGCGGTTCTTCCGGGCGGGCAACCGCGACCTCGCCAACTTCCCGGTCGGCCAGATCGTCGGGCGGCTCGACTCCGTGCGCACGACGCGCGAGGTCGTGCTCGACATGGTGCACGAGTGCGTCGAGACGCAGGAGCGGCTGGCGGCCCTCTTCGCCGACTGACGCGCCGACTGGTGCAAGGATCGGCGCGGTCCCGGCCGGCGAGGACGCCGGCCTCACGGGCCGGCCGGGTCGCGAAGTGGTTCGAGCGCGGTGATGTAGTCGGACAGCCGGTCGGCGATCTCGAACGACGCGTCGATGTCGTCGAGGTCGGGTGCGGGCCAGGTCTCCGAGACCCGTTGCCAACCCGATCGTCCGAGGAACTCGCCGACGGCAGGCTCGTCGCCGAGCACCTTCCGCCACGTCGCCTCGGCCTCGGCGAGCCGCGCGATCGTCGCCTCGTTGAGGATGGCGCTCGGGTGCTCGGCGTGGAAGCCGATCTCGAGCACGAGCGCGCCGTCGACGCGGAGCAGCTGGCACTCGTAGTGCTCGCGGGCCGGTTCGTGGAACCAGACCTTGAGCCCCCCACGATGGACCATGGAGTGCATCCGACCGAGATCGGCGGGAACGGACCCGGTCAGCGCGTCGAGGACCTGATCGAAGAAGCTCGGCTCCACGGTTGGCCTCAGGCGATCGGCAACGTCATGCAGACGCGGTTCGGGCTGGGGCGGTAGTCGCCGAACGGAGCGCGCGCAGCGAAGCCCATCCCGGCGTACAGAGCGCGTGCGGGGGCGAAGCCGAGGTGGTGCTCGAGCAGCGCGCGCACATCCTCGCGGCGCGGGTCGCCCGCCTCGATCCGGAGGGCGCCGGCGTTCGTATCGTCGTGCTGGTCACCGGACATCAGGAGGAAAGGGTAGGACCGCAGGCGAGCGGTCGCACCCGCCCCGATCTCCCGGCTCAATCGAACAGCAGGGGAGCGCACGACGCGCGTGGGTTGCGGTGCTCGAGCGCGGCGGCGCGGGCCGCGAGCTGCGGGAGCACCACCGCCGCGTTCGCGCTCGTGAGCGCGTCGCGGCGAACCCAGTCCTGCCCGGCGCGGATGTCGACGTAGTCGGCACGCAGCTGCGGGTTGTCGCGGAGGCCCGCCGCCCATGCCCAGTCGCCGAACACGTGGATGAAGGTGGGCCGCAGGTCGTCGAGGATGTACCGGCTGAGTGCGACGCCGTCGCCGTCGCGGATCATGCGTGCGACCGCGGGCTCGGTGAGGCCGGCGAGGTCCTGCACCTCGAGGTCGGACGTGAGCAGCACGCCGCCGATGTCCGGGAGGAGCACCGACGTCGTCACGGGATCGAGCCCGAGGGCCCGGGTCGCACCGTCGAAGTACCGGCCGTAGCGGGTGGCGACGGAGCAGAGCGGGAGCGTCGGCGCGTCCCGGAACGTCTCCGCGCGCGCCGACCAGCTCGGGAGGACCATCACCGCGGCCAGGCCCAGCGCGATCGCCATCATCGCGCGGCGCGCCGTTGTGCCGCCGAGGCTCACGAGCTGGGCCGCGCCGAGCGCGGCGGCGGCCGACAGCAACGGCCACACCGGCGTGAGGAAGCGCAGCTCGCGCATCCAGTCGTTCGGGAGCACCAGGTACGCCACGACGGCGGCGCCGAGGACGGTCGCGCCGGCGCCGAGGACCCGCAGCGCGAGGCCGTCTCCCGCCCGCCGCAGCGTCCACACCGCGATGCCCCCGCCGACAAGCGCGATGAACACGAGCGGAACCCCGAACGCGTCGGCGACGAACTCGACGCGCCCGAGATCGGCGAGCGACGGCAGCTGCTGGCTCTTGGCCACCGCGGTGTTGGGGATCCACATCCCGAAGTACGCGACCCGGAACGCGACGTAGGCACCGAGGATCCCGACGAACGGCGCGCCGCCCCAGCCCGCCAGCGCCACGCGTCGCCACGGGCCCGACGCGGTCGCGAGCAACGCGACCACCACTACGACGGACGCGTAGACGATCCCGTCGGGCCGGGTCAGCGCGGCGAGGCCGGCGAGACCGCCGAGCGCGACCATCCGGCCGGTGCTCGGCTTCGGGAGCGCGCCCATCGCGACCGCCGCGAGCGCGGCGACGATCGCGGCGAGCAGCGGGTTCTCGAGCCCGGACCCCATCCAGATCACGTAGGACGGGTTCGCCGCGAGCAGCAGCCCCGCGCCGATCCAGCAAGCCACGAAGATGCCGAACGACGGCGGGCCGCCCCGCACCGCCTCGAGCGCGCGGCGGATCACCACGGCCAGGCAGGCGAGCACCACCGCGTGGAGCAGCAGCGCCAGGCCTTTGGTGACGACGACGTAGCCCGGCATCCCCAGGATCCCGACCGACCCGAAGAGGTGCAGCTTGGTCAGTCCGGTGAAGATGCCGACCCACAACGGGTTCGAGAACCCCTCCACCGGGGTGGCACCGGGCTGCGCGACCAGGCCGTGGCCGTGCGCGAGGTTCGCCGCGTAGGCGAACGAGATCCCCGCGTCGTCGACGATCCACGCGCCGTAGGCGGCGAGGTGGGCCCCGAAGGCGGCGAGGAGGCCGGCGAACGCGGCGGCGACGACGAGCCGCCGCCGGGCCGGTGACCGCGGACGCGCCGGGTTCGGCCGGGTCGGACCCGCGACCGCCTCGTTGGCGCGCGCGTCGAGCTGGATTGCCACCCGATCGGTGAGGACGTTCGTCATGGGCCCCGCGTTTCGCTCTCGGAAGCATCGGCCGCCGTCCGGGGTGGCTGAAGTGCGGGGATCGGGCGCCGCGTGGTCCTACGACCAAGGTCCGATGGCAACCCGGCCATCGTCGCTCCGACGCTGCACGAAGCCGTCCGCCCGGGCGGCACCCGCGTCCGAGCGATGGAGATCCAGCGATGGAGATCCCATGAAGACCCGCCTCTGGTTCGCGGCCCTCGTGGCCGTGGTGCTCGTGCTCCTCGGTTCCGGCCCCGCACTCGCGCGCGGCGGACCCGGCGGGGGTGGGGGTGGCGGCGGGACCGCGACCGGCGCCGACCTCCAGCTCACCGGATCGGCGAGCACGAACTCGCCCGACCCGGGGTCGGTGTACTCATACTCGTTCCTCGTCAAGAACAGCGGGCCGGCGGACGCGACGGGGGTCGTGTTCCGCGACCCGATCCCGAACACCGTGGTCCCCAACTACGCGACGGTCAACGGCTCGGTCCTGCCCTGTGTGGGAATCGGCGACCCCTCCGACGTCGCCGACCCGCAGCCTGCGAACAACGCGAAGACGGTGTCGGTCGCGGTGAAGGCACCGACGGGCGGTGTGTGCAAGGGCGGGGTGTGCGACACGGTTCCGGCCCCCGTCGCAGCACCGTGCGTCACGCTCACCAGCGTCAGCGCACCCGTGGGCTACTACTCGATCTGGGCCGCGGTCTGGAACGACTTCACGTTGCAGAGCTGCTCGACCGGCAGTGAGTCGGTCACCGTCGAGGTGACGGAGACCAACGTGGCCACCGGATCGGTCGACTACTCGGTCGTGATGCCGACCACGCTGGCCGCGTCGCAGAACCTCTCGTACGTCCTCGACAACGACTTCGCACCGTTCTCCACCACCTACCTCGTCAGCTACGTGGTGCGCGACAGCTCGGGCACCGTGCTCGCCAGCGCGTCGACCACCGCGACCACTCCTGCCGCTCGGTGACGAGCCCGGCTCCACGATCGCGAAGACCGGCCGCAGTGCCGAGGTGGACACGCTGCGGCCGGTCTTCGCGTTGTCCGAGCGGACTCCCGAGCCGGTCCCGCTCGGTGACGTCCTCGCGGGTCATGCCGCGGTGGCTCGGCTCGCCCAGGTCGGCATCGACTTCTCGCGGCTGGGTCGGGGCGGGTCGAAGCTCGGCCGGGCCGTGGCCGCGCAGGAGGCGTGCCAGGCCGTGGCGGCCGGGTAGTCGGGGCGGCCGACCCGGTGCCCGGGTTGCGGGAGCTCTCGATCCCGGCCCGATGCCCGAATGCGACATCGGGCTGCGAACATGGAGGGCCGTGGCTCGCCGCTCTTCGCCCGCTGCCCAGGCGCCCCGCGTCGCCGTGCTCCTCACGGTGACGGCGGTGCTCGCCGTCCTGGCCGGCTGCGGCGGGTCGTCCGACAAGGTCACGAGCAGCAGCCGCCCGTCCCGGCTGGCGCGGCCCACGCCGGCCGTCACCACCACCCTGGGTCCGAACCCGGACCTGGCTGCGCAGCCGTGCCAGGGCCGGACGCCGCCGACGAAGTACGACCACGTCGTGGTGATCCTGATGGAGAACCGGGACTGGGCGCAGGTGGGCGGCCCCGGCTTCGGCGGGATGCCGTACATGAACGGCCTGGCGAAGTCGTGCGCGTACTACGAGCAGTGGGACGACACGAACCCGTTGCAGAGCTCGTTGACGCAGTACATCGGGATCACCTCGGGGATCGACAACCCGAAGACGGTGGCCGACTGCAATCCGAGCGGCGTGTGCTACTCGACCGACGACAACATCTTCCGGCAGGTGCGCCTCGCCGACGGGTCGGCGCGGAACTTCGTCGACGGTGCGACCGAGCCGTGCAGCGTCGGCGCCAACGCGGCGAAGCACATCCCCGCGCTCTACTACCGCGGCGCGTACCAGGACTCCGCCGGGTCTCCGCACAACGACGCGGACTTCTGCGTCAACGAGGTGCTCCCGCTCTTGCGGCTCGACCCGAACAACCTGCCGACGTACGCCTTCATCAGCCCGACGCAGTGCAACGACGGCCACGATTGCGACAACGCGGCCGCCGACGAGTTCCTGCTCAACCAGGTCGGGGCGATCATCGCCGGCGACAGCTACAAGAGCGGCAAGACCGCGGTGTTCGTGATGTACGACGAGGAACGCCCGACCCCGAACATGATCATCACGCCGAGCGCGCTCCCCGGGCCGCGGCCGGGGAAGGGCACCCACCACGGCGCGCTGAAGACGATGGAGATCATGCTCGGCCTGCCCGTGATCCCGGCCGTCGCCGACCACCAGGACCTCCGCGCGAGCACGCCGCTGTAGCCATGCGCCCACTCCCTCGTCGTCCGGCGCGCCTGCTGACCTGGGCGGTGGTGCTCGTGCTCGCGGGGCTCGCGCTCGGCGCGGCCCGGAAGCCGACCGCGACCACCGCGGCGCGCAGGCCGACCCCGACCACGACGGCTCCCTCGCGCAACGACCCGTCCAGCCGGCTGTTCGACCCGTCGGTGATCCACGACGTCCGGCTCGACTTCTCCGACGACGCCCTCACGCAGCTGCGGGCGTCGTGCAGCGGCTGGGAGCGGATCCTGAGCCAGAACCCCGAGTGCGACGTGCGCGTCCCGACGCGGCTCACGGTCGACGGGACCACGGTCGACAACGCCGGAGCGCGACTCAAGGGTGGCGTCGCCACGTGGCGTCCGGTCGACGCCAAGGCGAGCTTCAGCATCAAGACGGACGAGTTCGTGGAGGACCAGGAGGTGTTCGGCGAGCGCCGGTTCACGCTCAACAACACCATCGCCGAGCCGAGCTTCGTCTCCGAGACCCTGACCTACGACGTGTTCCGCGCCAACGGCGTCCCCGCGCCCCGCACGGCGCTCGCGAACGTGTACCTCGACGGCGAGCACCTCGGCCTCTACCTGCTGCGCGAGAACTACGACAAGCGGTTCCTCAAGCGGAACTTCGACGACGACGACGGCAACCTCTACGAGAGCACCACGCCGGCGTCGGACATCGCGAGCCCGGGGCTCTGGAAGCGCACGAACGAGACCACGAGCGACAACTCCGACCTCGTGGCCCTGACCCAGGTCGTGCAGACGGTCCCCGACGCGCAGTACCGCCAGGAGCTGGCCAAGGTCTTCGACCTCCCGGAGCTCTACCGGTACTGGGCGGCCGAGGCGCTCGCGGCCCACGTCGACGGCTACGTCTACAACCTTGCCGCGCTCGGACGCCCCGAGAGCCCGTGGCCCAACAACTTCTACACGTACCACGATCCCTCGACCGGCAAGTTCGTCATCCTCCCCTACGGCGCCGACGCGTCCTTCGGCATCGGCTACACGCCGGTCCCGCCCACCACGTCCGCGTTGCTGCCCCCCAAGGCGGATTCGACGATGGCGGTGCGCCTGTGGGCCCAGCCGGGCACGAGCGACAAGGTGCGGCGCGCGATCCTCGCCGCGCTCGACACCGCGTGGAACGAGCAGCAGCTGCTCGCCCGCGCCGACCAGCTCGCCGCGCTCGTGCGCGCCGACGGCCTGCACGGGAACCGCGAGACCACGACGATGGACCAGTTCGAGGCGGCGTTCGCGGCACGGCGGGCGTTCATCGTCGAACGGGCTGCCGCCGTGCGCGCCGAGCTCGATCCACCCGCCACCACCAGCCCCGCCAGCGCCCCGACCGCCGCCGCCACTGCCGCCGGCGGCGACTGAGGCCAGGCCCCGTCGAGGCGCCAGAGCGGTCATCGGCGGCTCAAGGGCACTCCCGGTTCGGCCGATATCGCTCCGAGACGTGTCCAGTACCTGACGCCGCGAGCGATCGGACAGCCGATGGGGCGATACCGAATCGGAAAGCGTGACCAGCGCCGCGCACGGCGCCGCGCCGCCGACTGGCACGGCAGCTACACGCTCCCGGAGCACCCGGACCTGGCTCCGGGGTCGTGCCGGGTCCTCGACGTGTCCCGGACCGGCGTCGGGCTCGAGCTCTACGGCCCGTGGCCCCGAACGGGCAGGGACGAAGCGCTCCTCGTGTGGATCGACCCGGGCGAGGGGGGCGGCGACTACGAGCTCGCCGGCCGGGTACGCAACCGCGCCCGCACGAAGTTCGGCTTCGTCCGGGTGGGCGTGGAGTTCGTCGCGCTGACCCCCGAGCAGCACGCCTACCTCCAGTCGCTCGCCGGCCGGAAGCCCGTCAAGGCCTGACGGGTCGGCACGTCCGCGCGAAGAGCGGTGCGCGTGGCCTGGTGAGCGCGCGCTCTGCCGACGTACGCTCCGCCGACTGACGGCACGACGGCGTGGAGCGTGATGCGCAAGGGATCGGCGAACGCGGGCGAGCGCTTCAGCAACCGACTGCTGGTCGCGGCCGGACTGGCGATGCTGATCCTGTTCGTCGCGCCGCTGTTCTTCTACCTCGTCGAGCACAACCGCAGCTACGACGTGCACAACGTCGGCGACGCCTACGGCTGGGTCGCTCGCACGCTGTTCGAAGGCACGTCGCCCTACAAGGTCAAGAGCCAGGCCGGCTTCCTGGCGTACTGGACGGTCCGGGTCGCGGGGGTGAGCGTCGTCGCGTTCACCACGGGCGCCATCGCGTCGCGGTTCGTGGCCACTTTGATCAAGCGAGGAGCAGGGATGGGCACGTTCAAGGGGTCGGACCACCTCCTGATCTGCGGTTGGAGCCCCAAGGGCTCGGAGATCATCCGCGAGCTGCGGGCCAAGGAGGTGGAGGACGCCCGCGACATCGTGATCCTGGCCGACCTGGAGACGGCGCCGATGGAAGCGGACGGGCTCACGTTCCTCCGGGGCAACCCGAGCAACGACGTCGACCTGCGCCGTGCGGGGGTGGACCGCGTGTCCACCGTCATCGTGCTCGCCGACCACTCCAACGTGAGCGACGACCCCGACGACCTCGACGCCCGCAGCCTCCTGACCACGCTCGCCGTCGAGTTCATCAACCCCGACGCATACTCCTGCGTGGAGGTGGTGAAGTCGGAGAATCGCCCGCACTTCGAGCGCACCCGCGCCGACGAGCTGGTGGTGAGCGCGGAGCTCACGGGCGCGTTGCTCGCGGCGTCCGCCCGCACCCACGGGCTCACCGCGGTGATCGCCGACCTCCTCACCCATCCCGAGGGCCAGGAGCTGTACCGCGTGCCGGTGCCGCCCGAGCTCGCCAACCAGACGGTGCGGCACGCGCTCGAGCAGCTCAAGGACCTGCACGACTCGCTGCTCGTGGGCGTGTTCGTGGATGGGAAGTGCAAGGTGAACCCGCCGAGCGAGACCGTGATCCCCGCCGGCGCCGACCTGCTCGTCGTGCGCGAGCGTCCGCTCGAGCTGCGGTTCTGATGATCCCGGTCACCCTGGCCGACCACCTCGACGTGCTGGCGCACGGCCTGGCGCCGCGGGCGGAGCGCCCGGCGCGCGTCGCGGTCGTGGGCGCGGGGATGGCCGGCCTGGTCGCGGCGTCGGAGCTGCTGCGGGCCGGGCACGACCCCGTGATCGTGGAGGCGCAGCACCGCGTGGGCGGCCGCGTCCTCACGCTGCGCGAGCCGTTCGCCCCGGGACTGTGGGCCGAGGCGGGCGCGATGCGGATCCCCCGCTCGCACGCGCTCACGCTGGCGCTGATCGACCGGTTCGGCCTGCCGACCCGGCCGTTCACGATGGAGAACCCGCAGACGTACTGCTTCTTCGGCGGGCAACGGATCCGCCACGGCGACCTCGGTGCCGACCCGACCGTGCTCGGCTTCGAGACCCTCGCGCACGAGCGGATGCCGCCGGCCCAGCTGTGGGGCGCCGAGCTCGAGCCGTTCGCGGCGCGGCTGCGCGAGCTCGGCGACGACGCGTGGCACGCGATCGCCTCCGAGTACGACCAGTACTGCGTGCGCGAGTTCCTCGAGCTCCAGCAGTGGTCCGAGGGCGCGATCGAGATGTTCGGTCTCCTGTTCAACCAGGAGGCGCTCATGAACTCGTCGTTCCTCGAGCTCCTGCGCGAGGAGCTCGGCGGCTACTACACGGACCTCGTCTACCTCGACGGCGGCACCGACCTGCTGCCGCGCGCGTTCCTGCCCGAGCTCGCGTCGCGCATCCGCTTCGGCGCCAAGGTCGTGGCGTTGGAGCAGTCCGACACGAGTGCCACGGTCTACTGCCGCAACGCGAGCGGCCGGTTCTCCGTGGAGGCCGACTACGTCGTGCTCACGGCGCCGTTCCCCGTGCTGCGCCACGTGGAGGTGCTCACGCCGTTCTCGCGGGCGAAGCAGCGCGCGATCCGCCAGCTCCACTACGACGCGTCCGCGAAGGTGTTCCTCCAGTTCCGGCGCCGGTTCTGGGAGGAGGACGACGGGATCGTGGGCGGCGGCACCGTCACCGACCTCGCCGTCCGCAACGTCTACTACCCCGATCACGGGCGCGACACCGGTCGGGGCGTGGTGCTCGCGAGCTACACGTGGGGCGAGGACGCCCAGCGCTGGGGTTCGCTCACCCCCGAGGACCGCGTGCTCCAGGCCCTGGAGGACGTGTCACGGATCCACCCGCAGGCGCCCGACGAGTTCGAGGTGGGTGCGTCGAAGATGTGGCACGACGACGAGTTCGCCGGCGGCGCGTTCGCACTGTTCGACCCCGGCCAGCAGACCCTGCTCTACGACGCGATCGTCGCGCCGGAGGGCCGGATCCACTTCGCGGGCGAGCACGCGTCGCTCGCGCACGCGTGGATCCAGGGTGCCATCGAGTCGGGCGTGCGCGCCGCGGCCGAGATCCACGAGCGGGCGCTCCGAGATGGTGGCTGACCCGGTCTTCCGCTACGGCGTGGCCAGCGGGGACCCGTTGTCGGACCGCGTGATGCTGTGGACGCACGTCGACGCGCCGGGTCCCGTCACCGTGGAGTGGACGGTCGCGCTCGACGAAGACCTCCACGACATCGTCGCGTCGGGGTCCGTCGAGGCGAGCACCGAGGCCGGCGGAGCCGTGCACGTCGACGTGACGGGCCTCGAGCCCGGCACCACCTACCACTACGGCTTCCGGGCGCTCGACGAGACGTCCCCCGTGGGCCGGACCCGGACGTTGCCCGACCCGGCCGACCACGTGCGCTTCGCGATGGTCTCGTGCGCGAAGTTCAACGCGGGCTTCTTCAACGCCTACGCGCGCATCGCCGACCGCACCGACCTCGACTTCCTGCTCCACCTCGGCGACTACATCTACGAGGCGTCGAACACGCCACCCAAGAGCCAGACCCCCGGCGCCGACCTCGGCCGGCCGTTCGACCCCCTCCACGAGTGCGTCACGCTCGACGACTACCGCACCCGGTACCGCCAGTACCGGCTCGACCCGGACGTGCAGCGGCTCCACGCCGCGCACCCGGTGATCGCCACGCTCGACGACCACGAGCTCGCCGACGGTGCGTGGCGTGACGGCGCCGCCGAGCACCGGCCGGAGTACGGACCATGGTCGCAGCGCCGCGCGAACGCGTTCCGCGCCCGGGAGGAGTGGCTCCCCATCCGGCGCGTGGATCCGGCCGACCCCGAGCGGGTGTGGCGCCGCGTCCCGGTCGGGGATCTGGCCGACCTCTTCCTGATCGACACCCGCACCCGGCGCGACGAGCCACAGCCGGGGCCGGCGATGGACGACCCGGCCCGGAGCGCGCTCGGAGCGGAGCAGCGCGCGTGGCTGCTCCAGGGGCTGGCCGACTCACGGGCGCGGTGGCGGCTGCTCGCCAACCCGTCGGTGATGGGGCAGACGTGGAACCCGGTGCTCCCCGACGACGTCCGGGGCGCGCTGCGCAAGGTCAAGCTCCTCGCGGACGACATGCAGGGCCCGGACTTCGACCAGTGGGACGGGTACCCGGTCGAGCGCGACGCGCTGTTCGAGCACGTGATCGACCACGGGATGGACAACCTCGTGGTCCTCAGCGGCGACGTGCACGTGTCGCTCGCGCTCGAGCTGCACCGGCGGCCGTTCGAGGCCACCGACCGGCCGCTCGCCGTCGAGTTCGTCACGCCCAGCCTCACGTCCCAGAACCTCGACGACAAGATGGGGTGGCCCCGGCGTGGCCCCGACTCCCGGGCGGTCGAGGCGCGCGCCGTCGAGTTCCTCCCGCACTGGGAGTGGGTCGACCTCGACAGCCACGGGTACGTCGTCGTGGACGTGACCGCCGAGCGCGTGACGGCCGAGTGGTGGCACCTCGACACCGTGCTCGAGCGGTCGCCGACCGAGGAGTGCGGCGCCGTCTTCTCCGTCCCGCACGGCACGCCGCGCCTCGAGCGGCTCGATCGCGCCGACCCCGAGTCGGGGGTTGCGCAGGAGCCCGCCGCCGGCTAATCTACAACCAGATGGTTGTAGATCACCTCGCACCCGAGCTCGACGCCGCCGCCGTGGACCGGCTGTTCCACGCCCTCGCCGACGCCACCCGGCGCGACATCGTGGTGTCCGCGATGGCGGGGGAGCACTCGGTGTCGGCGCTCGCCCGGCGGTACCCGATGAGCGTCGCGGCGGTGCAGAAGCACGTCGCCGTGCTCGAGCGCGCCCACCTCGTCACCAAGGAGCGCCGGGGCCGGGAGCAGATCGTCCGCATGAACATCGACGCCATCCACCAGGCCTCCCGTCTCCTCGATGCCATCGAGGACCTGTGGCGGGGCCGCATCGACCGCATCGGCGAGCTGCTCGCCGTCGAACCCGAAGGAGCCACCCCATGAGCGTGATCAACGTGAGCAAGGACCTCGACGCCCTCACCATGACCATGACGGCGGAGTTCGCCGCACCGGTGGAGCGGGTGTGGCAGGTGTGGGAGAACCCCCGCCTCCTGGAGCGCTGGTGGGGGCCGCCCACGCACCCCGCGACGATGGTCGAGCACGACCTCACCGCCGGCGGCCGCGTGCGCTACTTCATGACCTCGCCCGAAGGCGACAAGTACCACGGCTGGTGGCGCATCCTCGCGGTCGACCCGCCGACCGGGCTCGAGCTCGAGGACGGATTCGCCGACGACGCCGGCAACCCGATCCCCGACATGCCCGTGACCGTCATGCGCATGAGGCTCTCCGAGCAGCCCGGCGGCATCACCCGGATGACCGTCGACTCGCAGTACGCCACCCGCGATGGCATGGAGAAGGTGATCGCCATGGGCGTGGAGGAAGGCATGACCCAGGCGGTCGGCCAGATCGACGGCCTCCTCGCGGCGGAGGTCAGCGCGTAGGCGCGTTCCGCTCGGCGCGCTCGACGAGGTCCCGCGCGCGCTCCGACGCCGTCCACGCCTTGTAGCCACCGTCGAGGTTGCGCGCGCGGAAGCCGAGCTCGTGCATCAGTGCGGTCGCGGTGTGTCCCCGCTGGCCGACCGCGCAGTACACGACGACCGGGCCCCGGTCGAGCGTGTCGAGCTGCTCGCGCAGCGCGTCGATCGGAACGTTCACCGACCCGGGGATCGCGCCCGCCGCGTGCTCGGCCTCCGTGCGCACGTCGAGCAGTGTCCACCCGTCGGCCACGAGCTGGTCGAGATCGCGCGCGTCGACGACGTCGCAGTCGCCGCTGCGGATGTTCTCGGCCATGTACCCGAGCATGTTCACGGGGTCCTTGGCCGACGAGAAGGGCGGCGCGTAGGCGAGCTCGAGGTCGGCGAGGCGTTCGGCGGTGATGCCGCCGGCCATCGCGGTGGCGATCACGTCGATCCGCTTGTCGACCCCCTCGGTGCCCACGATCTGGGCGCCGAGGATCGCGCCCGTCTCCGGGCAGAAGATCAGCTTGGCGGCCATCTGGCTGGCGCCGGGGTAGTAGGTGGCGTGGCTGAACGGATGGGAGTGGATGGCCCGGTACGGCCGGCCGGCGGCCCGCAGCCGCCGTTCGCTCCACCCGACCGTCGCCGCGACCAGGTCGAACACCTTCACGATCGCGGTGCCGAGGGACTCGACCGGATGGATCGGCCGGGCCGCGATGTGGTCGGCCACCCGGCGGCCCTGGCGGTTGGCGACGTTCGCGAGGGCGATGAGCGACGCGGCGTGCGACACCGCGTCGGGCTTCTCGACCGCATCGCCCACCGCGTAGACGTCGGGGTCGTTCGTCTGGTTCGCCTCGTTCACCGCGATGCCGCCACTGGGGCCGAGCGTGATCCCCGCGGCCTCGGCGAGGCGGACGTCGGGCCGCACCCCGATCGCGCCGACGACGACGTCGGCGGGGAGCACCCGGCCGTCGGCGAGCGTCACCGTGCGGTCATCCACGGACGCGACGGTCGCCCCGGTCTCCACGTGCACGCCGTGCGCGACGAGCTCGTCGAGCACGAGGATGGCCATCTCGGGGTCGAGCGGTGGCAGCACCTGGGGTGCGGCCTCGACGAGGGTCACGGCGATGCCCTGTCCGACGAGGTTCTCGGCCATCTCGAGCCCGATGAACCCGGCGCCGATCACCACCGCGTTCGTGGGCTCGACGTCGACCTCGGACGCCAGGCGCGCCGCGTCCTCCACGGTGCGCAGCGTCCGGACGCGGTCGTACCCGGGGATGGGCGGGCGCACCGGCGCCGCGCCCATGCTGAGCACGAGCTTGTCGTACGGGAGCGACGTCTCCTCGCCGGAGACGGTCGAGCGGACGGTCACCGTGTGCGCGGCCCGGTCGATGGCCACGACCTCGTGGTCGATCCGGACGTCGAGCCGGAAGCGGTCGAAGAGCTGCTCCGGGGTCTGGAGCGTGAGGTCGTCCTCCTCCTCGATCAGGCCGCCCACGAAGTAGGGCAGCCCGCAGTTGGCGAAGGAGACGTGGCCGGACCGCTCGAGGACGGTGATGTCGGCGCCGGCGTCGAGCCGGCGCAGCCGGGTCGCCGTCGCCATGCCTCCGGCGACGCCACCGACGATCACGACGCGCATGTCGCATCCCCGCTTCCCTGGGGACGATCCCTGCGGTGCACGCTACGCGTCTTTCGTCAGGACTCCTTGGCGTCCTTCTCGATCTCGGCGGTGTCGGCCTTGATCTGCTTCTTCTCGACCTTCTCGGCCTTCTTCATGGCCCGCTCGATCTTCGCCTCCATGTCCGACACGCCCACCACGACGAGCCCGGCGGTGCCGGCGCCGAGGGCCTCGCCCGCCTCCTTGAGGTCGGAGCGGCTCATGCCCGCCGCCGCGTGGCCGGCGACCGCGCCGAGGACTGCGCCCCCGCCGGTGGTGAGGGCGAGCAGGCCGCCCCCGATGGCCGCGGCGGGGAACAGCGCGATCACGAGGCCCGTGGCCAGACCCACGCCGCCGCCGAGCACGCCACCGACGCGCGTCGGCGTCTCGTGCTTCTTGACGATCTTGACCTTGCCGTCGTCGCGGCGCTCGACGATGGCGGCGTCGTACGCGTCGATCAGGCCCTCCTCGGTGTGCAGGTCCTTGATCGCCTCGTAGTCGGACTTGGCGTCGTCGAGGTCGGAGTACACGCCGATGAAGGCGAAGAAGGTGTCAACGGCCATTGCGGCCTCCTGGAGGAGTGTCGGACGGGGTTCGCGGAATGTAGCCGGACGACCGGGGTCAGGAACCGGCGATCTCTTCGACGATCGCGCGCACCCGGTCGTGCGCGAGGAGCTGCTCCCGGAAGAAGTCGCTCACGATCGTGGCGCAGCGGGAACGAACCTCGGCCAGCACCGCGGCCCAGTCCTCGTCGCGACGACCGTCGGCCTCGGCGTCTTCGCGCAAGCGGTCGAGCTGGGCGAGGAGCTCGGCTTCCTCGGGGCCGTCGGTGGCTTCGGCGATCGCGTCGGCGACGACGTCGATCTGGCGGAGGACGGTGGCCCGGTCGATGCCCGACGTGGGATCGAGCGCGACGTCGGCGGCGAAGAGCAGGACGGGGACCTGGTAGAGCCGCGCCTTCGGCTCGTCGAACAGCTCGCGCACGTACGCCGCGGCCTCGAGCTCGTCGGCCACCCGGAACAGGTTGTAGAGCCGCTTGGCCGCCTTCGCGTAGTTCGGCTCGACGGCCGTGTAGTGGTGCGACTCGCTGCGCATCGCGCGCCGGTAGGCCTCCCGCGCGTCGGGCGGGGTGACTCCCTGGAGCCGTTGGACGAGGGGGAGGGCCTGGGGTTCGAGATAGACCTCCTGGGCCAGCTGGTCGACCGCGCCGTCGATGGACCGGATCACTCCGGCGTCGTCCTCCCAGGTCGGGTCGACCATCACGCTCGCGAACGAGATCCGACCCTCGTTGCGGTCGGCGACGATCCAGCCGAAGTAGAACCAGCCGTTCGTGAGCTCGACGTCGTCCCACCGGTACGTGCGCGGGCTCCCGTCGGCCGCCTCGACCGTGATCTCGCGGGCGACGACGTCGGCCGGCGCCCACTCGATCGGGTCGCCGACGCCCTTGACCCGGCCCCGCTCGGTCACGGGCTCCGGGTACACGCCGAGGTTGGTCTCGACGAGCACCACGTCGGGCTCGGCGAACGCGCGCACGGCCGTGGCGTGCATCGCGTCGCGCAGGATCGCGTGGGCCTCGGCCTCGGTGGACGCGCGGATGTTCACGCGCTCGAAGAAGTCGGTGTCGCCCGGGAACAGCTGGACCCGGCCCTGGGCCGAGCTGCCGGAGATGGCGATGGCCGACTCGATCGCCGGATGGGCGACGAGTCGGGTGCTGGGGACGACGCGGCGGATCCGGTCGAGGTCGTCGGGGTCGAAGTCGAGGAGGGCGACCCGACTGCCGAACACGCCGGAGGCGTCGTCGACGTCGAGCGCGGTGGCTTCGCCCGCGGCGACCGCGAGCATCCATTCGCGGGCCTCGTCGGCGTCGAACTCGATGCCGGGGGTTTCTCGGGGGGTGTCGGTCATCGCCAGAAGGTATCGGACGGTTGTGGCCGGTGACAGAGACCGATCAGGTGCGCAGGAGCCGCTCGAACGCGCGCATGGCCTCGTCCACCATGGCGTCGGGCGTCTCGGTGCCGTCGCGGCCCTGTGAGTGCGCCACGCAATGCCGGACGTGCTCATCGAGCAGGCCGAGCGCGACGCCCTCGAGGGCCTTGGTCACCGAGGCGATCTGCGTGAGCACGTCGATGCAGTACGTGTCCTCGTCGATCAGGCGCTGCAGCCCGCGCACCTGGCCCTCGATGCGCCGCAGGCGCTTCTGGTAGTCGTCCTTGCTGATCGAGTAGCCCCGCATCTCACGCTCCGTGCTCGGTCCGACCGTTGCGCACCGGACGGAACCGGCGGAGTCGGAGGCTGTTGCTGACGACGAACACGCTGCTGAACGCCATCGCCGCGCCGGCGATGAGCGGGTTCAGCAGCCCGGCCGCCGCGAGTGGGATCGCGGCGACGTTGTAGGCGAAGGCCCAGAAGAGGTTGGCCTTGATCGTGCCGAGCGTGCGTCGCGACAGGCGGATCGCGTCGGGCGCGGCGCGGAGGTCGCCGCGGACGAGCGTGATGTCGGACGCCTCGATCGCGACGTCGGTGCCGGTCCCCATGGCCAGGCCGAGGTCGGCCCGGGCGAGCGCGGCGGCGTCGTTGACGCCGTCGCCCACCATGGCGACCACGCGTCCGGCGTGCTGGAGGTCGGTGATCACCGCGACCTTCTCCTCGGGCAGCACCTCGGCGAACACCTCGTCGATCCCCACGATCGCCGCGACCGAGCGCGCCGCACGCTCGTTGTCGCCGGTGAGCAGGACCGGCGTGAGGCCGAGCGCGCGCAGATCGGCGATGGCCGCGGCCGACGTGTCCTTCACGGTGTCGGACACCACGAGCACGCCCCGGGCCGCACCGTCCCAGCCCACGAGCACGGCAGTGCGCCCGGCGGCTTCCGCGGCGTCCACGACCTGCTCGAGCTCGGTGCCGGGATGCTGGGACCAGTCGGCGAGGAACGCGGCCCGCCCCGCGATCACGGCGTGCCCGTCGACCACGCCCTGGACGCCGAGGCCCTGGGCCGAGGTGAACGACTCGACGGCCGGGGGCTCGATCCCCCGATCGTGCGCGCCGTCGACGATGGCGCGCCCCACCGGGTGCTCACTCGCGTGCTCGAGCCCGGCCGCGAGCGTCAGCAGCTCCGCGGTCTCCACCCCGGGGCCCGCCACGACGTCGACGAGGCGCATCCGGCCCGTGGTGACCGTGCCGGTCTTGTCGAGGACGATCGTGTCGACCTGGCGCGTCGACTCGAGGATCTCGGGACCCTTGATGAGGATGCCGAGCTGCGCGCCCCGGCCGGTGCCCACCATCAGCGCCGTCGGCGTGGCGAGGCCGAGCGCGCAGGGGCAGGCGATGATGAGCACGGCGACCGCGGCCGTGAACGCCTCGGTCGCGCCCCCCCCGGCGCCGAGCCAGAATCCGAGCGTCGCGAACGCGATCAGGATGACCACCGGCACGAACACGGCGGACACGCGGTCCGCCAGGCGCTGGACGGGCGCCTTGCCGTTCTGGGCGTCGGCCACGAGCCGCGCGATCTGGGCCAGCGCGGTGTCGGCGCCGACGTGCGTCGCCCGCACCACGAGCCGGCCGCCCGCGTTGACGGTCGCGCCGGCGACGGGGTCGCGGGGGCCGACCTCGATGGGCACGCTCTCGCCGGTCAGCAGCGACGCGTCGATCGCGGAGCTGCCCTCCTCGACCACGCCGTCGGTCGCCACCTTCTCGCCGGGACGCACCACGAAGCGCTCGCCCACCGCGAGGTCGCCGACGGGGACGCGCACCTCGTGGCCGTCGCGCAGCACGGCGACGTCCTTTGCCCCGAGCTCGAGCAGCGCGCGCAGCGCGGCACCCGAACGGCGCTTGGCCCGGGCTTCGAAGTAGCGGCCCGCGAGGATGAGCACGGTGACGCCGGACGCGACCTCCAGGTAGATCTCGTCGGCGCCGCCACCCCGGGTGACCGTGAAGTCGAAGGCCATGCGCATCGCCGGGTCGCCGGCGTCGCCGAAGAACAGCGCGTAGAGCGACCACCCGAACGCGGCGAGCGTGCCCACCGACACGAGGGTGTCCATCGTCGCCGCGCCGTGCCTCAGGTTCATCCACGCCGCGCGGTGGAACGGCCATGCGCCCCACACCACCACGGGTGCGGCGAGGGTGAGGGACAGCCACTGCCAGCTGTCGAACTGCAGCGCCGGGATCATGGCCATCAGCACCACCGGCACCGTGAGCGCGGTGGACACGAGGAGCCGATGGCGCAGCTCCGCGGTCGGGTCGGACGCGTCAGCGTCGGGGGGAACGGTGCCCGTCGCGTCGCGCGGGGCCGGGAGGTGCGCCTGGTACCCGGTGGCCTCCACCTCGGCGACGAGCCGGCCGGGGTCGAGGTCGTCGGGGAACGCGACGTGCGCGACCTCGGTCGCGTAGTTCACGGTCGCGGTCACGCCGTCGAGCCGGTTGAGCCGGCGCTCGATGCGCATCGCGCAGGACGCGCACGTCATCCCCTCGATGGCGAGGTCGATCTCACGTCCGCCCGGGGCTGTGGGGTCGGCCGCGGTGGTCATCGCGGGCCGCCGATCGACATGCCCGCGTGTCCCCCCGAGCCCGGGGCAGAGGGAACGTGCGTGGGCGCCGGCGTCGGGGTCGGGTCGTCGACCGGGCCGACGGCCGCGCCGAGTGCGGCGCCGCCGGCGAGGGCCAGCAGTGCCGCGACCGCGAAGGCGGCGAGGCGGGCCGGCGCGCTCACGCCGCCACCTCGTACCCGGCTTCGGCCACGGCCTCCCGCACGGCGGCCGGGTCGACCGGGGTCTCCGACCTCACGACGAGGTGACCGGTGGCCAGGTCGGCGGTGGCCCCGGACACGCCGGGGATCGCCGTGACCTCGGTCTCGACCGCCCGCACGCAGTGGTCGCAGGTCATCCCGCGCACGCTGAACGTCGTCCTGCTGGCCATGACTGCTCCCTCCGGTCGGGGACTCCCCATATGGTATACCCCCCTACCCTATATAGCAACCTGGCCTGGGGTCAGCGCGTCTCCTGACGGAGCATCTCCTGGTGCTCCGGGACGCGCCGCGCCGGCGGGGGCGACGACCGTGCCGGAATACCCCGGCAGGTATGTGCGGTTGCCTCCGGCACTTCCCCCCCATCGCTCCCCGAGCTCGCGCCGAAGGAGGCACAATGGCCACCGTCGCCCTTGCCGAAGACACGTTCGAAGCCACCGTCACCGAGAACGACATCGTCCTCGTGGACTGGTGGGCGTCCTGGTGCGGGCCGTGCCGGGCGTTCGGCCCCGTCTTCGAGGCCGCGTCCGACGGGCACCCCGACATCGTGTTCGGGAAGGTCGACACCGAGGCCGAGCAGCGGCTCGCGGCCTCGGCCGGGATCATGTCGATCCCCACGCTGATGGCGTTCCGCGACGGCGTCCTCGTGTTCTCGCAGCCGGGCGCGCTCCCGGGGCCGGTGTTGGAGGACCTCATCGCACAGGTGCGCGCCCTCGACATGGACGACGTCCACGCGTCCATGGCCGAACCGAGCTGACGGCCCCGGACCGCCGCCGCCCGCAGGTCGTCGCGGTCACCGTGACACGGGGGGCGGCGATCGATAGGTTCGGGCCATGAAGGCTGCCGTCCTCGAGACGATCCCCGGCGAGCTGGTCATCGACGACGTCGAGATCGGCGCACCCGCACCGCACGAGGTGCTGATCCGCACCGCCGCCGCCGGCCTGTGCCACTCGGACCTCCACTTCATGGAGGGCACGTACCAGACCGCGCTGCCGGTGGTGCTCGGCCACGAGTCGGCCGGGATCGTGGAGGCGGTGGGCGACCAGGTCACCTACGTCCGGCCGGGTGACCACGTGATCACCTGCATCAGCGGGTTCTGCGGCACGTGCGCCTTCTGCATGCGGGGCACGCCGCACCTCTGCGACCGCGTCGCGCTCCAGCCGGACTCCGCGCACCGGCGGCTGCACCGCGGCGACCAGGCGGTGAACCAGTTCGCCGGCCTGGCCAGCTTCGCCGAGCAGCTCCTCGTGCACGAGAACTACCTCGTGAAGATCCGCCCCGACATGCCGCTCGACAAGGCCGCGCTCATCGGCTGCGGTGTCACCACCGGCGTGGGCGCGGTGATGCGCACGGCATCGGTCCGGCCCGGCGAGACCGTCGTGGTGATCGGGTGCGGCGGGATCGGGCTCAACGCGATCCAGGCGGCCGCGATCGTGGGTGCGGGTCGCGTGATCGCGGTCGACCGCCTCGCCACCAAGCTCGAGCTGGCCCGGACGTTCGGCGCGACCGACCTCGTCGACGCGTCCACCACCGACCCGGTGGCCGCGGTGATGGAGCTCACCGGCGGCGGTGTGGACCACGCGTTCGAGGCCATCGGGCTCGCTGCGACCGCGCAGCAGGCGTTCGGGATGCTGCGCAACGGCGGGACCGCCACCGTCATCGGGATGATCCCGCTCGGCCAGAAGGTGGAGATCGACGGGTTCCAGCTCCTGGTGGAGAAGAAGCTCCAGGGCTCGAGCATGGGCTCGAACCGGTTCCGCCTCGACATGCCCCAGTACATCGAGTGGTACCTCGCCGGGAAGCTCAAGCTCGACGAGCTCGTGAGCGCCACGTTGCCCCTCGCGCAGATCAACGAGGGGTTCGCGACGCTGCGCGGCGGCGAGGTGGCCCGCCAGCTCGTGACCTTCGACTGACCGACTGACCGACCGGCCGGCCGGCCGGCCGGTGTTCCGGGGCCGCTGGGCCCCCGGTCAGACCCCGACGGGAGCCGGGTGCAGCGCGTCCACGTCGGGCTCGTCGGCGTCGAGCTCGTCCTCGGCGCGGGCGAGCTCGGCGCCCGGCGCCCGGAGGCGCACGTACACCGCGCCCACCAGCAGGAGCACCGCGCCGATCACCATGGCCCAGCGTGACCCGACGATGAAGGCGTGCTTGGCCGCGTCGGTGAGCGCCGCGCCGGCGTCGCCGAGCTGTCCGGCCGCGGCGAGCGCGCCGGCCGGCGCGTCGCGGGCCGTGTCGGCGAGCGCGGGGGGCAGGCCCCCGGTGGCCGACTTGATGTCGCGGACGTAGCCCTCGTTGAACGCGCTGCCCAGCACCGCGACGCCGAGCGCGGCGCCCATCTCCCGCGCGGTGTCGTTCACCGCCGACGCGACGCCCTGCTTCGCGCGGGGGAGCGACGCCACGATCGCGTTGGTGGCCGGTGACATGGCGAGCGCGAAGCCGCAGCCGATCAGCATGAACCCGACGAGCAGGTGCACGTAGCCGGAGTCGACGCCCAACGTCGCGAGGATCGCGAACCCGCCCGCGGCGAGCAGGAGGCCGGTCGCGCTCACCGTGCGCATGCCGTATCGCTCCGACAGCGTCGCGGCGACCGTCGAGAGCGGGAGCATCACCACGGCGATCGGCAGCAGCGCGACCGCCGACAGCAGCGTGCCGTACCCGAGGATCAGCTGGAGGAACTGCAGCGTGATGAAGAAGAAGCCGAACATCGCGAAGAACAGCAGGAACAGCGCGGCCGAGCCGGTGGCGAAGCCGTGCAGGCGGAAGAGCCGCGGGTCGAGCAGGGGCCGCGGCGTGTGCAGCTCCCAGAGGACGAAGGCGACGAGGCTCACCACGCCGACCACCAGGCCCGCGAGGGTCACCGGGGCGGTCCAGCCCCGGGCCGGGCCCTCGATGATGCCGAGCACCAGCCCGCCCACGCCGAGCACCGAGAGGACGGCGCCGGGCGGGTCGAGGACCGCGTGCTCGGGGTCGCTCGTGTCGGGCACGGCGAGGACGATGGCCACGAGCGCCACGAGGGCCAGGACCGCGGTGAAGACGAAGATCGAGCCCCACCAGAAGACCTCGAGCAGCCCCCCGGCCACCACGAGACCGATCACGCCACCCGCGCCGGCGAACCCGGCCCAGATGCCCACGGCCCGGGCGCGCTGGTCGGGCGGGAACACGCTCGTGATCGTCGAGAGCGTGCCTGGCATGATCAGCGCGGCACCGACCCCGGCGAGCGCCCGCCAGCCGATGAGCTGGCTCGGAGTGTCGGACCAGGCCGACAGCAGCGACGCCCCGCCGAACAGCACGATGCCCACGATCAGCGCGCGCCGACGGCCGAAGCGGTCGCCGAGGGCGCCGGCCGGGAGGAGGAGGGCGGCCAGCGCGAGCGCGTACGCGTCGATGATCCACTGCTGAGCCGACTGCGAGGCGCCGAGCGCGGTGGCCATCGTGGGGAGCGAGACGCTGAGCATCGACACGCCGGCGACCACCAGCACCAGCGCGAGGCACATGGCGGCGAGGACGGCCCGGCGCCGGCCGGGGGACAGGTCGGGGTGCATGGGGGTGCTCCGGAGTCGGGGCCCGTCGTCCGGGGGGACGGCGACGGGGCACGGTCGGATCGGACTTTGCGAGAAGGGGTGTTCTCGGAAGCACTGTTGCGGACCCAGATACGAAAGTCAACAGTTCCGGAAAGAATTCTTTCCGGAAATGGCGGCTACCGGCGACCTACGATGCTCGCGTGGACGTCGCGAACCCGCCGCAGGAGGCCCCGGTCGAGGAGGCGCCCACCCGCGGGCGGCCCCGGGCCGCCGACCGCAGCCCGGCGATCCTCGCCGCGACCTTCGACCTCATCCAGGAGGTCGGCTACGACCACCTCCGCGTGCAGGACGTCGCCGCGCGTGCCGGTGTGGGCCTGGCCACCCTCTACCGCCGCTGGCCCACCAAGCGCGACCTCGTGCTCGACACGCTGCGCACCTACGACCCGATCGGCGTGCCCGTCCCCACCGACGACCCGCGTGCCGATCTCGAGGTCGTCCTGCGCGCGCTCGCGGGCCACGTGTGTGGGAAGGACGCCAACACGCTGACCGGCTTCCTCGTCGCCATGCGCGACGACCCCGAGCTCGCGGTGGCGTTCCGGGAGCAGGCGATCGGCCGCGCCCGCGCCGCGCTGCGCGACGCGGTCTCCCGCACGCAGCCCGATGCGACCGACATCGACCTCCGGGTCGACACCGTGTTCGGCTACCTGATCTTCCAGAACCTGATCACCGGTGAGGAGCTCGAACCCGAGCGCACCACCGCGGCGCTGCTCGCGTTCGTGACGCGCTGAGCCGACGCGTCAACCGTGGTTGAAGCTGCCGGCCTCTTCCTCGGTGAGCGGCGCGCTCACCGGGTGACGGTCGAAGTGCGCGAGCGCGTCGCGGTAGTCGTCGAGCAGCAGTGACGCGAGGTCGCGGCTGAAGCCGTGACGCACGAGGATGCGCTGGATCGCGAGGTCCTGGCGGTTCGCCGGCATCGTGTACGCGGGGATGAGCCAGCCGCGGGTGCGGAGGCGGTCGGCGAGGTCGAACAGGGTGAATCCGTGGTCGACGCCCTCCTTCAGCTTCCACGACACGCAAGGGATCCCGGCGGCCGGGTCGCCGTCGTAGAGGATCTCGAACGGGCCCATCGCGCCGATCTCGCCGGCGAGGTGCTGCGCGGTCTCGTAGCACGCACCGTGGACCTTGGCGTAGCCCTCGTGGCCGAGGCGGAGGAACGTGTAGTACTGCGCCGCGATCTGCCCGCCGGGACGCGAGAAGTTCAGCGCGAACGTCGGCATGTTGCCGCCGAGGTAGTTGACGTCGAAGATGAGGTCGTCGGGGAGGTCGGTCTTCTCGCGCCACACGACCCAGCCCACCCCGAGGGGAGCGAGGCCGAACTTGTGGCCCGACGCGTTGATCGACTTCACGCGCTCGATGCGGAAGTCCCACGCGAGGTCGGGCGCGGTGAACGGTGCGAGGAACGCGCCGCTCGCGCCGTCGACGTGCATCGGCACGTCGAGCCCGGTTCGGGCCTGGAGTTCGTCGAGCGCGGCCGCCACCTCGGTGACCGGCTCGTAGTCCCCGGTGAACGTGACGCCGAGGGTCGGCACGACGCCGATGGTGTTCTCGTCGACGCGGGCCAGCACCTCCTCGGCGTTCATCACGAGGCGGTCTCCCTCCATCGGGATCTCGCGGTGCTCGATGTCCCAGTAGCGCGTGAACTTGTGCCAGCAGATCTGCACCGGGCCGGTGACGAGGTTGGGCCGGTCGGTCGGGAGCCCGGCGGCGCGCCGGCTCGCCCGCCACTTCCACAGCAGCGCGAGCCCGCCGAGCATCGCCGCCTCGCTCGAGCCGGTGGTCGAGGTGCCGAGCGTGTTCGCCTCGTCGGGCGAGTTCCACAGGTCGGCGAGCATGTGCACGCACCGGGCTTCGAGCTCCGCGGTCTGCGGGTACTCGTCCTTGTCGATCATGTTCTTGTCGATGGCGAGGTCCATGATCTGGTGGACCTCGGGCTCGACCCACGTCTGGCAGAAGGTCGCCAGGTTCTGGCGGGAGTTGCCGTCGAGCATGAGCTCGTCGACCACGACCTGGTGGGCATCGCGGGCGTCCTGCTCCCGCGGGGGGAACTTGAACTTCGGCATCACGACCGAGAGGTCCCGCGACGCGTAGATCTCGTCGAGGAGCTGGTTCCGTACCGTCTCGCGCTCGTGGAGCATGCGTCCCTCCCGGGTCCTGGGGCGCATCTTGGCCCCGGCCGGCGCGTGGCGCATCATCCGCAGTGGGTGATCCCGGCGTCGTATGCTCCCGTTCGTGGACATCACCAAGTACCAGCACGCCGAGACCGTCACCGTCGCCGCCGCGCCCGAGGCCGTCTACGACCTCGTGGCCGACGTCACCCGCATGGGCGAGTGGAGCCCCGTCTGCACCGGTGGGTCGTGGGACGAAGGCGGACAGACGTGGTTCACCGGGAGCAACAAGGACGGTGAGCTCGCGTGGGAGACGAAGTGCCGCGTCGACGTCGCCGACCCGGGCCGGGAGTTCACCTTCACGAACTGCGGCTTCGCGGCCGACCTCGACCTCGTGAGGTGGAGCTACACCTTCGCGCCGGCCGGCGACGGCTGTGAGGTCACGGAGCGGTGGGAGGTCCTGGAGGCCTACCCCGACTTCATCGAGGGCCTCTTGGGGGGCACGACTGCCGACGTCTACCTCGACGGCGTGAAGCCGGTCACCCAGGCGCGCATGGCCGAGACCCTCGCGAAGCTCAAGGCCGTGGCCGAGGCCTGATCACCCCATCGCGGCATTCATCGCGTCGAGCAGCGGCTCGATCGAGCCGCGCTCGGCCGCGCGGGTCTGCCCGCCCGCCGCGAGGAAGCGCTCCATGCGCTCGCGGTGGCCGCCCCCGGCGACGAGCCGGGCGAACGCGTCCGACTCCGTCACGAGCGCGGCGTCGAGCCCGGCGAGGGACGCCTCGACGACGCGCTTCACGGCCGCGATCGACTCGGCCGGCATCGAGGCGATCCGCTCCGCGACGCGCGTGACCGTCGGCTCGAGCGCGTCCGGCTCGACCACGACGTCGAGCCACCCCAGGTCGCGGGCTTCCGCCGCGTCGACGTCGCGCCCGGTGAGGATCACCTCGAGGGCCCGGGCCCGCCCCAGCAGCCGGGGCAGGCGCGCGGTCCCGCCCGCACCGGGGAGGATGCCCATGGCCACCTCGGGCTGGCCGAGCACGGTCCGGGTCGACGAGTAGCGCAGGTCGAGGGCCACCAGGAGCTCGGCGCCTCCCCCGCGTGCGATCCCGTCGACCATCGCGATGGTGAGCAGGGGGCTCGTGTGGATCCGCTGCAGGAGCGCCGTCGCGGGGTTGGGCACGGTCACCGGGATGGTGGGCGCGGGCATCCGGAGGATGCCGCGCACGTCGCCGTGCATGAGGAAGAAGTCGGGGTCGGCGCTGCGGAACACCGCGACCCGCACGTCGGGGTCGGCCTCGAGCGCATCGAAGTGCGACGCCACGGCACCGAGCAGCGCCCCGTCCACCACGTGGTCGGGTGGATGGTCGATGGTGGCCCAGGCCACCCCGCGTGCGATCTCGACCCGCAGCACCTCGTTCGCCATGCCGTCATGCTCGCGCGCGGTCGAGCGGTGCTACACCGATGCGATGCGCGCATGGCGGGTCCACCGGTACGGCCGTCCCTCCGAGGCACTCGAGCTCGACGAGCTCCCCGATCCCGAGCCGGGCCCGGGCACCGTGCGGGTGCGGACGACCGCGACCGTGTGCAACTACAACGAGGTCGACGGGTGCCGGGGCCGCTACCTCACGGTGAGCCCGCCCCTGCCCTACGTCCTGGGCATGGAGGCCACCGGCGTGGTGGACGCGGCCGGTCCGGGCGCGGAGGCGTGGGTCGGCCGGCGGGTGGTGGCCACCGCGCAGGGCGCGTTCGGCGGCCACGCCGACGCGGTGATCGCGCCGGCCGACATGGTGTTCGACGCGCCCCCGTCGCTCGACGACGCCGGCGCGGCCGCGTTCTACTTCCCGTTCCACCTCGCCTTCCTCGGCCTCCACGAACGGGGCGGTCTCGCCGCCGGCGAGACCGTGCTCGTGCACGCGGCCGCGGGTGGCGTGGGGTCCGCGGCCGTGCAGCTCGCCCGGGCCGCGGGGGCGCGGGTGATCGCGACCGCGGGCGGTCCCGAGAAGGTGGCGTTCGTGCGCGACCTCGGCGCGGACGTCGTGGTCGACTACCGCGCCGACGACTTCGTGGGCGCGGTCGACGACGCCACCGGCGGCGAAGGCGTCGACGTCGTGTTCGACGGTGTCGGGGGCGACGTGGGGACGCGGTCGCTGCCCTGCCTCGCCCGCAACGGCCGGTACCTCGTGGTCGGGTTCGCGTCCGGCATCGAGGCGGAGGAGATCGCCACCGTCACGCCCCGCGCGCTGTGCTTCGGCCAGTTCTCGGTGGGGGGTGTCCTGCTGTCGTACACGTCGCACCCGCTCGCGGCCCGGCGGGCCACAGGGTTCAACGTGACACCGCGCGCGGTGGGCGAGGCCGTGCACGCGCGCCTCCTCGAGCTCCTGGCAACCGGCGCGATCCATCCCGTGGTCGGTCGGGAGGTGGCCTTCGCCGACCTCCCGGAGGCACTCGAGGCGATGGAGGACCGGGCCACGGTGGGCCGCGTGGTGGTACACCTGGGCCCATGGACGTCAACGACCCCCGGGGCCTGATCTTCGTCTCCCCCCAGGCCTACACGGACCCCGATGCCTGGCACGCGGTGGCCGCCGAGCTGCGGCGCGACGATCCGGTGCTCCGGGTGGAGGCCGAGGGCTACACGCCCTTCTACGCGCTCACCCGCCACGCCGACGTGTTCGAGGTCTCCCGCCGCAGCGACATCTTCTGGAACACCCGCAACTCGGTGCTCGGGCCCGACGCGAACTTCGAGTTCATCCACTCGCTCGGCATCGACCCCAAGACCCTGATCCACCTGGACGGGACCGAGCACCGCGACCATCGCCACGTCACCAACGACTGGTTCAAGCCCGCGGCGGTGAAGCAGCGCCAGGACGCCATCGACGCGATCGCCGGTGAGTTCGCCGACCGGCTCGTGGACCTCGGGGGCACGTGCGACTTCGCGCAGGACATCGCCGTGCCGTACACGCTGCGCGTCATCATGAGCATCTTCGGCGTGCCCCAGGGCGACGAGCGCATGATGCTCGAGCTCACCCAGGGGATCTTCGGCGCGGCCGACCCCGAGTACCTGGGCGACATCGGTGATCCGATGACGTTCCTCACGCGCACGATCGCCCGGTTCGACGAGTACTTCGAGGCACTGACCGCCGACCGGCGCGCGCACCCGACGGACGACCTGGCCACCGTCATCGCCAACGGCGAGATCGACGGCTGCCCGCTCGATCGGGACGCGCGGCTCTGGTACTTCATCATCGTCGCGACCGCGGGTCACGACACCACCTCGTACGCGCTCTCGGGTGGGATGGAGGCGCTGCTGCGTCACCCCGACCAGCTCGCCGCGCTCGCGGCCGACCCGTCGCTCGCGGGGAACGCCGCCGAGGAGATGATCCGCTGGACGGCGCCGGTGCGGCACTTCCTCCGCTACGCGCAGGAGGACACCGAGGTCGATGGCGTACCCATCGCGGCGGGGGAGCGGGTCCTGCTGTCGTACTGGTCGGCCAACCGCGACGACGCCGTGTTCACCGACCCGATGCGGTTCGACGTCACCCGTCCCGACGCCGACAAGCTGATCTCCTTCGGCCTCGGCGTGCACTACTGCCTCGGTTCGCAGTTCGCGCGCCGGGAGGTGCGGACGATGCTGCCGAAGGTGCTGGAGCGGGTGCGGACCATCGAGCTCGACGGCGAGCCCGAGTGGGCGGAGGCCAACTTCGTGGGGGGCGTGAAGCACCTCCCCGTCCGCTACACCCTCCGCTGACCGAGACCCACGTCAGTCGCGGCGGCCCATGGCGGCGCGGCCGCCGGCGGGCGGGAGGTCGTGCACCCGCTGCACGTAGAGGTGCATCCGGGTGATGCGGCCGTCGGCGTCGAGGTCGAACACGATGACCTCGGGGGTCCGGCGCAGCTCGCCGTCGACCTCGAACTCCTCGATCAGCTCGGCCACCGCGGTGCCGCCCTCGCCGGAGAGCACCCGCGTCGTGACCAGCCGGTACGCGGCGCCGAGCGTGGGTACGACGTCGCGCAGGAACGCGACGTACTCCGAGCTGGAGTCGATCTGGTCGCCGTAGGGGCCGATGCGGTGGAAGTCGGTGGCCGAGAAGCAGTCGGCCAACGCGTCGAAGTCGCGCGCGTTGTACCGCTCGAGGAACTGCTCGACGGCGCTCACCGCTTGACCGCGCGCCGGAGCTTCGTGGCGTTGTTGAACAGGCTCATCATCCACCGGTCGGCGAGGGAGTCGCGGCCGGGCAGCAGGCCGACCTGGCGGGCGAACTCGGCGCCGTCGTAGTAGATGGTGTTGGTGTCGATCCGGCCCTCGGCGTCGAGGCGGATCACGTCGACACCGCGGATCGTGAGGGACCGACCGGTGGCCTCGATGCCGAGGAACGGGGCACCGGTGAACGTGCCGGTCCCGGTCCACTGCACGACGAGCTGGCCCGTGCCGTCGTCGACGACGTTCTCGATCTCGAGCCGCCAGTCGGGGACCGCGGCGAACAGACCGCCGAAGAACCCGGCGAGGGCCTCGGCGCCGCGGACGGTCAGCCCGGCGGCGAGGAACTCGTCGTGCGAGGCTTCGGACCAGAACGCCGACGGGTCGGACAGGTCGCGCTCGTCGAAGATGCGACGGAAGACCTCACGGATGTGGGCCTCGGCGGAGGTGGTTTCCGGCGGTGTGCTCATGGCCGGAGCCTAGGACCGCGACGCGTCGCAGGCACAGGGCGTCGCGTGGCAGCGCGGGCACCCGTCGGCGTAGCGGGCCACCGCTTCCGCGAGCGAGCAGCCGAGCTGGTTGGCGAGGGACGCGAGCCACGCGAGCACGTCGCCGAGCTCGTGGAGCTGCTGCGCGCGGGTGCCCTTGCGGGCGGCCTGGGCCAGCTCGCCGATCTCCTCGGCCAGCCACGCCACCGTCGCGGGCACGCCCCGAGCCCGGTCCTGCGCGCCGTAGACGGCCTCCATCTGCTCCTGGAGCGCGGCGAAGTCGTTCATGGGGCGATCGTACGACGGCCCGGACACCCTTGTGCCCCAACGGTTCGCGGGCCGCGTAAGCGCGTGGGCCCCTCGTGTGTCACTCCACCGTCACGCCCCACCGGGGGGCGCACACCCAAGGAGCGACCATGAGTCACCACCACACCCCCAGCACCGACGAGACCGTCCCCGCCCTCGACCTCTGGTCGCGCCCACGTCCCCACCCCCGTCGGCACCGGCTCCGACCGGGACCATCACGATCACCCCGGCGGTGAAGGCGCGCCCGTGGCCGACGCCCGACGGCCCCGAGCTCACGTGGTCCACCGAGAACGCGGGGAGCGTGCTGGTGGAAGGGGATGGCTTCTCGAGCACGGCCCCGAGCGGCTCGGTGCGGTTGTGCCCAACCGGAGGGAGCGGCTCGTTCTGCTTCCCGTCACTCGGAACCCACGTGTACCGGATGACGGTTCGGGACGGGGCCGGCGCGGTGGTCCTCACGGTGGACAAGGTCCTCGTGGTCGTCGGCCCCTGATCCGGCCGGGTCCGTCGGCTCCTGATCCGCGAGAATGGGGCTGATGGCCCCCACGGCACCGCCGCCCGAGCCCGATCCCGCCGCGGTCCTCGACCGCATCGCGACCCTGCTCGAGCGCGACCGGGGCGGGCGGCACCGCGAGCAGGCCTTCCGACGGGCTGCTGCGACCGTGCGGACCATCGATCCCGAGGAGCTCGCGCGGCTCGCGGCGGCCGGGCGCCTGCGCACGATCCCGGGCATCGGCGAGGTGACCGCGGGGGTGATCGCGCAGGTGCTCGCGGGCGAGGCGCCCGAGTACCTCGGCCGGCTCGAGGCCGAGGCCGCGCCCGACGCCGGTGCCGGTGGCGCGATCCGCGCGCTGCTGCGCGGCGACCTGCACTGTCACACCGACTGGTCCGACGGCGGCGCCGAGGTCGAGCAGATGGCGCGTGCGGCCGCCGCGCTCGGCCACGAGTACCTCGCGGTCACCGATCACTCGCCGCGGCTGAAGGTGGCGAAGGGTCTGAGCGCGGCGCGGCTGCGCGAGCAGCTCGGCCTCGTGGCCCGGCTCAACCACGAGCTCGCGCCGTTCCGGATCCTCACCGGCGTCGAGGTCGACATCCTCGAGGACGGCACCCTCGACCAGGAGCCCGACCTGCTCGCCGAGCTCGACGTGGTGGTGGCGAGCGTCCACTCGCACCTGCGCATGCCGGCCGACGAGATGACGGTGCGGATGGTGACGGCGGTCGCGAGCCCGCACACCGACGTGCTCGGCCACTGCACCGGCCGGCTCGTGCTCGGCCGGGGCCGGCCCGAGTCCACGTTCGACGCGGACCTCGTGTTCGCCGCGTGCGCGCGCTTCGACACCGCAGTGGAGGTGAACTGCCGGCCCGAGCGGCTCGACCCGCCGATGCGGCTGCTCGCCCGCGTCGCGGAGCTCGGCGCGCCGGTCGTGATCGACACCGACGCGCACGCGGTGGGCCAGCTGGAGTGGCAGCCCTACGGCTGCACCCGCGTCGCCGAGGTGGGGATCGAGCCCGACCGCATCGTCAACACCTGGCCGGTCGACCGGTTGCTGGAGTGGACCGCCGCCCACGGCGCCGGCCCGGTCTTCACCTGACCTACCCCGGCCGCACCCTCGCGTTCCGCGGCATCGCGGTCGACGACCCCCACGCGTTCCGCCTCTACGAGGCGCGCATGGCGACGTTCTGTCAGCCCACGAGGTCGCGCAGCACCGCGTCGGTGTGCGCGTAGGCGACGAAGTGGCCCGCGTCCGCGCGGAACTCGAGCCGCGCGCCGGGGATGCGGGCCGCGAGCTGCGCACCCCAGGCCGGGGGGACGAGCTCGTCGGCGCCACCCTGCCAGATCACCACGGCGCCCGTGACGTCCTCGGGGGTGAATCCCCACGGCCGCACCCACGCGCGGTACTCCTCGACCATCCCGTCACCGTGGGCCATCGCGACGGCGGCGGCGTGCGCGATCCCGGGGTCGGGGAGGCCTTCGAGCGCGGCCGCCTCGTCGGGGACCGCGCCGCGCTCGGTGAGGTGCGCCCACACGTGCGGTGAGTGCCGGGCCACCTCGCCGAGCGTGCGGAAGAGGTCGCGCGCGACGTGCGGGTGCTGGGCCGAGAGCCGGGTGAGGCGGCGGTCCATCGCGTTGAGCTCCGCGAAGGTCGCGTCGTCGTCGAGGGGCAGCGCACCCGCGACCACGACCGTGCGTGTCACGCGGTCGGGGATGCGGGCCGCGCACGCGAGCGCGTACTGACCGCCCATCGACCAGCCGAGGATCGCGGCGCGGTCGATCCCGAGGGCGTCGAGCAGTGCGGAGACGTCGTCGGCCCAGTCGCCGGTGGCGCGCCCGGGCGCGGGGTCGGACGCGCCGATCCCGGGCCGGTCGGGCGAGACCAGCCGGAGGCCCGCGGCCCGGGCGGCCGCGTCGAACCCGGCGACGTCGAGGCCGCACACGAGCCCGCCGTGGCAGTTGACGACTGGGTGGCCCGCGGGGTCGCCGTACTCGCGGTAGGCGAGGGCGCGGCCGTCGGGGAGGGTGGCGGTCTGGTCGGCGGGTGCGTCCACCGGGCCATCCTGCCCGGTCGAGCGAGGGGACGCGTGCGCTATACTGAGAGTGATTCTCATTATTGGGGGGGCCGGCGGAGCCGGCGAGGGAAGGACGGAGGGCGGAGCGGCAGTGCACGCGCGGTGGGTGACCCGACTGGTGGTGGCGGTCGTGGCGGTGGCCGCGGGCGCGGCCGGGCTCGCGCCGGAGCCGGCCGGGGCCGCGAAGCCGGCCGACGTCGAGGTGGTAGCCGCGTTCTACCCACTGGCGTTCGTGGCCGAGCGGGTGGGAGGGAAGCGGGTCACCGTCACGAACCTCACGCCGTCGGGCGCCGAGCCCCACGACCTCGAGCTCACGCCCAAGCAGCGCGACCAGATCGAGGACGCCGACCTCGTCCTCGTGCTCGGCTCGGACTTCCAGCCGGCGGTCGAGAAGGCGTCGGCGACGCGCGGCACCGGCACGCTCGAGCTGCTCGCGCGCCTTCGGGCGCGCGACCCGAACGACCCCCACGTGTGGCTGGACCCCACGTTGATGCAGGGGATCGTCGGCCAGACCGCGAAGGCGCTGGCCAAGGCCGATCCAAGGGGCGCGGCGACGTACGCGGCCAACGCGGCGGAGCTGTCCGCCGACCTCACCGCGCTGGACACCCGCTACCGCGACGGGCTCGCCGCCTGCGACCGCACCCTCCTCGTCACCGCCCACGAAGCGTTCGGCTATCTCGCCAAGGCGTACGGCCTGAAGCAGCAGGGCGTGGCCGGCCTGTCCCCCGACGTCGAGCCCAACCCGAGACGGCTCGCCGAGCTCAGCGATCTCGTCGAGCGCGCGGGCGTGACCACGGTGTTCACCGAGGAGCTGGTGTCGCCCCGGATCGCCCAGACCCTGGCCCGGGAGGCCGGGGGGATCGAGATCGCCGTGCTCAGCCCGCTCGAGGGGCTCACGGCGAAGCAGCAGGCCCGGGGCGACGACTACCTCACGGTGATGGACACGAACCTGGCCCGGATCCGGGCCGCGCTGGGCTGTCGCTGAGGCGGTTCTCAGGCACGGGCGGGGCCGCGTTCTGGGTCGCGCCGGCCGCAACTACCCTCGGATTCCCCGTCGTCCCCCCGGAAGGTCTCCCGTGCGTCGTCGTCTCCTCGTGCTGTTCGCGGTCCTCGTCGGTGCGGCGACCGTCGTCGTCGGGGCCTCGGCGGCCTCCGCTGCCGGTGTCGGCCTGGATGCCGTCACCGTCGCCGGCAACCCCGGCGAGAAGCCGACCGTCACGTTCGCGAAGCCGTTCTCGGTGAAGGCTTCGACGTCGGTCGAGCGCACCCCCGGCACCGGAGACGAGGCGGCCACGGGCTCCCAGCTCCTGTTCGACTACGTCATCCTCAACGGCCGCACCGGCGCGGAGGTCGAGACCTCGTACGGGAAGAGCCCGGTCACGCTCGTGCTCGACAAGAGCACGCAGCCCGCGCTCGTCGACGGTCTGATCGGCGCCTCCGCCGGCAGCCGGGTCCTGGTCGCGGTGGCACCCAAGGACGGCCTCGCCAAGAACGGTGCGGCGGTCGGCGTGAAGAAGAACGACACGCTGCTGTTCGTCATGGATGTGAAGGGCGTGACGACGCCGCCGACTCCGCTGCCGCGGGCCACGGGGACCGCGGTGGTCCCGCCCGCCGGCCTGCCGGCGGTGACGCTGGCCGGGAACGGCGCGCCCACGATCACCATGCCGAAGACCGATCCGCCCGCCAACCTGGTGGTGCAGCCCCTGATCCAGGGCGACGGCGCGGTGGTGCAGGCGGGCGACACGATCACCGTGCACTACACCGGCGTGATCTGGAAGAGCGCCAAGACCTTCGACTCGTCGTGGAAGCGCTCTCAGCCGGCCCAGTTCGCGATCGGGACCAGCCAGGTGATCGCGGGCTGGGACGAGGGCCTGGTGGGCCAGACCGTCGGCTCGCAGGTGCTGCTCGTGGTCCCGCCCGACAAGGGGTACGGAGCCGGCGGGAACTCCCAGGCGGGGATCAAGGGCACCGACACCCTCGTCTTCGTCGTCGACATCCTCGCCATCTCCTGATCCCCCGGAGGTCCGGGTGCAACGGTCAGCCGCCGTTGGCGGAGAAGTGCTGGTAGTCGGGTGAACCGGCCCAGCGGCCGCCCCACGGCCAGCCCACCGCGGCGAACGCGTCGACGAGCGGCCCGCCGCTGACCGCCATGCCCGGTCGGACGTCGCCCCGGTCGACGTAGGCCGCGCCGGCCGGTGGCAGCACGTCGCCGCCGAACACGTACGGGTTCTCCAGTGGGTTGACGTCGATCGCCCGACCGAACGAGTGCACCGACCACTGCGGCGGACCCGCGCTGACCGCGAGCCGGCAGTTGAAGGCGGACGTGTTGTCGGCCGCCATGGAGGCGTCGTCGCTGCCGGCGAACCTGTCGATCGTCTCCAGGCGCCGGATGGGGAAGCGCTGCTCGAACAGCCGCCGGAACACGGTCACGATCGCGTCGGCCGCGTCGCTGTGGACCACGACCGCGCCGGTCTGGGGCCTGCCGTCGAAGTCCCAGTACGACAGCGTCACGCGCCGCAGCTGGTCGGGCCCGACCGGGCAGCCGTCGTGCCACGAGGCGCCGAGGTCGGCGGCGGTCACGGGGGCGACGACCGCGGCGAACGTGGGTGTCGCGGTCGTGACCGGAGGAGACGTCGCGACCACGGGGGGCCCGGTGCTCGGGGGCGCGGTGGTGACCGTGGCGACCGACGGGCCGGGCGAAGCCGCGCCGGCGCCGGACCCGTCGCCCCCGCCCCCGCCGCACGCGGGCAGGACTGCGAGCACCGCCGCCGCGAGGAGCCCGGCGCCGGCGCGGAGCGGGTGCCTCACGCGAGCACGTCGTCGATGTCGTCGGGTTTGAGCGCGACGTCGACGAGGTACTCGAGCGGGAAGATGAGCAGCCACGTGTAGAGCGCGGTGGTGGTGCTCACGAACGCAACCGGGATGGACCCGAGGAACACCACGACCGGGATGACCGTGGCGACCACCGTGAAGCGCACCACGTCGCGCGGGATCGCGGTCCGGAACAGGCCCTCGCGGTGCGCGACCACGAACATCACGGCTTCGAGCCCGCTCGCCACCGACAGCGTGATCGCGTACATCACGATCGACACCGGCTCCTCGGTGTACTTGCCCGCGAGCGCCGTGGGGAACGGCACGAACGCGATCGCGGCCAGGTACACGAGGTTCAGGGTCATCAGCCGCGCCGAGACCGCGCGCAGCCGGGAGAAGAACCGGTGGTGGCCCAACCAGTAGTTGCCGATCACCACGAAGCTGATGAAGAAGCTGATGATCTCGGGCTGCTTGTCGCGCAGCGCGTCACCGAGCTCGCCGTCGGAGACGGTCGGGATCCCGATGCCCACCACGAGCAGGGTCATCGCGATCGCGAACACCGCGTCGCTGAAGAACGCGACCCGGTCGAACTCGAGCCCGTGGGACTCGCGCTCGTACCGCGGTCGGGCCCGGTCGCCCCGGTCGTGGGTCATGGGGGGCCGGGGCTCAGCCGAGCTGCTCGTGCAGGAACGCGCACACCTCGGGCCAGATCCGCGCGGACAGCTCCACGTCGAGCGTGCCGAGCGCGTTGAACGGGTTCATGAACGCGTGGCCGCTGTCGGCGTGGACCGTGAGCCGCACGTCCTTGCCCAGGGCCTGCAGCTTCGCCTCGAGCTCCCGCGCGGCCGCGGGGGCGAAGAAGTCGTCGTGCTCGGCCATGTGCCCGCGCACGACGGCCGTGAGGCCGGACCAGTCGGGCTCGGCGTCGCCCTGGGGGAAGCCGTAGAAGGGGACGACGGCCTTGATCGTGTCGCCCCGGTTCGCGGCGAGGATCCACGAGAGCATGCCGCCCATGCAGAACCCGACCACGCCGATCCCGGCGCCGGTGACCGCAGGGTGGGACGCGAGGTAGTCGACGGCACCGCTCATGTCGCGCGCCGCACGGTCGGGCGGCAGTGCCTGCATGAGGTGCGCGGCCTTGTCCATCTCGGTGTGCTCGGCGAGCTCGCCGTGGTACAGGTCGGGGGCGAGGGCCACGAAGCCGGCCTCCCCGAGCCACTCCGCGAAGTGCTTGATCCCGGGGTCGAGACCCCACCACTCCTGGACCACCACCACACCGGGGCCGGTCCCGCCCGCGGGCGTGACCAGGTAGCCCGACGCCGTGCTGCCGTTGCTCGCGAACTCCACCGTCTCAGCCATGCGCCCAAACGTAGTGCGACCCCGCGGGCGCGGTGAAGGCAGTGTGGGCCTGCCGATTGTGCAGACGCGGGTCGCGCGAGGCTGCGGTCGTGCAGTTCTCGGTCGTGGTCCCCAGCTACGGCGCGTTCGGCGACCCCGACGCGGTGCGGACGCTGATCGCGGCCGCCGAGGCCCTCGGCTACGACGGCGCCTGGTTCGCCGACCACGTCGCCCTGCCGGACTACGCGACCCCGTTCCTCCCGCCGCCCATGCTCGAGCCGCTGGCCGCGTGCGGGTGGGGCCTCGGTGCCACCGCCCGGCTGCGGTTCGGGGTGGACGTGCTCGTCGCGCCCTACCGGCACCCGCTGGTGGTCGCCGCGCACGCGGCGTCGCTGGCCCGGCTCTCGGGCGGCCGGCTCGTGCTCGGGGTGGGCGTCGGCTACCTGGAGGGCGAGTTCGCCGCGCTCGGGGTCGACCCCGCCGACCGGGGCGCGCACACCGACGAGGCCCTCGCCGTGCTGCGCGCGGCGTGGGAGACGCCGGCGCCGGTCGCGCACGGGGGCGAGCGGTTCCCGTTCTCGGGCGTGCACCCGGTGGGTCCGCCGGTCGAGGGGCTCCCGGCCGGGACGGTGCCGCTGTGGGTCGGGGGCAACATCGACGTCGCGTTCCGCCGCGCCGCCCGCCTGGGCGACGGATGGCACCCGCTGTTCCCCACGACCGACGTGTACGCCCGCGGTCGCGCCACGATCGAAGCCGTTCGGCGCTACGGCGGCATCACGCGGCCGTTCACCTACTCGTACAGCGGGCCGCTCGGCCGCGTCCTCGACCGCCCCCGCGACTGGTCCGCAGCGCACCGGGCCGCATCCCCGACTGCGGCCGCGGCCCGGATGCGCCCGGAGCTCTCGTACTCGCCCGCGCCACCATTGACCCCGGAGGGCCGCCCGATGCTCACGGGCACGCCCGAGGAGCTGCAGCGCGACGTCAGGGAGCTGGCGGCAGCCGGCGTCCAGCACCTGCTGCTGCGGTTCTGGACGACCGCGTCGGACCTCGACGTCGACGGCGTGATCCGCCAGTTCGAGCTGTTCGCGGCGCAGGTGGCGGGCGCCGTCTGACGGACCGCGCGGACGTGAGCGGTCAGCCGGTGAAGGTCGGCTGCACCGTGACCGGCGCGACCACCACGACCTCGATCGTCCCCACGTCGCACCCCGGGCCCTGCGCCCGGGTGGTGCCCCACTGGTCGGTGGCGATGCCGTCGAACGCGCACGCGGACGGCGGGATGTGGTCGAGGAGCGGGCCGGCGGTCTGGGGCGTGCGGGCGAGGGTGGCGCCGATGCCCGCGGCGAGCGGACCGAGCAGCGGGTCGGACCCGTTGACGACGTCACCCGTGCTCCCGAGCGCGCAGCTCGCGTCGTCGCTGTAGTT
>JBAZYX010000026.1:0-38580 GCA_041659105.1 Acidimicrobiia bacterium
TGAAGCTCCTATTTCGTCAAGTGGGTAGCGCGGTGAAGACCTCTCGGGCGATGTAGCGCTTGAGGCAGCGGATGATCTCGCGCTTGGAGAGGCCTTCCTTGGTGCGTCGCTCGACGTAGTCGCGGGTGGCGGGGTCTGTGCTCATGCGGACGAGCGCGATCCGCCAGAGGGCGTTGTTCGCCTGGCGGTCCCCGCCGCGGTTGAGGCGGTGGCGGGTGGTTCGTCCGGTGCTCGCGGGGATGGGCGCGACGCCGCAGAGGTGCGCGAAGGAGGCTTCGTTGCGGAGCCTGCTGGGGTTGTCGCCGACGGTGACAAGGAGGGCGGCGGCGACGTTGAGCCCGACGCCGTGGAGTTTCAGCAGCTCGGGAGCGACACGTGTGACGAGTGCGCCGATGGCCGTCTCGAGACGGGCGATCTCGGCGGTGAGACCTTGGTGACGCCGGGCGGCTTCACGCATGGCGAGCTTGGTGGCGGCGTTCACCGTGGTCGGTGTCGCTGGACGGAACGCGGCGGCAGCCGCGACGAGCTTGGCGGTGGACAGGCCGCGGAGATTGCCGCGCAGCTCCTCGGGCGCGGTGAGCACGAGGTTGACCAGCTGGTTGCCGGCCGCGGTGCGGGCCGTCACCGCCGATCGGCGCACGACCCGCAGGGCACGGACACACTCGACCGTCCCGTTGCGGGTCTTGGGCGTGCCGGTCGCCTCTCCGGAGAGCACGGCGCGCGCCGCGTGCTCAGCGTCGATCGTGTCGCTCTTGCCGCGACTACGCCGCAGCTGGCGATTCGGGCGGTCGACCTCGACGACCTTCACGCCGGCGCCGGTGAGAAAACGGGCCAACCCGGCGCCATAGGCGCCGGTCCCTTCGACACCGACCTGATCGAGCGTTCCGTGCCGGCGCATCCACGCCAGCAGCGACCGGAAGCCGGCGATCGTGGTCGGGAACGACTCGCTCCCAAGGATCTTTCCGGTGGCGTCGACAACCGCGGCGACGTGCACATCGGTGTGGGTGTCGACCCCGCCCGTGACGACGCGGTCGATCTCTGCGATGGTGGTCATTGCCATCCCTTCACTGCCTGGTGGGTGGATGGCACGCACCTGCCGGAAGGCGGACGAGACAGTGATGGGCGCCTCTTGCACAGGCTCCTATGAGGTCACGCTGCCGGACGATGGGCGCCGATGGGACTCCCAACCCGGTCGACCGTTCACTACAGAGGACAGCCGAAGCGTCGGTCACACCCAGAGTCAGACCGGGAAGGGAGACCCACGCCCATCATTCACTGTCACACCCCCCTGTTTGGATCTCCCCAGGACACCAGTGGGTCCGAATTACACTCGTGTGATTCGGACTCGGCGTTCGGGTCCGCACCACGAGGTGGAGCGGCCGCCGGACCAGGACAGGGGAGGCCGAGATGCACGCGACCGACGAGATCGACCAGATCGACGACCACGACGACGACCACGCTCCCGCCTGGTTCGAGGGCTGGTTCGAGGGCTGGTTCGAGGCGTGCGTCGAGCACCGTGGCCCGGTCGCCGACGGCCCGTGCGAGCACTGCGGCTGGCTGGCGTCCGACCACACCGCGGGGCTCGCCGTGGTCATCGAGGTCGGGCGGGTCACCGCCGCCCCGCTGCGCCGCGCGTCCTGACCCCGGCCGGGGTCAGGCGGACTTCTTCGCCCGGGTCGCCTTCTTGGCGGGCGCCTTCGCCGCGGCCTTGACCGGGGCGGCCTTCTTCGCCGGCGCGGCCCGCTTCGCCGCCGCCTTGCGGGGCGCGGCCTTCTTCGCGGCGCGTGACCGCGGCGCGGCCGTCGCCCCGTCGGCGTCACCGTCGGACGCGTCGCCCGAGCCCGCCCGGGCGAGGCTGGCCTCGAGCGCGGCCATGAGGTCGAGGACCTTGCCCGTCTCCTCGGCCGCCGGCCGGGCCACGATCTCCTCGCCCGCGGCCTTGCGCTCGATCAGGCCGAGGAGCTCCTCGCGGTAGGTGTCCTGGTACTTGTCCGGGTCGAACTCGGTCGCGAGCGACTCCACGAGCTGGCGGGCCATGTCGAGCTCGCGCTGGCTGGGCTCGTTGCCCGCCTCCAGGGGCGGCACCACCTCGGCGGCGGCCACGATCTCGTCGGCGTAGCGCATCGTCTCGAGGCAGAGCAGGCCCTCCACGGGCCGGATGGCCACGAGGTGCTCCTTCGAGCGCATCACGAACCGGCCGATCGCGACCTTGCGCAGCTCCGTCATCGCGTCGAGCAGCAACCGGTACGGCTTCAGGGCGTTCGGATCGGGCGCGAGGTAATAGGGCTGCTCGAAGAACAGGGGGTCGATCTGGTCGAGGTCGACGAAGTCCTCGATGTCGATCGTGCGGCTCGCCTTCGGGGCGAGGGCCTTCATCTCGTCGTCGGTGACGGTGACGTACTGCCCGGGCGCGATCTCGTAGCCCTTCACGATCTTGTCGTTGGGGACCTCGTCGCCGGTCTGCTCCGACACCCGGCGATAGCGGATGCGGGCACCGGTGGCACCCTCGAGCTGGTTGAACCGGACGTCGCGCGACTTCGTGGCCGACACGGCGCGCACCGGCACGGTCACGAGCCCGAAGCTGATGGTGCCGGTCCAGATCGCTGGGGCCACCGGGGGACCTCCTCAGGGCGCCGGGGAGGGTGGGACCCGGCGAGCGGAGCCACCATCCTACGGCCAGGGCTACGGTCGGGGCGTGGGACCCGCCTCGAGCCCCGGCGCCACCCCGGTGGAGATCGAGGGTCGCGCCCTCTCGCTCACGAACCTCGACAAGGTGCTGTACCCCCGCACGGGCTTCACCAAAGCCGGGGTGATCGATTACTACCTCCGGGCCGCCCCGGCGCTGCTCCCCCACCTCCGCCGCCGGGAGCTGACCATGGTCCGCTGGCCCGACGGCGTGGAGGGCCCCTCGTTCTTCGAGAAGCGCTGCCCCCCGCACGCGCCCGACTGGGTCCACCGGGCGGAGGTGGAGCCCGGGCTCGAGGCCTGCGTGGTGGACGACCTGCCCACCCTCGTGTGGGTGGCCAACCTCGCCGCGCTCGAGCTCCACACCCGCCAGGCCACCGCCGACGCGCCCGGCGCCCCCACGGCGATCGTCTTCGATCTCGATCCCGGCCCACCGGCCGACGTGCTCGCCTGCGCCACCGTGGCCCTCGAGCTGCGCGACCTCCTCCGCGACCTGGGCCTCGCCGCCGTGGTGAAGACCTCGGGCGGGAAGGGGATGCACATCGGGGTGCCGATCGGCGGCGCCACCGCCGACGAGACGAAGGAGTTCGCGCGCGCCCTCGGAATGCTCCTGCAAAAGCGCGACCCCGCCCGGGTCACCACCGCAATGCGGCGCGAGCTGCGGACCGGGAAGGTGTTCGTCGACTGGAGCCAGAACGACCGTCACAAGACGACGGTCGCGGCCTACTCGCTGCGGGCGCAGCCCACGCCGAGCGTCTCGACCCCGGTGACCTGGGACGAGGTGGCTGCGGCGGTCGCCGCCGCCGACCCGGACCGACTGCGGTTCGACACCGCCGCCGTGCTCGAGCGCGTCGCCGCACACGGCGACCTCTACGCCGACAACCTCGCCGGGGACCAGCGCCTCCCCGTCGGGCTCGGCCGGTAGTTTCGCCCGGGCCGACCCCGGGCCGACCCCGGGCGAAGTCCCGGGCCGACCCCCGGCCCGACCCCGCCGCCTCGACGCCCCGACGGAGGAATCACGATGGACCTCGACGGCAAGGTCGCGATCGTCACCGGTGCGAGCCGCGGCGTGGGCGCGGCCACCGCGGTCGCGCTCGGCGCGGCGGGAGCGCGCGTCGCGTGCGCGGCCCGCGCCACCGACGCGCAGCCGCTCCCGATCGCCGGCACGATCGACGCCACCGTCCGCACGATCACCGACGCCGGCGGCGACGCGATCGCCGTGCCCACCAACCTCGCCGACGACGAGAGCGTCGTCGCAATGGTCGACCGGACGGTCGCGCACTACGGACGCGTCGACATCCTCGTCAACAACGCGGCGATCACGTTCCCGGGCGACATCGAGCTCCCGATGAAGCGCCACGACCTGATCTTCGCGGTCAACACGCGCGCCCCCCTGATCGCCGTGCAGGCGGTCGTGCCCGGCATGCGCGCACGCGGCGAGGGCTCGATCCTCAACGTCTCGTCCCTCGCGGCCCTCAACTACTTCCCGACCCAGATGGCCTACGGCATGTCGAAGATCGCGTTGGAGCACATGACGGTGAGCCTCGCCGCGCAGCTGCGCGACGACCGCATCCCGGTCAACACGTTCCGCATCGACGTGCCCGTCGCGTCCGAGGGCTTCGTCTACAACGCGCCCGATCTCGACCACAGCGACTGGGAACCCTGCGAGGTCGCGGCCGAGGGCATCCTCTGGATGCTGCGCCAGCCGCCCGAGTACACGGGGAACAACGAGGGGATGGCTGCCCTCCGCGACGCGCAGGGGATCATGGACACCGCCAGCGCGCGGCGGCACCGGGGCCTCGACGGCATCAACCGCGTGAACCCCATGCCGATGCCGCAGCCCCTCCACCGCGCGTGACCACGGCCGTTCCCTCCGAGACCCGCCGACCGCGCGACGCGCAGCGCTCGCGCGTCTACCGCGCCGAGACGGTGGTGCCGTCGAGCCCGCTGCCCGGGCTCCCGGCGTGCGTGTCCTTCGCCGAGAAGGTCGTGGGATCGCTCTGGTGGGCGGTGCGCTTCCCCGAGCACGGCCTCGGCGGGCTGCCGCGCTTCCGCCCCGGAAACGGCGCGCGCCAGGCCTTCTACCGCGAGGAGCCGACCGGTCCAACGATCACGCTCCCCCGCCGCTACCGCACCAAGGGCGTGGTGCTCCACGAGCTCGTGCACTGGGCACTGGCGGCCACGCCCGACCTCGCGCACCATGGCACCACGTTCGCTCGGGTGCTGGTCGACGCGACCACCGAGTTCTGCGGTGCCGAGCGCGCCGCGGAGCTCGAGGCCGCGTACGCCGCCCAAGGGGTCCGCATCGGCGCCGCCGCGTCCACCGACCCCGCCGGGAGCCTCGTCTACGGCGCCGACGAGCAGCGTCGGCTCGCCCGCAGCCGAGCGCGGGCCTCGACACCCGCGGCCTGAGGGCTTACCGTCGCACGCGTGCCGAGTGACGACATCACCACCCTCGCCGCCGTCGACCGCTTCAACGAGGCCTTCAACCGGCACGACGTCGACGCGGTGATGGCCGCGATGACCGACGACTGCGTCTTCGAGAGCACGTCGCCACCACTCGGGACGCGCGTGGAGGGCCCAGCCGCGGTGCGCGCGGCGTGGGAGGAGTTCTTCGCCTCGAGCCCAACCGCGCACTTCGACGCGGAGGAGATCATCGTCGCCGGCGACCGGTGCGTGGTGCGCTGGCGCTACACGTGGACCGACGCCGACGGCACGCAGGCTGCCGTCCGCGGGGTGGATGTGATCACCGTGCGCGACGCCAAGGTGGCCGAGAAGCTCGCGTACGTGAAGGGCTGACTCAGTCGAGTCGGCGCAGCTCCGCGCGGTAGCGGTCGGCGTTGGCCAGGTAGTTCGCGGCCAACGGCAGGATCTGGTCGGGGGTGACGCAGTCGGGGCGGATCTTGGCGGGGACGCCGAGGGCCATCGCACCGGACGGCACCTCCATCCCCATGGGCACGAGCGCACCGGCACCCACGAGCGCGGTGGTTCGCACGACGACCCGGTGCAGCAGGATCGACCCGGTGCCCACGAGCGCGCCGTCCTCCACCGTGCAGCCCTCGAGGTGGGCGAGGTGCCCGATCACGCAGTCGTCGCCGACGAAGGTGGAGTGCTCGGCGGTGCAGTGGATCACGGCGCCGTCCTGGATGGAGGTGCGGGCGCCGACCGTGATGTGCCCGTAGTCCCCCCGGAGCACCGCCTGGGGCCAGATCGTCGACTCGGCGCCGATCCGGACGTTCCCGATGACCGTGGCCTGGGGATGCACGTACGCGTGGGGGTGGATCTCGGGCTCGGAGTCGCCCAGGGCATAGACGGCCATGCCCGGACGGTACCGGCGCGGCGGCCCCCAAAGGCTCTTCAGGGGCCCGGTCCGCGCGCCGATACCGCAGACATGGCCACGACCGAGCCCGGGATCACCACTCCTGCCTCGCCGAGCGACGTCGGCCGCCATCTCCGCTCCGTGCGCAAGGCCAAGGGCCTGTCACGGGCCGAGGTGGCCCGATCGGCGGGGCTGACGCGCCGTGAGCTGGCCGCGTACGAGCGGGGCAGGTCCCCCGTTCCCGACAGCGACCTCTGGTGCCTGGCCGGCTCCTGCGGGGTCGACGTCGGCGACCTGCTGCCCACCCGCGACCGCCTGACCGTGGGATCGGACCTGGGCGCGCTCACCGTCGGCGAGAGCGTGCGCCGCCTCCGGGCCGGCACCGGGCCCGACGGCGTCCTGCGCGAGTACCTCGCCATGGTCTACGAGCTGCGGAACCTCCCGCCGGGCACCAAGCCGCCCATGCGCGACGAGGACCTGGCCACCCTGGCCGACGCCCTCGGCGGCAACCCCGAGGCGATCGAGGCCCGCCTCCACGATCTCATCGGCGCGAACCGGGAAGAGGCGGCGCGCCTGCGCAGCATGATCCTCCCGCCCCGGTCGCTCGCCGCGCCCACCGCGGCCCAGCCGCTGCCGTCGCTTCCCGACTTCACGGCCGCCGCGCCGATGGCCGCCATGGCCATGGTCGCGGCAGTGCCGCCGCCGCCCACCGCCGCGACCCCCCTCGACGCGGTCCCGCCGACCGCGGCGTTCGCCGCGCCGCCGGGACCGGCCTTCGCGCCTCCGGTCGTCGCGGACGCGCCGCCGCCCTTCGGGGCGGCCGAGCCCGCGCTCCCGGACTACCCCACGCCCACGTTCGACTTCGCCACCGCGGCGTCGTCGATCGGCGACGCGGCCGCGGCCGACCGGTTCTTCGACTCGCCCCACGCCGCGGACCCCTTCGCCCCGCCGCCCCCGCTCGCGCCGCTGGCGCCGCCGATCAGCGGCCGGCCTCTGCTCGACGAGCCGGTCGCCTCGATGCCGTCGGCTCCGCCGGTGTTCGACCCGTTCGCGGCCCCCACCACCGCACCGGTCGACCCCTTCGCGCCGCCCACCGGACCCCCGCTCGCACCCCTGGCCCCGCCGGTCGCCCCGGCCGCGGCGGCCGGGGCCCCCACGCCGGAACCCGCGGCGCCGAGCCGTCCCGACGGCTTCGTCGTCGACCTCGGCCACCTCGGTCCCGACCTCGCTCCTGCGCCATTCGCTCCCGGCGCGGACCAGCCGGTGGGCGACCCGTTCGCCGACGCCGGGTTCGCGACGTTCACCGACGTGGCGGACACCGCCCCGTTCGGCGGGGTGGAGATGGTCGTGCTCGACCCCTCCGACCCGCCCCCGCTCGCCGCGACGCCGGGTCCCGTGCTCGACGTGGCCTCCGACGGCACCGTGTTGGGGACCACCCGCGACGACGCACCCGTCGGGCTCGGCCTGGGCGAGATCGACCCCGACGACGACCCGTTCGCCGTCCTGCGGGTGCCGATCGACGAGGCCGACCTCGCGGCGTACGACGTCACCACGACGGCGGGTGCGTCCGCCCCCGCGTGGACGGACCCGGCCGACGCGGCAACCGGCGCGACCGCCGACTCCGTCGACGTGTTCGAGGACGCGTTCGAGGACGCGTTCGAGGACGCGTTCACCGTGCCCGACGACGCGCCGGTGGCGGTAACCGAGATCGTGGAGGCGCCGGTCACCGACACGGTCGACATGGTGGACCTCGGCGCGGTCCGCACGCTGGACGAACCGCCCGCACCGGCCGTGTCGCCGGACGTGGTGGTGGCCGCCGCCCTCGTGGGCGACGAGGACCCCAACGACGAGTGGTTCGACCGTGCCGCCGCCGCCGCGGATGCGCTGATCGCCGAGCAGCTCCACACCCCCGAGACCGACGCCGACCCCGCGGGCACCGAGACGGTCGTGGAGGCTGTCGTCGAGGCTGTCGTCGAGGCTGTCGTCGAGGCTGTCGTCGAGGCTGTTGCGGAGGTTGCGGAGATCGCGACGCCGACCGGCGACGCCGCCGACGCGGGCCTGCCGCCGATCGCATGGTCGCTCTCCCCCCACACGCCGACCCCGGCCACCCCGGCGGCGGCGCGCGCCGACCTGTCGGCCGGCGACTTCGTCGCCGCGGGCGCCGACTGGGAGGTCGGCGGCATCTTCCCCGCCACCGCGATGGCCGACGACGGCGCGCTCGCGCTGCGCCGGGCCGACGTGCGCTGGGCTCTCGCCGACATCGTCGCCAACGACGACTTCACGGTGCGGGCCTCCGTGAACTTCACCTCGGGCGCCGGCTTCGGGATCCTGTTCCGGGCGTCGACCGACGGCTCCGAGCGGATCACCGGCTACTCGTTCGACGTCGACCCCATCTACTCGGGCGGCGCGTTCCTCGTCCGCCAGTGGAGCGACAGCCGTCAGCACTGGAAGCCTCTGGCGCACGCGCCGGTGGCCGACGGCAGCCGGCTCTACGGCACGCACGTCATCGAGGTCAGCCTCCGCAACGACCGGCTCGTGGCGAGCATCGACGGCGAGACCGTGATGTCCGTTCCCCAGCTCAGCCGCAGCTCGATGGACGCGGGGCACGAGCCCTGCCGGGGCGGCCGCCTCGGCGTGCAGGCGTGGTCGACCACCGAGGTCACGGTCGACAGGCTCCTGCTCGCGAACCACTGACCCACCGACCCGCGCGCCGCTAGCGTCGCTCCCGGTGGAGATCGAGGAGTACGCGCGGATCGCCGCGGCCGAAGACGACCATTGGTGGTACCGCAACACCCGCGCGGTGATGGGCGACCTCCTCGGCTCCCGGCTGCGCACCGGTCAGACGATCCTCGACGCGGGCTGCGGCCCCGGCGGCAACGGCGCGTGGCTCGCCGAGCACGGGCACGTCGTGGGCGCCGACCTCTCGCGCGACGGGCTCGCATTCGTGCGGGAGCGCCGGCCCGAGACCGCCCCGGTGTGCGCCACGCTCGAGCGACTGCCGTTCGCGGACGCGTCCTTCGACGTCGTCGTCGCGATCACCGTCATGTACTGCGTCGACGACGACCGCGGCGCGTTCCGCGAGCTCGGACGGGTGGTCAAGCCGGGGGGAACCGTCTTGGTGATGGAGCCCGCGTTCGGCTGGCTGCGCCGCGCCCACGACAAGACCGTCCACTCGCGTCGCCGGTACACCCGGGCCGAGCTCGTGGACCGGGTCCGCGACGCGGGCCTGGAGCCCCAGCGGGCGACCTACCTGTACTCGTTCCTCGTTCCCCCCGCGGCGCTCCTGGCCCTCGCGGAGCGGGTGCGCCCGCACGCGCAGTCCGACGCGGGCTCCGACGTCGAACGCCGTTCGCTCGACCCCCTGTTCGCCCGGCTCGGCGCCAAGGAACGGGCGCGCCTGCGCCACCACGACGTACCCGTCGGGAGCACGGTCGCGGTGGTGGCCTCCCGCCCCACCGCCTGAGCGCCGGTCGGCGTCAGCGCTGCTCGCGCCGCCCGAACACCACGAGCCGGAACCACAGCGCCACGAGGTCGCGCGCCGTGGAGGCCACGGCCGGCAGCTTGAAGAACTGCGACTGCCCGTGGAGCCGCGGGTAGTGGTGCACCGGCACCTCGACGAAGCGGGCGCCGGCGTCCTGCAGCTTGCGCACGAGCTCCACGCAGATGACGCCGGTGTTGTGCTCGAGCGTGATGCGCTCGAGGACCTCGCGGCGGATGAGCCGGAAGTCGCAGTCGGTGTCGCGGATCTTCAGCCCGAACATGATCGACACCGAGCGGTGGTACACCCGTCCGATCACCCGACGCACGACGTTGTCGGCGCGGCGGATCTTGTAGCCCTGCACGACGTCGACGTCGGGCCCCGCCTTGTCGACGAGGAGCTCGAGCTCCGCGGGGTCGAACTGCGCGTCACCGTCGGTGTAGAAGACCCACTGCTTCGTTGCCGACGTGAACCCCGAGCGCAACGCGCCGCCGTAGCCCCGGTTCTGCTCGTGGGTGATGACCCGCAGGCGGGAGTGGTCGTCGAGGAGCTCCTTCAGCACTCCCGGGGAGCCGTCGCTGGAGCCGTCGTCGATCACGATGACCTCCCCGTTGGTCCCGACCTTGTCGATCGTGACCAACGCGAGGTTCACCATCGAGCCGATGGTCGCCTCGTCGTTGTAACAGGGGAAGAACGCGGAGATCGATTCGACCGCCGGGTTCACTGGAGTCCGCGACACACTGCCTCGATCTCGTCGTCGGTCAGCTCGGGAAAGCACGGCAACGATACGCATTCCCGAGCCCATCCCTCGGCTTCTGGGCAGGCCGCGCGGACGAACGCGCCGTACCCGGGCTGCTGGGTCAGCGCGCGTGCGTAGTGGATCCCGGTGTCGAACGGGCGGGCCGCGCGCCACACCTCACGATCGGGGACGCGCGCGACGCAGAGGTGGTACACGTGGCGAGGGTGGTCGGTCTGCCACACGAGGTCGGGCGCCGCGGCCCGGAACGCGGCCGCGGCCTCGCGCCGGCGCGCGTTGTCGGCGGCGAGCCGGCGCAGGCCGATGCGGAGCGCGGCCGCCTCGACCTCGGACAGCCGGGAGTTCCCCGTGATCACCGTGTGGGCGTAGTCGTCGCCCCGCGCGTGGTTGCGCAAGACGCGGACTGCGGCAGCGATGTCGTCGTCGTCGGTGACGACCGCGCCGCCGTCGCCGATGCCCCCGAGGTTCTTCGTCGGATAGAAGGAGTACGCGGCCGCCGCGCTCGGGGCGGCGGGGTCGAGCGCGCCGTGGGCCTGGGCGGCGTCCTCGAGGATCGGCACGCCGAGGTCGGGCAGCTCGGCCGGGCGGCCGTAGAGATGGACGGGGATCACCGCGCGGGTGCGCTCGGTGAGGGCCGCGGCCGCAGCCGTGGGGTCGAGGCCGGCGGTGGCCCGGTCGACGTCGACGAACACCGGCACCGCTCCCGCAGCGACCACCGCGGCGGCGGTGGGCACGGCCGTCATCGCGGGGACGATCACCTCGTCGCCGCGCTCGATCCCCATCGCCACCAGCGCGAGCCGCAGCGCCTCGGTGCCAGAAGCCACCGCCACCGCGTGACGGCGGCCGCAGAAGGCCGCGAACTCGGCCTCGAACGCCGCGGTCTGGGGGCCGAGGAGGAACACCCCGCTCGCGAGCACCTCGGCGATCGCCGTCGACAGCTCGGGCTCGAGGGCCGCAGCGCGGCGCGCCAGGTCGACGACGGGAACGGGGGTCACGGACGTCCTCAGTTCCTACAGGTAGCGCCCGAGGTGCTCGCGGTAGAACGCGACGGTCTGCGCGATGCCCTGGGCGAAGGTGGTCTCGGGGGTCCAGCCGAGCACGCGCTTGGCCTTCGACGAGTCGCCGAAGTAGGAGCCGATGTCGATGGCGTCGCGGTCGGGCGGCCACGGCACCATCTCGACCGACCCGGTGCCCGCCGCACCCACGATGAGGTCGGCGATCGCGCGGAGCGAGAGGTGCTCGTCGTTGCCGACGTTGAAGACCTCACCCACGGCCTCGGGCGCGGTCGCGGCCCGCACGAGGCAGTCGACGACGTCGCTGACGTAGAGGCAGTCGCGCTCCTGCTCCCCCTCGCCGAACAGGCTGATCGGCTGCCCGAGCAGCGCGCGCCGGACGAAGATCGGCAGGAAGCCCTGGAAGTCGTCGCGCAGGCGCTGGCGCGGGCCGAACACGTTGGTGAGGCGCACGGTGACCGTCCGCAGGCCGTAGACCTCGTGGTAGAGGCGGTGGAACTGCTCGGCCGCGTACTTCGTGATGCCGTTGACGTCGACCGGCGCGACCGGGTGGTCCTCGTCGACCGGGAGGTACTGGGGCCGGCCGAAGAGCTGACGGGTGGAGGTGAACACCACCGTGGCCTCGGGGCTGGCCCAGCGCAGCGCCTCGAGGAAGGCGACCTGGCTGCGGGTGTTCACGTCGAGGTCGAAGATCGGGTCGGTCATGGAGTCGATGTGGCTCACCTGGCCGGCGAGGTTGAACACGAGCTCCACCCCGTCGAGCGCGCTCCGGGCGGACGCGTCGCCGAGATCGGCGGTGACCCGCCGGACGCGCTCGCCCCCGGGCCCCTCGAGGTTGAAGGGGTTGGCGCCGTGGCGGGGGTAGCAGGCGTCGACCACGGTGACGTCGGCATCCGCTCGCGCCAAGTCCAGCGCGAGGTTGGAGCCGATGAAGCCCAACCCCCCGGTCACGAGACAGCGGCGACCCGCCACGGACGCGATCGGTGCAGCCAGAACCGGCAGTCTACGGCCCGACGCCAGGGGCCCCGGGGAGGACCACCCGGAACGTGGTGCGAACGGCTCCGCCGCAGCAGAGGCCGCCGACCAGGGCTCCGCCGGGGTCGCGCGCCCAGACCAGGTCGGGGGCGTCCCCGGGGTCGATCGCGGCCCGGTACTCCACCTCCACCGTCCACGGGACCGGCGCGTCGTCGGCCCCGAGGTCGCGCAGGATGTCCTCGACCGCGGCGAGCGACACCGCGTTGTTCACGTGGCGGAGGACATCGACGTCCATGGCCCGCAGCGGCCACGGCCGGGCGGACGCTTCCGGCGGCGGGTCCCCGTGCCGGAGCCGGGTCGGGATCCGCCGGCCCGTCGCCGCGGTGCCGTAGACGGCGAACCGTTCGGGGTCGAGGCGGGCCGGCCGGCCGTCGGGGCCGACGAAGACCCACAGCGCGACGGCGTCCACCGCGAGCCGGCCGTCGACGTGGAGGGTGGTGCAGCGCTCCGCCGCGCTCCCCGCGACCCCGGAGCACCAGGTCAGCAGGTCGACCGCATCACGGAACCGGGGGAACTCGTCGATGCGCAGCGCGAGCCGGCGCAGCACCCACCCGTCGGCCAACCCGGCGTCGGTGGCGTCGTCGGTCGCGACGTCCTGGAGGTACCGGGCCAGCGCGTCGAGCCGGATGCGCGCGGTGCCGGTGGCGTCGCCGAGCCGGACCCGACGGTGGCCCGGAAACGTACGGGCGGGCGCGGTCATCGACCCATCTTGGTCGCCCGGCCGGGCGAGCGGCGCGTCACTAGCATGAACCGGTGCGGACGCTGGTCATGACGCCCACGTACGACGAGGGCGAGAACATCGAGGACTTCCTGCGCCGCACGCGCGCAGCCGTGCCCGAGGCCGACATCCTCGTCGTCGACGACGCCAGCCCCGACGGCACGGCCGACATCGCCGAGCGCGTCGGTGCCGAGGTCGCCAACGTCCACGTGCTGCGCCGGTCCGCCAAGGAGGGCCTCGGCACCGCCTACCGCGCGGGCTTCGGGTTCGCGCTCGCCCAGGGGTACGACGTCGTCTGCTACCTCGACGCCGACCTGTCCCACGACCCCGGCGCGCTCCCGGCGCTGCTCGCGCGCTTCGACGCCGACGACGCCGACCTCGTCGTGGGCTCGCGTTACGTCCCCGGCGGGTCGATCCCGAGCTGGACGTGGCTGCGCCGCGCGGTGTCGCGCCTCGGCAACGAGTACGCCCGGGCGCTGCTGGGCATGCCCGTGCGCGACAGCACGTCGGGGTACCGCGTGTACCGGGCCTCCGCGCTGCGGGCCATCGACTACGCCACCACCCGGGCCGACGGCTACGGGTTCCAGATCGAGATGGCGTACCGGATCTGGTCGCTCGGCGGGCGCGTCTCGGAGTCCCCGATCGCGTTCACCGACCGCGTGCGCGGCACGTCGAAGATGTCGTTCACGATCGCGGGCGAGGCGCTGGCGCTGGTCACGTGGTGGGCGGTCCGCGACCGCAGCCGGCGGATCGTCGGTCGGCTCCGCGGGCGCCGCGAGACCGTGACCGCGGGGCGCGCCTAGGCCGGACCGGCGGCTTCGTCGCGCAACCGCTGGCGCAGCACGAACTTCTGCACCTTGCCCGACGCGGTGCGCGGGAACTCGTCGACCGCCCGCACCTCCTCGGGCCACTTCGGCCGGGCCAGGCCCTGGGTCTCGAGGTGCGCGCGCAGCTCGTCGAGCGTGGGCGTGGGCGCGCCGGGGAGTGGCCGCACGAACGCGCACCCGTGCTCGCCGAGGCGCGGGTCGGGCGCGGCCACCACCGCCACCTCGGCCACGCCGGGCATGCGGGCCATCAGCTCCTCGATCTCCACCGCGCTCACGTTCGCGCCGCCGCGGATGATCACGTCCTTCTTCCGGTCGACGATGGTGACGTAGCCGTCGGCGTCCATCACCGCGATGTCGCCCGTCGCGTACCAGTCGCCGTCGCGGAACGCCGCACGCGTCTGCTCGGGCTCCGTATAGCCGAGGAAGCAGTCGGGGCCGCGGCTCCACACTTCGCCGGGCGCGCCGGGTGCGACGTCGCGGCCGTCGTCGTCGACGATCCGCACGTCGACGCCGAGCATCGGGCGGCCGTCGGTGTTGCAGCGCTTGTCGAGCGGCTCGCGGGCCGAGCACCCGGTGATCGACGGGTGCTCCGACGACCCGAAGCTCCGGAAGGTCGCGATCCCGAGCCGTGCGGCGCGCTCCCCGACCGCGGCGGGAACGGCGGATCCGCCCAGCCCGACGAAGGGCATCAGCGCGACGTGCGCGGGGGTGAAGTCGGGGTGGTCGAGCAGGCTGGTGAGGAAGATCGTCGCCCCGCTCCCGCTCGACACCTGCTCCTCGAGCATGACGGCGAGCACCCGGGCAGGATCCCACACGTCGATGAGCTGGATGGGCTCACGCTTCCAGATCGGGAGCAGGAGCCCGCCGAGCATCCCGATGCCGTGCGCGATCGGCGCGCCCATCAGCACCGGCGGCGCACCGACCGCCTGGAGCGCGGCGAGCTGGCGCGTCTCGAACCCGATGGTCCGGTGCGAGTGGACCACGCCCTTCGGGTCGGCCGTGGTCCCCGAGGTGTAGATGACCAGGCCGGGCTCGCCGGGGTCCACCGGGACCGGGCCGGCGATCGGGTCGTGCGCCGCGAGGTCGGCGAAGGGGATGGTGCCCGCGGGCGTGTCGCCGAGCACGAACACCGTCTCGAGCGCGTCGAGCCCGGGCCGGACCTGCGCGAGGTTGTCGAGCATGTCGACGTGGCCGAAGCGGTCGGCGGTGACGAGGACCCGGGCCCGCGACTCGCGCAGGATGTAGCCGACCTCCTTGGCCCCGTAGAAGTGGACGATCGGCACCGGGATCGCGCCGACGAGGCCGATGGCCACGAGGGCGGCCGCGGTCTCGAACCAGTTCGGCATCTGCAGCGCGACCTGCTCGCCGGGGACCACGCCGTTGGCCAGGAGGCCGGCCGCGACCCTCCCGGCCAGGTCCTCGAGGTCGGCGAAGGTGCGGCGCGACGGTCGCGTGGCGGAGTGGACCACCACGGGCAGGCCGGGCGCGGCCCGCAGCCCGTCGGCGAGCAGGGAGCCGAAGGTGTCGTCGGTCCACCAGCCCGCCGAGACGTACTCGTGGACCCGCTCCGGCCCCAGCTGGTGGAACTCGACGTCGCGCAGCACGCCCGGAACCTAGACCCGGTTGCCGGGTCGGGTCCGGCCGGAATAGCATTCCCGTTGTGCGGAACAGCGTTCTCGACGCGACCTCCGGCGGCTCCGTCGCCGACGACCTCGCCGCGCGGGCGGTCGACGAGCGCCGGGCCGCCTACGCCGACGAGGTCCGCCGCCTGATCGACGCCGCCTACTCGGTGATGCGCGAGACGGGCGACATCGAGCCGAGGGTGGGCGACGTCGTGCGCACCGCGGGCCTGTCCAACCAGGCGTTCTACCGGCACTTCAAGTCGAAGGACGCGCTCCTCCTCGCGGTGCTCACCGACGGCCGGCACCGGATGATGCAGACGCTCGCGGCCCGCATGGAGCGGGTCGACGACGGCGCGCCCCGCATCGCCGCGTGGATCGAGGGTGTGCTCGCGCAGGCCCGCAACGCCGACGCCGCCGCGAACACCCGCCCGTTCGTCGTGAACGGGCTGCGCATCGCCGACCGCTTCCCCACCGAGTGGAACGCGTCGCGCGACGCGCTCCTCGCGCCCCTGCGCGCCGCGGTGACCGCGGCCGGGGGCGACCCCGAGCGCGATCCCGATGCGCTCTACAACCTCGCGTTCGGCGCGATGGAGTCCGCGCTCATCCGCCGTGTGACCCCGACGCGCGACGACGTCGAGCACCTGGTCGAGTTCGGGCTGAGAGGAGTGCAGGACCGCCCCGAGACGGCACGCTCGCCGCGCACGCGGTCCGGAACGACCAATTGAGAGGAGTGCAGGACCGCCCCGAGACGGCACGCTCGCCGCGCACGCGGTCCGGAACGACCAGTTGAGGGGAGCAGGAATCGTGGAGGAGACCAACGGTGGCTGAGTACGAGCTGCTGCTGACCGGCATCGGCGGCCAGGGGGTGCAGCTCGCGGCCCAGGTGGTCGCGCGCGCCGCCACCCGCGAGGGTCGCGAGGTCATGTTCTTCGGGATCTACGGCGGCATGATGCGCGGCGGCAACACCGACAGCACCGTCGTCGTCGCCGACGGACCCATCACCGCGCCGCCGGTGGTGTCGCGCACGTGGTCGGCGATCGCGATGCACGACGAGTTCTGGGTCCCGATCGAGCCCAAGCTCCGCCCCGGCGGGCTCGTGCTCGTGAACGACTCCACGTTCACCCACGAGATCACCGCGCCGGTCGCGGTGATGCGGCTGCCCGCCACCGAGATCGCGGCCGGGATCGGGAACCCGATGGGCGGGACGATGGTGATGGCCGGCGCGTACGCCGCGATCACCGGGCTCGTGCAGCTCGACTCGCTCGTCGCCGCGATGGAGGAGTCGATCCCGTCGTACCGGCGCCAGCACATCGAGTCCAACGAGCGCGCGCTGCGGGCCGGCTTCGACGCCGCCCCCGCCGACGCCGCTCACCGTGCCTGGCAGGGCGAGGAGGTCTCCGCATGAGCACCGTCGTCGTGAAGTCGCGGGGCACGGTCACCATCGACGTCGAGTCGTGCAAGGGCTGCGAGCTGTGCATCCCGGCCTGCCCGCCCGCCGTGCTCACCATGTCGAGCCCCGTCAACAAGAAGGGCTACCACTTCCCGGAGCTGCACCCCGGCTGCACCGGCTGCGCGGCGTGCCTGATGGTGTGCCCCGACTTCTGCTTCGAGGTCTTCCGCTTCGAGGTCCCGGTCGAGACCGAGGTGAACGCATGAGCACGACCGCTCCCAGCACCGACCGCGCGCTGATGGAGGGCAGTGAGGCCCTGGTGCGCGCGGCCATCGCCGCCGACTGCCGGTTCTTCGCCGGCTACCCGATGACCCCGTTCACCGAGGTGCTCGAGCACTTCGCCGAGCTGCTCCCCGACGTGGGCGGCGTGTGCATCAACGCGGAGTCCGAGCTCGAGGCCGTGGGCATGGCCTGGGGCGCCGTGGCCGCGGGGGCACGGGCGGCCACCGGCTCCACCGGCCAGGGACTCGCGCTGATGCAGGAGTCGTTCTCCGAGGCCACGCTCGCGGAGCTGCCGCTGGTGATCTTCAACATGAGCCGCAGCCAGGGCGACTACTTCCAGGCCACCCGCGGCGGCGGGCACGGCGACTACCGCCACATCGTGCTCGCCCCCCAGGACGTGCGCGAGGGCATGGAGGTCGTGCAGCTCGCGTTCCACCTGGCCGACAAGTGGCGCAACCCCGTGATGATCTACGGCGACTACCTCCTCGCCCACACCCAGGAAGCGGTGTCGGTCGAGCGGGTGGCGTACCCGTCGCTGCCGGCGAAGGACTGGGCCGTCGACGGATCCCGCACCGGCACCGGCAACTCGAGAAGCGTCACCCCGCTCGGCGTGATGAAGGTGGGCCAGCGCGCGTTCGGCCAGGAGGGCAAGGCCCAGTACATCGCGACGAAGATGACGTTCCTCGAGCGCGAGGCGCGGGCCGAGTCGGGCTTCGTCGACGACGCCGAGACGGTGATCGTCACGTTCGGCTCCCCGGCCAAGTTCGTGAAGTACGCGATCGCGCAGCTGCGCGACGAGGGGCTGAAGGTCGGGTACGTGCGGCCGATCACCCTGTGGCCGTTCCCGGTCGACGCCGTGCACGAGGCGGCGCGGGGAGCGCGCGTCGTCGGCTCGTTCGAGATCTCGTCGGGCCAGATGGTCGACGACGTGCGCATCGCGGTCGCGGGCGCGGCACCGGTGGAGTTCATCGGCGGCGTGTCGAGCGACCACTCGGGCTTCGGCCTCGGCCGACTGCTCGACGTCGACGAGGTCCGCGAGCGCATCCGGGCGCTGCACGAGGGCCGGCCCCAGCCGGTGGTGCCCGGGTACGACGACTTCACCTACGAACCCGCCCCCTATCAGCTGGAGGTGACGAAGTGAGCACCACCACTCCCCTCGGCCCGGTGATCGACACGTCGGCGGCACCCGCGTCCGGCGCACGCGTGGTCGAGCCGAAGACTCCCGACCTCATGCTGACCAACACGCACCATCTCTGCCCGGGGTGCGGCGAGCCGCTCGCGGTGCGCACGTTCCTCGAGGCGATCCAGGACCTGCACCTCGTGGACCAGGCGATCTGCGTGCTCGGCATCGGCTGCTACACGAGCTTCGGCAGCACCATCGACGTCGACCTCGTACAGGCCCTGCACGGACGCGCGCCGTCGGTCGCCACCGGCGTGAAGCGCATGCACCCCGACGCGACCGTGTTCACGCTCCAGGGCGACGGAGACATGGTGAACGAGGGCCTCCAGGAGGTGCTGCACACGGCGGCCCGGGGCGAGAACCTCACCTGCATCCTGCTCAACAACGGCGTGTTCGGCGAGACCGGCGGGCACATGACCGCCACCAGTGTCATCGGCCAGCGCACGAAGAACACGCTCGACGGGCGCGACGCCGAGTACCACGGCTACCCGATCCTCATCGGCGACCTCATCGCGCGACTCGAGGGCGCGGCCTACGTGGCACGGGGCTCGGTGCACAGCGCGGGCTCGGTCGCGCGCACGAAGAAGATGTTCCGTCGCGCGTTCGAGACGCAGGAGCGCAAGCAGGGCTTCTCGTTCGTCGAGGTGCTCACGATGTGCCCCACCGGCTGGTTCATCCCCACGAGCGAGGGCCCCGACTACCTGTCGTCCACGCTCGGAGAGGTGCACATCATGGGCGAGCTGAAGGCCGACGGCGTGATCCGCACCACCGAGGAGCTGCACGACGAGAACGTGCGCAAGGCGGCCGAGATGGAGGCCCAGCTCGCCCGCGGCGGCATCGAGGACTGACGCCCCTCGACCGAGGCGGTCAGGCGGCGGTGCGGACGCGGGGGCTGGTGCCCAGCACCCCGGCGATGACGGCGATTGCCAGCAGCGGCGGGATCACCATCCAGAACAGGGCGAGCGCGGGAAGCGTGCCGACGATGATCATCCCCGCCGCGAGCGCGGCCTTGTCGGCTTCGTCCGATGACCGGATCGCCCGGACGAGCAGCCGGCCGCCGAGGACGAACGCGGAGCCGCCGAGCACGACCACCCCGATGAAGAAGATCGAGATCGCGCCGGCGGACGCGCCGACGACGAGCAGGGCGAGCGACCCCACCAGGATCGCCGCGAGCAGCGCGAGCTGACGGCCGGACACCGCGTGCGTCGGAGTCGCCGCCCGACCCGGGCCCAGCGCCCGCGCACGACCGGCGCGCCAGCGGAGCCGCAGGCCCCCGAAGATCGACAGCGCGAGCATGGTCATCACGATCGGTCCGATCACCTTGCCCGGCATCTTCCCGTCGGCCTCGGTGAGCACCGCGATGCTGGCGAGCACGTCGAACACGCCGATGAGCACGGCGATCGGGGCGAACCAGTTCTGGGTCACCACCGCCCACGCGTTGCGCAGGGGCGAGCCGTTGGGGTCGGGGGTGGCTCCGTGCATCGCTCGCTTCTCCAGTCTGCGCCAGGCCAGGTCGGCCGGGATCCCGCGGGTGGCCCGCCACGCGACACCGATGCCCCGGGACGCGTCGGCGGTCCCGGCGGACGTCGCGTGCAGGTGCTCGAACACGTCGGACGCGATCTCGGCCCGGCGGCGGTCGCGCACGTCCGCCGGCAGACCACGCGTGTAGCGGTCGGCCCACCACCGAGCGAACGCGGCGCCGTCGAGCGCCATCACGTCACCATCCCCGGCTGGAGCCCGGGCGCGGCTTCGGTGGCCGCCGCCTCGGCCCGGGCCCGCACGAGCGCGGCCGCCCCGAGGGGGGTGACCCGGTACAGCCGCCGACGGGGCCGCCCGTCCGCCACCGCGAGGTCGGGATCCTCCCAGCGGCTCTCGAGCAGGCCCGCGGTCTCCATGCGGGCGAGCGCCTTGTAGAGGGTGCCGTGGGCGGTGAGCCGGCGGGCGCCGTCCCGCTCCCGGATTCGCTGCGCCACGGCGAACCCGTGGAAGTCCGGCTCGCCGTCGCGGGCAGCCGCGGTGGCGGCGTCGAGGATCGCGAGCTCGAGCGGGAGCAGGGTACCGGGCTTGCGTCGGGCCATGGGTGATTTATAGGAAGATATCTTCGGATTGTCAAGGCTCGGGCCCACGGGCAGCGTTGCGTACAGTGCCGAGCGCATGGACTTCGACTACCCCGCCGCCGCCGAGGAGTTCCGTACCGAGTTCCGGGCCTGGCTCGACGCGCACGCCACCGACGACGTCCGGTCGATCGGCGGCGGGGGCCTCGGGTTCGACAGACCCGGCCAGCTCGAGCGCAGCCAGGCCTGGAACCGCGAGCTCGCCGATGCCGGGTACGCCGCCATCGCGTGGCCGGTCGAGTACGGCGGCCGCGGCGCCGGCGTGATGCAGCAGGTGGTGTGGGCCGAGGAGCTCCACCGGGCGGGAGCGCCCGGGCCGGTCAACGTGCTCGGCATCCCCAACGTCGCCCCGGCGATCATGACCTACGGCACCGAGGCGCAGAAGACCCGGCTGCTCCCGCCGATGCTGCGGGGCGACGAGATCTGGTGCCAGGGCTTCTCCGAGCCCAACGCCGGATCCGACCTCGCCGGGCTCTCCACCTCGGCCGTGCTCGACGGCGACGACTGGGTGGTCAACGGACAGAAGGTGTGGACGAGCCTGGGCCACCACGCACACTGGTGCGAGCTGCTCGTGCGCACCGACCCTGACGCGCCCAAGCACCGCGGGATCACCTGCCTCCTCGTCGACATGTCCACCCCCGGCATCGACATTCGCCCGCTCATCACGATCACCGGCGCGCACGACTTCAACGAGGTGTTCTTCGACGACGTGCGCGTCCCCGCCGACGCGATCCTCGGTCCGGTCAACGAGGGCTGGCGCGTCGCGATGACCACGCTCACCCACGAGCGCGGCGGCGTCGCCAAGCTGCACCTCGGGCTGCGGGCCAAGGCCGCGCGACTCCTCGACGACGCGAAGTCCACCCCTGCGCGCGACGGCCGCACCGCCGCCCAGGACCCCGCGTTGCGCCAGCAGCTGGCGCGCGTCTACCTCGAGGCCGAGCTGCTCAAGCTCATCGCCGACCGCGCGATCTCGGGCGAGCTGCACGGCCGCGCGCTCGGCCCCGAGTCGTCGATCGCGAAGCTGGTGTGGAGCGAGACCGACCAGCACATCGGCGAGGTGGCCGCGGCGGTGCTCGGCCCCGATGCGACCGCGGGTCACTGGGGCCGCGACCGTGTGGGCAGCCGTCAGGCGACCATCGCCGGCGGCACGACCCAGATCAACAAGAACATCATCGCCCAGCGGGTACTCGGTCTCCCCCGCGGCTGAGCCGCAGGAACCGAACCGCCGGGCCCGAACGGGAGGAGCCGGCCGCCGTGAGTGTGTGGCTGTGGATCCTGGTGGTGATCGTCGCGTTCTTCGTGCTCCTCACGATCTTCGACGTCATCCAGCGCAAGCACGCGATCCTGCGCAACTTCCCCATCATCGGACACCTGCGCTTCATCCTGGAGGCAGTCGGTCCCGAGCTGCGCCAGTACATCGTGACCGACAACGACTCCGACAAGCCGTTCAGCCGCGACCAGCGCCGGTGGGTGTACACGTCGTCCAAGAACGGAAACACGTACTACGGCTTCGGCACCGACAACGACCTCGAGGGCAGCAACCACTACCTGATCATCAAGCAGGCGCCGTTCCCGCTCGACGAGCCCCACCAGGGCCAGCCCGGGTTCGACCCCAGCTCCCCGATGCCCATGGCCAAGGTGCTCGGCGCCGCTCGCGGGCGGCCCGACGCGTTCCGCGCGGCGTCGGCCGTCAACATCTCGAGCATGAGCTTCGGCTCGCTCAGCGGGCGCGCGGTCGAGGCGCTGAACCGGGGCGCGGCGCGCGCCGGCTGCTGGCAGGGCACCGGTGAAGGCGGCATCACCGAGTACCACCGCAACGGCGGCGACCTCGTCTGGCAGATCGGTACCGGCTACTTCGGCTGCCGCGACGCCGACGGCAACTTCGACCTCGCGCGGTTCCGCGACGTCGTGGAGTCCGAGCCCACGATCCGCGCGATCGAGATCAAGCTGAGCCAGGGCGCGAAGCCCGGCATCGGCGGACTGCTGCCCGGCGCGAAGGTCACGCCCGAGATCGCGAGGATCCGCGGCATCCCCGTGGGCGTCGACTGCGTGAGCCCCGCCGCGCACCGCGCCTTCCACGACGCCGACTCGATGCTGGACTTCGTGGAGCTGCTGGCCGAGACGTCGGGCAAGCCGATCGGCATCAAGTCCGCGGTCGGCGACGACACGATGTTCCGCGACCTCGCCCGGCTGATGGAGCGGGGCGACCGCGGCGTCGACTACGTCAACATCGACGGCGGCGAGGGCGGCACCGGCGCCGGCCCGCTCGTGTTCACCGACCACGTGGCACTGCCGTTCAAGGTCGGCTTCTCACGCGTGTACCGAGTGTTCGCCGAGGCCGGCATCACCGACCGCATCGTGTTCATCGGCGCGGGGAAGCTCGGGCTGCCGGGGCAGGCGCTGCTCGCGTTCGCGCTCGGGTGCGACGGCGTGAACGTGGGCCGGGAGGCGATGCTCTCGATCGGGTGCATCCAGGCCCAGCGCTGCCACTCCGACCGCTGCCCCACCGGCGTCGCCACGCAGTCGACGCGGCGCCAGCGCGGGCTCGACCCGACCGACAAGTCGGTGCGGTGCGCCAACTACATCGTGCAGCTGCGCCGGGAGGTCCTGCGGCTGAGCCGCGCGTGCGGCGTCCCCCACCCCGGGCTCGTCACGACCGACCAGCTCGAGATCCTCGACGACCACTTCGGCTCCCGCCTCGCCCGCGACGTCTTCGCCTACGAGCCCGGCTGGGGCCGCCCCACCCCCGACCTCTTCCCGTAACCCCCTTTGATGCGCTGCTCACCGTCGCCCGACGACGGCGAGCAGCGCATCGACGCACGAGGCGTCGCTCACCGTCGCGTCACCGATCTCCGGCCCGGCGTCCGGGAAGGGCATGTCCCTCGCACCGGAACATCTCGCCGCGCTCGCCGACCTCGCCGGTCGTCAGTACGGATGCTTCACCAGGGCGCAATGCCGCGCGATCGGCATCAGCGCGAGCACCGTCGACCGGCGCGTCGCGAGCCACGAGTGGGTCACGGTGGACCACGGCGTCTACCGGACTGCGCTCACCCCCACGTCATGGCACCAGCGGGTGCTTGCGGCGTGCCTGGCCGGCCCGGCGGTGGCGTCCCATCGCTGCGCCGCGGCACTCCAGGAAGCACCCGGATTCGACACGACCCTCGTCGAGGTGACCGCCCGTCGTCACCGTCGCCGCACCAGCACGGACGTCACCTGGCACGAGTCCCACCATCTCGACGACCACGACGTCGAGATGATCGACGGCATCCCCGCGACCAAGGCGGTGCGGACCCTCATCGACCTCGGTTCGGTCCTCGACGAGCGCGGCCTCACCCTGGTCCTCGACGACTTCCTCCGCCGGCGGCTGGTCACCGTGGGCGCCGTCGTCCGGAGACTCGAGGAGCTCGGACCGAGGCGACGCGGTTCGTCGCGCGTGCGCCGTGTGCTCGACCGCCGCGCCGTGGGCGACCCCGTCCCGGAGAGCGTGCTCGAGAGCGAGCTCGCCCTGCTCGTTCGGGAGTTCGGACTCCCGGCGCCCCAGCGTCAGGTGGTGGTGCACGACGACGACGACGGGTTCGTCGGTCGGCTCGACTTCGCGTACTCGGACCTGAAGATCGACATCGAGGTCGACGGCACCCGCTGGCACTCGTCTCCCGACGCGCAGCGGCGCGACGCCGACCGGGACACGAGACTGCAGCGGCTCGGCTGGGTCGTCCTGCGGTTCGACGCCGCCGACATCCGGCATCGGCCGGCCTGGGTTGCCGAACGAATCCGCCTCGCGATCTTCGAGCGCACGACCGCGACGACGCAACGAGGGTGAGCAACGCCTCGATCGTCCAAGCGTTGCTGACCGTCGCCCGGCGACGGTGAGCAGCGCCTCTTATTGGTTGGCGATCTCGTGCTCGAGGACGGCGGCGAACTTGGCGCGCGCCGCCTCCCGCCGGGGCGGGATGTGCGCGCTCGGGAAGAGGCCTTCGGCCGGCTGGTACCGCTTCAGGACCTGCCGGGCCACCGTGACCTTGTGCACCTCGGTCGGGCCGTCGGCGATGCCCATCACCGGGATCATGTTCCACATCCCCTGCAGCGCCATCTCGTTCGACGTGCCGAGCGACCCGTGGATGTGCAGCGCCGGGGACACGACGGCCATCGGCACCTTCGGCGTGAGCACCTTGACCATCGCGATCTCCGTGCGCGCCTTGTGCCCGCCCACCTGGTCGATCGTCCACGCCGCGTGCAGCACCAAGAGGCGGAACGACTGCAGCGCGATGTACGCGTCGGCGACCTTCTCCTGGACCATCTGCTTCTTGGCCAGCACCTCGCCCTGGGTGACGCGCGACAACGTTCGCTCGCACATCATGTCGAACGCCTTCTGGCAGACGCCGATGGTGCGCATGGCGTGGTGGATGCGCCCGCCGCCGAGCCGGGTCTGCGCGATCACGAACGCCTGGCCCTCGCCGCCGAGCAGGTTGTCGTTCGGGACCCGCACCTGGTTGTAGCGGACGTACGCGTGCGTGCCTTCGTCGCCGCGGTCGTAACCCAGGCCGACGTTGCGGATGATGTCGACCCCGGGCGTGTCGGTGGGCACGAGGAACATCGAGGTGCCCTGGTACACGGGCACGTCGGGGTCGGTCACCGCCATCACGATGGCGAACGCGGCGTACTTCAGGTTCGACGAGTACCACTTCTCACCGTCGATGACCCACTGGTCGCCGTCCTTCCACGCGCGGCACGTGAACTGCGCGGGGTCGGAGCCGGCCTGGGGCTCGGTCATCGAGTAGCACGACACCATCTCGCCGTCGAGCAGCGGCTGGAGGTACCGCTCCTTCTGCTCGGGCGTGCCGTAGTGGGCCAGGATCTCGGCGTTGCCCGAGTCGGGGGCCTGGCAGCCGAACACCGACGGCGCCCAGCTCGAGCGGCCGAGGATCTCGTTCATCAACCCGAGCTTGAGCTGGCCGTAGCCGAGGCCGCCGAGGTCGGGCCCGAGGTGGCAGGCCCACAGGTCCTGCTCCTTGACCTTCCCTTGCAGCGGCCGGATGACCTCGTCGTGCACGGGATGGGCCTTGTCGTAGACGAGATGGGAGTCGAACACGAGGTCGATCGGCTCGATCTCCGTGGCCACGAACTCACGGATCCAGTCGAGCTTCGCCTGGAACTCGGGCTCGGTCGAGAAGTCCCACGCCATCGCGGTTCCTGCTTCCTGTCGCTCGGGAGGGCCGGCTCAGGGGAGCCGGGCCACGTTCTGCGTGCCCTCGCCACCGGTCGGGAGGGGCACGGTCGTCGGAGCGAGTCGCAGGGTGCACCCCACGAGCTCGGTCTCCTCGGCCGACCGCAGCAGGTCGGCGTCGGTGATCTTGGCGTACGCGCGGGCCCCGTCGGCGAGGTCGCACACCACGACGGCCGACTCCGGCGCACCGTCGCGCCCGTGGATCACCGAGTAGGCGGCGACGGTGGCGTCGCCCGCGTGGCCCGCGCGCACCTCGGGCACTGGGTGCGCGTCGAGCCGCGCCTGCACGTCGGCCTGGGCCGGCGGGCGGACCGGCCCCGGTTCGGTGGAGTACAGGCCGTACACGTGCTTCGTCATGGCCATGCCGACACCGCTGACGAGCCCGTACGCGCCGGGGTCGGCGCGCAGCACGTCGGCCATCGTCGCGATCGAGTGCGCCATGTAGTTGCTCGCCGGACCTCCGTGGTACGGGAGTCCGCCCGTGACCGTGAGCGGACGGGTGTCGCCGGCCGCGATGCCGAGCGCGTCGCGCGCGAAGTTCAGCGAGCTCCCGAAGCACGAGTAGAGGTCGAAGTGGGCGACGTCGTCGATGCCCACGCCCGCGAGGTGGAACACCTCCTCGCTCGCGGCGGCCATCGCCGGCGAGCGCCACATCTCGACGTGCTCCGCGACGTAGACCGGGTCGGTGCCGTAGCACCAGCCCCGCAGGTACACGCGGCGGTCGGCGGGCACACCCAGCCGGTCGGCCTCCGCGTGGCTCGTGAGCACCAGTCCGGCGGCCATGTCGACGTCCATCACCGCGACCATGTACTTCGTGTACGGATAGCCGACCATGCGGTTGTCGGGACGCGGCGTGAGGATGTCGTCGACGCCGCGCGCCACCGGGAACCACGCGTTGGGGTTCGCCGCCGCGATCTCGGTCATCGGCGCGAGCATCTCGGCGATCTCCCGCCGGTACTCGGGCAGGCCGATGCCCAGATGCGCGCGCCGGGCGTTGTCGAACATGGCGAAGGTCAGCCAGGCCGCGTGCACGTCGTGGGCGAGCTCGGCCGGGTGGAACGGCGCCTCCCACGGGAACGGACGCTTGTCGGTCGGGGCGAAGCTCGCCGTGTACCGCTCCCCCGCCTTGCGCCGCGCGGCCTGGGTGGCGAGTGCCTCGGCCCCCACCACGAGGACGCGGTCGGCCTCACCCGCGAGGATGCGAGCCGCGGCGTCCTGCACCAGCACCTGGGGCGTGGTGCCCCCGATGCCGGAGTAGTAACGGCGCTTCGGCGCGCACCCGAGCCGTTCGGCCAGCCGCGCCACCGGGTCGTCGTATTGCCAGGTCTGGCAGTAGACGATCTCGAGCGCGTCGAGATCCTCCAGCAGGCGCGCGCCGACGGTGCTGTCGTCGGCCGCGCTCCGCGCGACCTCCTCCCACATGGCGAGCGGTTCCGGTGCACCGGCGTCGCCCACGTCGTCGCGGTGCCACGTGCGCTGCCCCACCCCGATGATGCACGGCAACCTATCCATGGGTTCGCTCACTGCGGTGCGCCGATCGGGGCTTGCGGCGCTCCACACCCGCTCGGATCGCGACGGGTCGAGGCGCCCCGCGGGCGTTCGCTCACCGTGCCTGCCAGTTGGGCTTGCGCTTCTCGGCGAACGCGCGCGGTCCTTCCTTCGCGTCCTCGGTGCGGAAGATGGTGGACGAGATCCGGCTCTCGTTCTCGAACGCGGTGACCAGATCCTTGCCGAGCCCTTCGAGCACCTCGCTCGCGACGGTGACCGCGAAGCGCGCGGTGGCCGGGTCGTCGGACTTCACGGTGTCGAGCACCTTGCTCAGCGCCTTGACCGCCTCGCGCACCTTCCCGACCTGCATCTCCTCGGAGTACAGACCCTGGAGCGCGCTCCGCTTCGTGGCCTGCACCGCGAGCGGCGCGTTCTCGGTGATCCGGCGGGCGAACGCGTACGCGGTGTCGAGCAGCTCCTCGCGCGGGACGACCGCGTTCAGGAGCCCCATCTCGTAGGCCCGCGGGGCCGGGATGAGGTCGGCGCAGAGGAGCATCTCCATCGCCTGGGGCCAGGGGATCTGGCGGGGCAGCCGCACCGTGGTGCCGCCGCCGGCGAACAGGCCCCGCTTGGGCTCCATGACCGCGAACTTGGCCTCGGGGCAGGCGATGCGGATGTCCACCCCGCCGAGCATCTCCATGCCCCCGGCGGTGCAGAACCCGTTCACGGCCGCGATGATCGGCTTGTAGAGCTCGACGTTGCGGAGCACGGCCTTCACGCCGTCGTCCATGCGGTAGCCGTCGATCTCGGCGACGGAGCCTTCCTGGACGAGCCCCTGCTTGACCCGCTCCTGGAACTTGGTGATCTCGGGGATGTAGCGCTTCAGGTCGGCGCCGGTGAAGAACGCGTCGCCCACGCCGGTGATGATCGCGACCCAGGCGTCGTCGTCCGCGCCGAATCGCTCCCAGGCCTCGCGGAGCAGCTTGAAGTGCTCCATGTCGGCGGAGTTCTTCGCCTCCGGCCGGTCGATCGTGATGAGGACGATGTGGTCATCGCCCTTCGCGTAGTGGATGGTCACAGGGTCCCCTTCCCCGAACCTGACACCCTAGTCAGGGTCGTGCGATGATCGCCTCGTGACCGATTCCCCCGCTCCCAACCATCGCGCCCTCGTCACCGCACCGTTTCGCGGTGAGGGTCTCGACACCCTCCGCGGCCTCGCCGACGTGGTCCTCGACCCCTGGATCGACCACCAGCCCATCCGGCTGCTCGACGGCGACAAGCTCGCCGCGCTCGTGCAGGAGCACGACGCCGACATCCTCATCGTCGAGTCCGACTTCGTGACCGGGACGGCCGTCTACGACCTGCCGCTCGTCGCGATCGGCGCGTGCCGGGGCGACCCCAACAACATCGACGTCCCCCAGGCCACCGCCAAGGGCATCCCCGTGCTGCGGGCGCCGGGCCGCAACGCCGACGCCGTGGCCGAGATCGCCGTGGCCCTCCTCTTCGCGGTGAACCGGGGCATCGTCCGGGCCGATCTCGACGTCCGCGAAGGGCAGACGTTCCGCGACGGCACCATCCCGTACCAGCGCTACCGGGCCTGGCAGCTCGCGGGCCAGACGGCCGGCCTCGTGGGCCTCGGCGCGGTGGGCCGGGCGCTCAAGTGGCGGCTCGAGGGCCTCGGGATGACCGTGCTCGCCCACGACCCGTACGCCCCCGACGCGACCGCGAGCCTCGACGAGCTGCTCGAGCGGTCCGACGTCGTGTCGATGCACGCCCCCGTCACGCCCGAGACCACCGGGATGATCGGCGCCGAGCAGTTCGGGAAGATGAAGGAGGGCGCGCTCTACCTCAACACCGCACGCGCCCACCTCCACGACACCGACGCGCTCGTGGCCGCGCTCGAGTCCGGCCACCTCGGCGGTGCCGGCCTCGACCACTTCGTGGGCGAGAACCTGCCCGTCGACCACCCGCTGATCGGCATGGGCAACGTCGTGCTGACGCCCCACATCGGCGGCGCCACGTACGACACCGAGGCGAACCACTCCAAGCTGATCGCCGACGGCCTCGCCGAGCTGCTCGCCGGCGGCCGCCCCGCCAATCTCGTCAACCCGGAGGTCCTGGACCAGTGAGTTCCAAAGAACCGTTGAGCGCGCAGGAGACCAAGGAGCAGCTGCTCTGGGTCGCGCAGGAGATGCTGCGCAGCGGCCTGGTGGAGGGCACCGCGGGCAACGTCGCGGCGCGCCTCCCCGACGGCAATGCCGTGCTCACGCCGTCGTCGCTCGACTACCTCGAGATGGGCCTCGAGGATCTCGTGGTGTGCGACCTCGAGGGCAACGTCCTCGAGGGCGAGCGCAGCCCCACCACCGAGAAGTCGCTGCACCTCTCGGCGCTGAAGCTCTATCCCGAGATCGGCGCCACGATGCACTGCCACGCGAAGTTCGCCACGATGTTCGCCCTCACACGCACGCCGATCCCCGCCTGCATCGAGGAGTTCGACGTGTTCGTGGGCGGCGACGTGGAGGTGGCCGACTACAAGACCACCGGCACCGAGGAGCTCGCGGCCGAGGTGGCGTCACGGGTCGGCAAGAAGGCCGCGGTGCTCATGGCCAACCACGGGCTGTTCGCGGTCTCCAAGACCCCGAAGGACGTGCTGCACGTGGCCCAGCTCATCGAGCGCACGGCCGAGATCATCCATGGCGCCCGCACGCTCGGCACGGTGGTCCCGCTGCCCGACGCGGTGAACAAGCAGTTCGCGGGCTACTACCGCTACGGCCGCACCGGCTCCTTCGACTAGGCGGCCGGCGCAAAGCATCCGCGCGTCGTGGGGCGCGACGGCCTACGTTCCGGGCAATTCGACTTGGAGGTTCTGCCGTGTTCAAGGCCCTGCTCGCCCTGCTCGTCATCTTCTTCATCGCCACGTTCCCCGCGACGTGGTTGCTGATGCTGTTCCTGGGCAACGTCGGCGTGAACGTGTCCTACTGGGGCGCGCTCCCGCTCGGCGTCGTGGTGTCCGCACTCATCGGAGCAGCGGCGAGCCAGTCCGAGTACTGAGCCCCCCCGGCGGCGGTGAGTGACGCTTCGTTCGTCGAGGCGCTGCTCACCGTCGACCGGCGATGGTGAGCGACGCCTCGTGGGTTGAGGCGTTGGTGACCGTCACGGCTGCGCAATCCCCGCGGCGCGAATAGGGTGCGCCACGCATGGGGGATCCGACACGGCGCATGTTCTCGCCCGAGGTCGAGGCGATGCCTCGCCCGCAGATCGAGCAGATCCGCGACGAGAAGCTGCTGGGCGACATCATCCCGTGGGCCTACGAGCGCTCCGGGTTGATCCGTGAGACCTGGGACGCAGCGGGCATCACGCCCAAGGACGTCCAGTCGATGGACGACTTCGCCGAGAAGGTCCCGTTCATCGACAAGGACGCGATCCGCTCCTACCGCGACCGCCACGACGACCCGTACGGCGGCCTGCTGTGCATCGACCCCGCCGACCCGACGATGCGGGGCGTGTTCTCCGCGATCTTCTCGACGTCGGGCACCACCGGTGACCCCACGCCGGCGCCGTACGCGGGCCGGGGCCCCAGCATGCTCGTGCGCGAGTTCTGGGAGCTGGGCACGCGCCCGGGCGACCACTTCATGCACTGCCTGTTCACGTTCCGCGGGCCGGGCGTGCACGAGACCATCCGTGGCATCGGGGCCACGCCGGTGTTCGTCGACCACCAGCCCGAGGACATCGCCACGCTGCTGCGGTTCAGCCGCGAGCTGCGCCCCACCGGCTGGTACACGCTGTCGGGCCCGCTGGTGATGATGATCGAGCACACCGCGGCTGCGATCGGCGCCGACCTCGCCGAGGACCTCGCCGGCTACAAGGGCGTGATCTTCGCGGGCGAGCCGATCGGGCCCCGCGCCCGGGCGAAGGTCGAGGGCTGGGGCCTCGAGCTGTTCATCCAGACGAGCCTCGGCGACGTGGGCGCGGCCACCGAGTGCGCCGAGCACGACGGCTGCCACTTCTGGGAGGACTGCGCCTACGTCGAGTCGCTCGACCCGCTCGGCACCGATCCGGTGGGCGACGGCGAGCGGGGCGAGCTGGTGAGCACCACGCTCATCGACAAGGTCGCGCCCCTCATCCGCTACCGCTCCGACGACCTCGTGCGCGTCACCCACGAGCCGTGCGCGTGCGGCCGCACCCACGGGCGCAGCTGGCCGCTCGGCCGCAAGGGCGACGAGATCGTGGTGAACGGCGTGTCGGTGCTGCCCGGCGACGTGTGGCCCGCGGTCGAGTCGGTCGACGAGACGTCGGCCGCGCTGTTCCAGATCGTGCGCACCGGCCGCGAGATGGACGCGCTGAAGCTGCGGGTCGGGTACGCGTCCGAGGGCCCGCACGGCCTCGCCGACCTGCGCACCCGCGTCACCGACTCCGTGGCGGCGGCGATCGGGTTCGCACCCGACATCGAGCTGGTGGAGAACGACGTGCTGCTGCGCCAAGGTCCGCCGCACAAGATCCCGCGGGTCACGAAGGGCTGAGGGGGCACCGACGATGGCGAACGCCCCGGGGTACGAAGACGTGCAGGGCGCGTGGGGTGTGGGCCGGGTGGTGGTCGACGGCGTGATCACGCCGTGGCCGGTCTCGCAGGCCGACATCGACGACGACATCGAGGCCGCGGTGCCCCAGCTCGCCTCGCTCGGGCTCACCGAGGGCGGGCTCGTGCTGATCGTGTCGCTGCTGTCGCACGCGGCCCAGGTGTTCCCGTTCGAGCAGGCCGCCGGGCGGCTGGGCGCGCTGTACTCGTCGTCCGACCGCTCGCCGTTCGACGCGTACCGGTGCGCGTCGCTCATCCGCCAGCTCCGGCCGAGCGTCGTGATGGGGATCGACCACCGCGTGCTCGACGGGCTCGAGGACGCCGGCCGCGACCTCGCCGAGGTGTTCGGGCCCGTCCCGGCGGTCACCGCCGTCGACCACGACGCGCACGCCCGGCTCCAGGCCGCGGGGGTCGACGCGCGCTGGTGGCTGGCGCTCGGGCCCGCGAGCGCCGTCCAGCCGCTCGACGACGACGCGCTCCGCTACGACGCCGCGCGCTGGTGGGTGGAGGTCGACGACAGCGAGGGCGACCTCGTGGTCACCAGCCTCACCGAGCGCCTCACCCCGTGCGCCCGCTTCCGCACCGGCGCCCGCGGCACCATCCCCGAGCCGGGCCGCCTCCTCCTGGCCTGACCCCCCCGGATTTTTGGCGTCGTACGGCAACCGCTTCGGGGGGTCGAACGACGCCAAAACGCAGGATCAGCGCTTGCGGAGGAGGGTGAGGCCGTCGCTGATCGACAGCAGCACGGTGTCGACGCGGTCGTCGGCCGCGACCATGTCGTTGAACGCGCGGATCGCGACGGTGTTCGCGTCGTTCGCCTCGGGGTCGATCACCGCGCCCGACCACAGCGTGTTGTCGACGAGGATCGCGCCGTTGCGGCGCACCCGCGGGAGCAGCGCCTCGTAGTAGTTGGCGTAGTTGTCCTTGTCGGCGTCGATGAACACGAGGTCGAGGTGCTCCTCGGCGGGCAGCGTCGCGAGGGTGTCCAGCGCGGGCGCGATCCGCAGGTCGATGCGGTCGGCCACGCCGGCCTGCTCCCAGGCGTCTCGCGCGATGGCGGTCCACTCCTCGCTCACGTCGCAGCACACGAGCCGGCCGCCGTCGGCCAGGCCCCGGGCGATGCACAGCGCCGAGTACCCGGTGAACGTTCCGATCTCGATCGCGTTCCGCACACCGAGGAGCCGGGTGAGGATCGTCATGAACGCACCCTGCTCCGGCGCGATCTGCATCATCGAGATGCCGCCGAGCTCGGCCGTGCGCCCGATGAGGGCCCGCTGCACGGCGTCGGGCGGGGTTCCGTGGGCCACGAGGTACTCGTGGATCGGGGCGCTGAGGTGAAAGGACTTGGGTTGGTCGGCCATGGCACGGCACGCTATCGCCATGGCCGACCAGCACATCGACGTCCACACCACCAGCGCCGCCCCGCCGGAGCGGGTCTGGCCCCTGCTCGCCGACGCGACGACCTGGCCGTCGTGGAGCCCGTTCGACCGCGCCGAGATCGAGCAGCCCGGCAACGACGCTCCCCAGGGCGTCGGCGCCGTCCGGCGGTTCGCCCGGGACCGGGTCCGCACGCTCGAGCGGATCGTGGCCTTCGAGCCGCCGCGCCACGTCGCGTACGTCCTCCTGTCGGGGCTGCCCCTGCGCGACTACCGGGACGACGTGACCCTGACCCCCACGGGCACGGGCGGCACCGACATCCACTGGCAGTCGCGGTACCGGCTCAAGATCCCCTTCACGGGCCGGATGGTGCAGAAGCAGCTGGGCGGGTTCATCGCGGAGCTCGCACGCGACCTCGCCCGCGTCGCGGCCCAATAGGCCACGCGCCCGTCAGCGCGGGGCCGGACCAGGGGTACCGCACACCTCGACGGCGTCGGCGGACCGCAGCCCCACGCGCCAGCGGGGCGCGGCGCTCCGGGGCGTGGGGAGGTCGCGGGCCTCGCCGTCGGGCACCGTCGCGTACGGCGGGTCCTGGGCGAAGTAGCCATCGCCGAACGCGCGGAGGCGGAGGTCCACCGGCGACGTCCCGAGCGCCTCGACCCTCAGGAACCGCGAGGCCGACTCCACCTCCACGTCCACGCCGGCCGCCCCCGGCGCGAACCGCACGCACGACGCGCCCGCGGCGGTCCCGGGCTCGCCGCGCGTGACCGCGGGTGGTGCACCGGCCGCCGGCGTCGCGCCGGTGAGCCCCATGCCGACCGTCGCGGCGAGGTGCCCGTCGGCCTGGCGCCGGTACCGGTCGGGGAGCTCGCGCACGCCACGGACGTCGAGCGCGGGGGACCCGAGGTCGGCGAACGCGGCCACGAGCGGCCGGCCGTCGATCGGCGGCGCGGCCCGTACCGCCACGTAGCCACGGTCGAGCGTGCGCGTCCCGATGTCGATCGCGCTCACTTCGGCCAGCTTCTGCTCCGTGAAGCCACGGAGCTCGTCACCGCCGTCGAACAGGTCGGCCACGTTGACGACGAGAGCGAACGCCAACACCGCCGCGAGCACCACCGCGGCCGGTGCGCGCAGGGGGATCCCCGCGGCACACTCCCCCAGCGCGAGCACGAGGAGCACGCCACCGGCGTAGAGGTACCGGCTCGTGGCGGGCGCCTGGAGCCCCGACCGGCTGAACGCGATGAGCAGCCAGTAGCCGACGAGCATCGCCTCCTGCGCGACCACACGGGGCCGCCGCTCGGCGTCGGCGCGCCGGATCCCCCACACGAGCACCGCCGCGAGCGGGAGCAGCAGCACCTGACCCACCGTCGATCCGGTCCCGGTGATCCCACCCACGGTGGCCCCGGCGAACTCCACGGCCCAGCGCGCCGTGCCCACCACCCCGTCGGCCTCGCCCTTGCGCTCGCCGTAGCCCACCCACCACAGCGCGTAGAGCGCGACCGGCGCGAGCGCCACCCACAGCCGGCGCCACTGGCGCCGCAGCACGACCTCCAGCCCCACCCCGGCCACCAACGGGACGCCCACGCCCGACGACGCCAGCGCGAGGAGCCCCATCAACGCCGCGCCCACGTCGCCCCGCCGGGTGCGCCGGTCGAGGAGCACCAGCGCGCCGATTCCCCCCACCAGGCTCATCGCGAAGCTCGTCTGGAAAGGCCAGAGGATCACCTGCCACGCCGCACCGAACGCGAGCACCAGTGCCGCGCCCGCGAGCGCGGCCACCGGAGCGACCCGCCGGCGCAGGTACGCGAACACGAGCGCGGCCACGCCGAGATGCGCGGTCGCGATCATCACGCGGTACGGCCAGTAGTGGTCGATGCCCACGGTGTGGAACAGCACCTGGTACATCGCGACGGGCACGAGCGACAGGTGGCCGTAGTGCGGCTGGAGCAGCGTGTCGAGCGTGACCTCGCGCCGGTCGAGGATCCACGTCCACTCGTCGAAGAAGAAGGTGAGGTCGTGCCCGGCCACCAGGATCAGCACGAACGCGACCAGCGCGAGCGCTCCGAAGGCGAGCCACCACACGCCACCCGAACGGTCCGGGGCAGGGGACGGGCCGGGCGCGTCCAGGGCGTCGGAGACTGCGACCGTGCTCAGGGGCACCGAGTATAAAGGTGCCTTCCTGCGAGGAGCCGTCGTGACCGCGCGCCCACAGCTCAGCATCGTCGTCCCCGCGTACGACGAGGCCGCCCGCCTCCCCCAGACGCTGGCCGCGCTCCTCACCCGGTTCCCCGACGCCACCACCGAGATCGTGGTGGTCGACGACGGCAGCACTGACGACACCGCGCGCTTCGCGCGCGACGCGCTCGCCGGGCACGCCGGCGCGCAGGTCGTCGCGCTGCCCGAGAACCGGGGCAAGGGCGCGGCCGTCCGCGCGGGCGTCGCCGCCACCACGGGCGACGTCGTGCTCTACATGGACGCCGACCTCGCCACCGACCTCGCCGTGCTCGACGGCTTCCTCGCCCGGCTCACCGACGCCGACGTGGTGGTGGGGTCGCGGGCCGTCCCCGGCTCGACCGTCATCCACACCACGCGGCTGCGGGCGGCGATGGGGCGGACCTTCAACCGGATGGTTCGACTGCTGACCCGCCTCGACGTCCACGACTCCCAGTGCGGGTTCAAGGCCTTCCGGGGCGACGTCGCCCGGCTCGTGTTCGCGCTCGGGCAGGTCGACGGGTTCGCGTTCGACCCCGAGGTGCTCGTGATCGCCGACCGCCTCGGGTACCGCATCGTCGAGGTGCCCGTCACGTGGACCGCCGTCGAGGGCTCCAGCGTGCGGCCCGTCCGCGACTCCCTGCGCACCGGGGCGGCCCTGCTCGCGGTGGTCATCCGCCTTCGCCGCGCCCGGGTCCGCGCCGACGCCCGGGCCCTCGGCTGGACCGGCCCGCCCGCGGCCGCCTGAGCCGCTCCGCCCGCCGCGGCACCTCCGCCGCCTGCCCCGGCCACCCGGGCCGGTCGGCCTAGCCTCGGCCCACCGAATGCGAATCGTCTTCGTCTCCTGGCGCGACCTCGCGCATCCCCAAGCCGGCGGCTCCGAGGTCGTGGTCGACCACCTCGCGAGCGGCCTCGCCGCGCGCGGCCACGACGTCACCCTCCTGGCGGGCGGCCCCACCACCAGCCATCCCTACGCGGTGCGCTCCACCGGGGGGACCTACACCCAGTACGTCGGGGCGCCGGTGCAGCTGCACCGCCACGTGCGGGGGGCCGACGTCGTGGTCGACGTGGAGAACGGCATCCCCTTCTTCGCACCCGGGTGGCAGCGAGCGCCGGTGGTCTGCCTCGTGCACCACGTGCACACCGAGCAATGGGCGATGCAGTTCCCCGCCCCGGTCGCCGCGTTCGGCCGCTGGCTGGAGCGCTCGGCCATGCCGTTCGTGTACCGCCATGCCGCGTTCGTCGCGGTCTCGGCCTCCACGGCCACCGCGCTCGCCGGCCTCGGGGTCGAGCCGGGCCGGATCACCACCATCGAGATGGGCCTCGCGCCCGTGGTCACGTCCGGGTCACCGTCGCCCACCCCCCGCTTCCTCGTGCTCGGCCGGCTCGTGCCCCACAAGCGGGTCGACCTCGCGCTGCGGTGCTGGCCCCGGGTCCATGCCGTCACCGGCGGCGAGCTGGTGATCGTGGGCGACGGCCCGGAGCTCGACCGGCTCCGCGGCCTGGCCGGGCCCGGCGTCACCTTCACCGGCGCGGTGTCGGAGGACCGCAAGGGCGCGGAGCTCGGCGCCGCCTGGCTGCTCGTGCACCCCGCGCACCACGAGGGCTGGGGCACCGTGGTGATGGAGGCCGCCGCCGCGGGCGTGCCCACCGTGGCCTACGACGTGCCCGGCGTGCGCGACTCCGTGGTCGACGGCGTCACCGGGGTCCTCGCCGCCGACGACGACGCGTTCGTGGCCGCGTGGACCGAGCTCGCGACCGACGGCGCGCGCCGGGCGACCATGGCCGCCGCGGCGCGCGATCGCGCGGCGTCGTTCACCTGGGACCGAGCGGTCGACGCGTTCGAGTCGGTGCTGCGCGCCCGCGTCGGTGGCTGAGGTGCGGGCCGCCGAGACCTCGGCCGGAAGGCCCCCGCGCGTCCACGGCGAGCGATCCCCCCGACGTGGGGACTGGACCGCCGTCGGCATCCTCGCCGCGATCACGTACCTCCCGCTGTTCCTCGCGAACCGGGGTCGCCTCAACGCCGACACGAAGCTCTACCTCTACCTCGACCCGGGCGGGCTGCTCGCCAGCGCCCCGAACCTGTGGAACCGCCGGTGGTCGGGCGGAACGGTCACCCACCAGAACCTCGGCTACCTGTGGCCGATGGGGCCCTACTACTGGGTCACCGACGTGCTGGGGATCCCCGACTGGGTGGCGCAGCGGTTCTGGCTGGGAACGATCATGTTCGCCGCGGCCGCCGGAGCGTACTGGTGCTTCCGGTCGCTGTGGCGGGACCGGTCCGCGGCGGTCGTGGGTGGGATCGTCTACGGCCTGTCCCCGTTCGTCCTCGGGCACATCACCGGGCAGTCCGCGCTCCTCCTCCCGTTCGCCGCGCTCCCGTGGCTGGTGGTCGCCGTGCGCAACGCGCTGCGTGCGGACCCGTGGCGATGGGCGGCGGTGTTCGCGCTCGTCACCACCACCGCGGGCTCGCTGAACGGGAGCTCGATCTTCTTCGTGCTCGCGGGCGCGATGCTGTGGATCCCGTACGCGGTGTGGTGGGAGCGCGGCGCGTCGTTGCGCGCCGGGATCGAGACGATCGCGCGTCTCGCCGCGCTCACCCTCGCCACCCAGCTGTGGTGGCTGATGGCGTATCGCGTCGGCGGCCAGTACGGGCTGCCGATCCTCCAGGTCACCGAGACCGTGCGCCAGACCTCGGTCTCGACCTCGGCGATCGAGGTCTTCCGCGGGTTGGGCTACTGGTTCTTCTACGGCGGCGACAACCAGGGACCGTGGCTGAAGGGCTTCGCGCCGCCGTTCACCCAGTCGATCGCGCTCCTCGCGGTGTCGTTCGCCGCGCCGCTCGCGTGCCTGGCCCTCGGGTGGTGGTCCCGTCTTCGCGAGCGCGCGTTCTTCGTCGCGCTCATCGTCGTCGGCCTGCTCCTCTCGACGGTCGCGTTCGGGACGACCGACCGGTCCCTCGTGGGCACGGTCTTCGAGTCGCTGAGCCGCAAGTCGGGCCTGGTGCTGAGCCTGCGCAACACCCAGCGCGCCGCGGCCCTCGTCGCGTTCGGTCTCGCCGGCCTCGGCGCGGCCGGCCTCGCCGCCCTGCGCGGCCGCGACCTGCGGCTCGGGCGGGCCGGCGCGGTCGTCGTGCTCGCGGCCGCCGTGCTCACGTTCGCGTCACCGTGGAGCTCGGGCCTGCTCCCCGACCGGTACCAGCGCCCCGAGGACGTGCCCCGGGCCTGGGTCGACACCGCCGCGTACCTCGACCGCGTGGACGGGCGGGCGATGATCCTCCCGGG
>JBAZYX010000027.1:0-38210 GCA_041659105.1 Acidimicrobiia bacterium
CCAGAACGCACTGCGGAACGGCACGTCGCCCACCACGTCGAGCAGCATCCGGTCACGCTCGTTGACGTGGGTGGCGTGGCCCTCGTGCACCACGAGGTGCACCTCGTCGCGCGGGCGCAGGGCTTCGGTGGCGGCGCGGCACTCGGGGTCGCGGGGCATCCGGTCGAGCGCGTCGGGGTCGAACTGACCGGCCACGTGGTAGGGCAGCACGAGCCACGGGCCCACCGCGTCCTGCACACGCGGCGTCGCGAGATCCTCCCCCGGTTCGAGGACGGTGCCGTTCACCATCCGCACGTTCCAGTCGAAGCCGAGCGGCTCGTCGCTCACGCTCATCACGCCGTCGGCGACCTCGCGCGCGATCTCCAGGCTCTTGGGTCCGAACGCGCTCCACAGCAGCGGCACCTCGATCGGCCGGTCGGGCGCGAGCCCGGGCCAGTGGATCATCTGTGTCCGCTCGCCGTCGACCTCCACCACCTCGCCCCGCAACAGCCCGCGCAGCTGCTCGAAGTACCGCCGGGTGCTCGCGAGCGAGAGCGCCTTCTTCCCGAGGACGGTGCGCGCGGTCGCCCCCGTGCCGAAGCCGTACGCGAACCGGCCGGGAGCGAGGTCCTCGAGCGTGGCGATCGCGGACGCGCACGTCATCACGTGGCGCAGGTTGGGCACGAGCACCGCGGTGCCGAGGCGCGCGTCGGTGACCTCGGCGAGGCGCGCGAGCCACACGAACACGTCCTCGTACACCGCGGGAGAGTCCCAGAGGTAGACGCGCTCGCAGCCGAGGTCGACCGCGAGCCGCGTGAGCTCGACCGCGTGCGGCCCGGGCGCGAGGCCCACCGAGAGACTGGGGACGGTCATGGTGCGGTCGGCGCGGCCAGTGAAACCGGGCACGCGACGAAGTGCCCGCCGCCGCGTTCGGCGAGGGGCGGCTCCGACTCGGCGCACGCATCGACGGCAAGCGCGCAGCGCGTGCGGAACCGGCAGCCGCTGGGCGGGTCGATCGGGCTCGGCGGCTCCCCCGGCAGCACGATCCGCTCGCGAGTGCGCTCGACCTTCGGGTCGGGATCGGGCACCGCCGAGAGCAGCGCTCGCGTGTACGGGTGCACCGGATCGGCGAACACTGCGGCGGTCGGCCCGGTCTCCACGATGTGGCCGAGGTGCATCACCGCGACCCGATCGGCCACGGAGCGCACGACCGCGAGGTCGTGGCTGATGAACAGGTAGGCGAGCCCGAATCGGGTGCGCAGGTCGGCGAGGAGCGTGAGCACCTGGGCCTGGATCGACACGTCGAGCGCGCTCACGGGCTCGTCGAGCACCACGAGGTCGGGCTGCACGGAGAGCGCGCGGGCGATCGCGAGTCGCTGGCGCTGCCCGCCGGAGAACTCGTGCGGGTAGCGGGTCGCGGCCGCGGCCTCGAGCCCTACGAGCTCGAGCAGCTCGGGGACGCGCGCCGCGACCTCGGCCTTGCGGCCCTGGGCCACGAGCGGCTCGGCCACGGAGTCGCCCACGCGCCGGCGCGGGTCGAACGACGAGAACGGGTCCTGGAAGACGATCTGCGCGCGCCGGCGGAGGTCACGCAGGTCGCGCGGCTTCGCGCGGGTCACATCCGCGCCGGCGAACCGGATCATGCCGGCGGTGGGCTCGAGCAGCCGGAGCACGAGCCGGGCGACGGTCGACTTGCCGCAGCCGGACTCCCCCACCAGCGCGAGCGTGTCCCCCGGCGCGATGGCGAACGACACGCCGTCGACCGCGTGGACGACCTGGTCGCGGTCACCGCGCCCGTACGCGTCCCCCTGCACGGGGAAGTGCTTGACCAACCGGTCGACCGCGAGGAGCGGCATGGGCGGCGCGCCGGGTCCGGTCCCGGTCATCGGAGTGCGCCCGCGTGATGGCAGGCGACGGCGCGGGTTGCCGCGCCCCCCGGTGCGGCGAGGAGCGGCGGCACCTCGGCGGCGCAGCGGTCGTCGGCGTGGGCGCAACGGGGATGGAACGCGCAGCCTGACGGACGTGCGAACGGGCTCGGCGGCTGCCCCGGGATGGCCTGCACCGGCGCGTCGCCACTCGCGAGCCGCGGCACCGCGGCGAGCAGGCCGCGCGTGTACGGGTGCGCCGGCGCGCCGAGCACGTCGTCGACCGTGCCCGACTCCGCGATCCGGCCCGAGTACATCACCATCACCCGGTCGGCGATCGACGCCACCACGCCGAGGTCGTGGGTCACCACGAGCATCGCCGCGCCGGTGGCCGCCTGCGCGGCCCGCAGCACGTCGAGCACCTGGGCCTGCACGGTCACGTCGAGCGCGGTGGTGGCCTCGTCGGCGATGAGCAGCCGGGGCTCGTTGGCCATCGCCATCGCGATCATCACCCGCTGGCGCATGCCGCCCGAGAGCTGGTGCGGGTAGTCGCGGGCGCGGATCTCGGCCTGGGGGATGCCGACGCGCCGGAGCAGCTCGGTGGCCCGCGCGGTCGCGTCCGCCTTCGACGTACCCGTGTCGTGCGCGCGGATCGCCTCCGCCACCTGCGCGCCGACGCGGAACGCCGGGTGCAGCGACGACTGCGGGTCCTGGAAGACCATCGCCATCTCGGCGCCGCGCTTCACCCGGATCGTGGCGTCGCGTGCGTGCACCAGCTCGTCGCCGCCCACGCGGATCGAGCCCCCGTCGACCCGCATCCCGTCGGGGAGCAGGCCCATCACCGCGAGCGCGAGGACCGTCTTCCCCGCCCCCGACTCGCCCACCAGCGCGACCGTCTCCCCCGCGTCGACCGACAGCGACACGCCGTCGAGGATGGTGGCGGTGCGCCCGCGGGTCCGCAGCGTCACCACGAGGTCGGTGACCGCGAGCACCGTCGCGCTCGGTGTGGTGGGCGCGGTCGGCGCGTCGTCAGCCACGGGAGTGCGGATCGATGGCGTCGCGCAGGCCGTCGCCCACGAGGTTCACCGCGAGGACGAGGACGAACAGCACGAGCCCCGGGTACAGGATCAGGTACGCGAGGTCGGAGCCCACGGTGTCCTCCGCGTCGGAGATCATCTGCCCGAGCGACACCGTGGGGTACTGGAGTCCCGCGCCGAGGAAGCTCAGCACGGCCTCGTTGAGGATCGCGATGCCGACGGCGAGCGTGGCGAACACGACGATGGGGCCGAACGTGTTGGGCAGCAGGTGGGTGAACACGATGCGTCGGTCGGACGCGCCCGCGGCGCGCGCGGCCTCCACGTAGTCGCGCTCGCGCAGCGACAGGAACTCGCCCCGAACGATGCGCGCCATCGGCATCCACCCGAGCGCGGCGAGGAGCAGGACCATGCCCGGGATCTCGGTCGCGGGTGGGAGGTCGAAGAGCCCGAAGAACGACGGATCGGGGTTGTTGGCCACCACGAGCAGGACGACGAGCGCGGGGATCACGAGGAACAGGTCGGTGAACCGCATCAACAGGGAGTCGATCCAGCCGCCGCGCCAGCCGGCGAGCGAGCCGATGATGACCCCCGCGACGACCGACAGCGCCGCCACGCCGATGCCCACGACGAGCGACGCCCGCAGTCCGTAGAGCACCCGGCTGAGCTGGTCGCGGCCGAGCTTGTCGGTCCCGAAGGGGTGCTCCCACGACGGCCCGTGACGAGCCTCGGCGAGCACCTCGCGGGTGAGCACGGGCGTCGCGTCCGCGGGCGCCAGCACCGGGGCGAACACCGCGGCCAGCACCAGGACCAGCAGGACCACCGCGCCGATCACCGCGAGCGGGCGACGACCGAACCGGCGCAGGAAGGACGCGGGCGGCGGCGCGTCCTCGGGATGGCGGGCGAGCGCGTCGGCAGTGCGGACGTCGACGTCGAGCAGCGCGGCCGTCCCCGTGGTGGGCGCCTCCCCCACCCCGGACCGGCGGACCGGACCACCCGGCTCCCCGAAGCTGCTCATCGCCGGTCTCCCGTCACGACACGCTCCGGCTCACGAGGCGCACGCGCGGGTCGAGTGCGGCATAGAGCACGTCGGCGAGCAGGTTGGCGAGGATGACCACCACACCGACGACGAGCATCCACGGCAGGAGCACCGCGGTGTCGCCGTCGCGCAGCGCGGCGAGCAGCAGCGTCCCCATCCCCGGGCGCGAGAACACCCGCTCGGTGACCACCACGCCGCCGATGAGCGCGCCGGCGTCGATCGCGACCACCGTCACGAGCGACGTGGCCGATCCGCGGAACCCGTGCTTCCACACGACGCGTCGCTCGCTGAGGCCCTTCGCGCGCGCGGTGCGGATGTGGTCGCCGTGCAGCTCGTCCACCAACGCGGAGCGTTGGTAGCGGCTCCAGCCGGCCACGAGCTGCACCGACAGCACGAACACGGGCAGCGCGAGCTCGCGGAACGAGTCGACGAGCCCACTGCCGACCGGGTTGGGGATCGAGTAGAAGAACGGCTCGTCGAGGTGCAGCCGCTGCTGGAGCTCGTAGGTGAACGCCTGGATCACGAGCAGCCCGAGCCAGAACGTGGGCATGGCGATGCCCGCGAAGGCGAGCACGGTGTACGTGGAGTCGCGCACCGAGCCGGGATGGCGGGCCGAGGTGACCCCGATCCCGACGGCCACCCCGAGCGACAGCAGCACGGCCCAGAACGCGAGCGGCGCGGTCTCGGCGAGGGCGTCGCCGATGAGCTCGCCGACCGAACGGTCGGAGCGCAGGCTGGTGCCCCAGTCCCCGGTCACGAAGCTCTTCATCTCGTCGACGTACTGGACCGGCAGGGAGCGGTCGAGGCCGAGCTGCTCGCGCACCCGCGTCACGCACGCGGGGTCGCGGGAGCTGCCACAGCGCTGGCGGGCGGGGTCGGCGCCGAACTCCCGCACGAGCAGGAAGATGAGCACGGACGCCAGCAGCAGCACCGGGATGGACGCGAGCGCGCGGCGGGCGACGTACTTCCACATGAGCCGGGCGATTGTCCCACCCCATCGCCCGCAGGTGAGGGACGCTCGGACGGCGCGACGGCGAGCAGCGCCTCATGGGGTTACTTCAGGTACCACTGCTCCAGGTTGTAGAAGGGGCCCTCGACCGAGTTGTCCTGGAGCGGGCCGCCGACCTTCCGGCCGTCGAACACGAACACCGTCGGCTTCTGGTACAGCGGGATCGACACCGCCTCGTCGGCCAGCGCCACCTGCCCCTGCTTCACGCTGGTCACCCGCTGGGTGACGTCGATCTGACGGTCTGCCGCAGCCCACGGCGCGTCGATGGCCGGGCTCACGAGACGCGTGTAGTTCTGGCCCACGTAGCCGTTCTTCTTCGTGGGGATGTTCTCCGAGCAGAACACGACGCACAGCCCGGGGTCGGGCGTGCCCACCTGTGCGTAGAGCCCGGTGCTGAACCGGCCGCGCGGGATCAGCTTGCCGAACAGCAGGTCGGCGCTGGCGTTCTCGATGTCGAGCGCGAATCCGGCCTGCTGGAGCTGGCTCTGCCACAGCTGCTGCGTGAGCTCGCGCGACTCGTTGCCCGACGTCGTGGCGACCTCGATCGTCGCCTTGCGCCCGTTCTTCGCCCAGACCCCGTCGGAGCCCTTGGCCCAGCCGTCGCCGGTCATGAGCTCGTCGACCTTGGCCTGGCTGTGCGAGTACGTGTTGAACGTCGGCGCGTAGTACTGCGGGAACGACGGCACGATGAAGCTCTGGAGCACCCGCCCCTCCCGCACCGCGGGCTTCACGATCTGGTCGACGATGGCCTGGCGGTCGGTCGCGTAGAGCAGCGCCTGACGCACCGCCTTGGAATCGAGCGGGAACTGGTCGGCGTTGAGCCACAGCCCCTCGTAGGTGTTGCCGAACCCGACCTGGTAGCTGAGGCCCGCCTTGTCGAACTCGTCGAGCACGCCGGTCTGGGGCTGCGGGTACGCGGCGAGCACCTGACCGGTCTTGAGCGCCTGGGTCTCCGCGCTGCTCTCGGGGATGAACTGGAAGATCACCTTCCCGATCTGGGGCTCGGTGCCCCAGTACTTCGGGTTGGGCACGAGCGTGAGGCTGCGGCCCTTGTCCCAGCCCGCCTTGCCGTTCTCCAGCATCCAGGGGCCACCCGAGAACGCGTAGCCGTCCTTCATCTCCTTGTGCCGGTCCTTGCCCTCGAGCAGGTGGCTGGGCAGGAGGAAGTAGAAGCCGCCGAAGAGGTCCTTCCAGCCCGCGTAGGGCTCACTGAAGGTGACGACCGCCGTCTTCGGATCGGACGTGTCGACCGCGGAGATCTTGTCGTAGCCCGTGGTGTCGTAGATGTCCTTGCCGGTCGTGACCTGCTTCCACAGGTACTCGAAGTCCTTCGACGTGATCGGCGTGCCGTCGCTCCACACCGCGTCGGGGTTGATCCGGTAGGTGATCTCGACCGGCGGACCGGCGTCGACCGTCGGTTCCCCCGCGAGCACCGGCCCGGGGGTGTACTCGCCGTCGGGGGTCACCCGGAACGCCTGCGGGAGGGTCTGGATCCCGAGGGACCAGTTCCCCCACGAGAGGGCCGCACAGCTGGCGATCCAATCGGCGCAGAAGAGCTCCTCCTCGGCGCTGAGCCGCAGCGCCCCGCCCGGCGCGGCCGAGCTCTGGGCCGGCCGTTCGGGCGCGGCGGCTCCCGGGACGGCCGTCCCCAGCGTTGCCGCGGTGACCACCACCGCCAACATGAGTGCGGCCCGCCGACCGCTGCCCCAACGATTCATCCCCAGCCTCCCGATCGCGGGTCATGCCCACGCGCGACCTGGCAACGCAGGTGTACCAGGCCGCGTTCGGGAATTGTCGGCAATCCCCACGCGCAACTTGAGCCACAAATCGGCCCGGGCGCGACAGCCCGGGCGTCCCGGGCGGCGGGGTCAGCCGACCTGGAGCGCCAGGATGACCGAGGCGAAGACGAAGATCACGGCCACGATGACCGTCAGCCGGTCGAGGTTGCGCTCGACGACCGTGGATCCGGCCATCGAGCCACCCAGCTGGCCGCCGCCGAACATGTCGGACAGACCGCCGCCACGGCCCGAGTGCAGCAGGATCAGGAAGATCAGTCCGAGGGCGGCGCCGACGTCGATCACGGTGATGATGGCGGTGAGCACGGCAGAGATGCTACTTGTTCTCGTCGAACCGCCCCGACCGGGCTACTTGCCCCACTTGACCAGGCGGGCGAAGTCGTCGGGGTCGAGGCTGGCGCCGCCCACGAGGGCCCCGTCGATCTCGGGCATGGCCATGAGCTCGCCGATGTTCCCCGGCTTCACGCTGCCGCCGTACTGGATCCGCATGGCGTCGGCGGTCGGGCCGTAGAGGTCCCGGAGGGCACCCCGGATCACCCCGATGGTGTCGTTGGCGTCGTCGGGGGTGGCGTTGCGACCGGTGCCGATGGCCCAGATGGGCTCGTAGGCCACCACGCACTGCTCGGCCTGGGCGGCCTTGACGCCCGCGAACGCGGCCCGGGCCTGGCCCGAGACCCGCTCGGCCGTGGCGCCGGCCTCGCGCTCCTCGAGCGTCTCCCCCACGCACACGATGGGCCGCATGCCCTGCTTGAGCACCGCCTTGACCTTCTTGTTCACGAGCTCGTCGGTGTCGCCGAAGAGCTGGCGCCGCTCGCTGTGGCCGAGGATCACGTAGTCGACGTTGAGCTTCGCCAGCATCACCGGGCTCACCTCGCCGGTGAACGCGCCGCTGTCCTCGAAGTAGCAGTTCTGGGCGCCGAGCCCGAACTCCAGCTTGTCGGCCTCGATCAGCGTCTGGAGGGTGCGCAGGTCGGTGAACGGCGGGCAGATCACCACGTCACAGCCCTCGAAGTCCTCCTTCTCGAGCAGGTAGGAGAGCTTCTGCACCACCTGGATCGCGATGAGGTGGTCGTGGTGCATCTTCCAGTTGCCGGCGATGATCGGACGGCGACCCGACTCGGTCACGTGTGCTCCTCTTCTTCTCGGTGTGCGCGTTCAGCCGGCTCTGGGCCCGCCGAACGCACGAACAGGTCTCTCGGCGTTCGGAGCGCCGCGGAGCGCCTCGAGCCCGGGCAGGTCGCCCAGCTCGATCAGCTCGAGCGCGGCGCCGCCACCGGTGCTGACATGGCTGACCTTCTCGGCCAGCCCGAACTGACGGATCGCCGCGGCGCTGTCGCCCCCGCCCACCACGGTGAAGCCCGCGCAGCCGGCCACGGCCTCGGCGACGCCGATGGTGCCGGCCGCGAACGGCGCCACCTCGAACACCCCCATCGGGCCGTTCCACAGGACCGTCGCGGCGCCGCCGATCGCGGCGCGGTACGCGTCGACCGTCGCGGGACCGACGTCGAGGCCCTTCCAGCCGTCGGGCATCGCGTCGGCCGCCACGGTCTGCGTCTCGGCGTCGTCGGTGATGTCCTGCGCGACCACGACGTCGGTGGGGATCTGCACCCGACCGCCGGCGAGCAGGCGCTTGCACTCGTCGACCATGTCGGGCTCCACCAGCGAGTCGCCGACGGTCAGCCCCTGGGCGAGGAAGAACGTGAACGCCATCGCGCCGCCCACGAGCACGGTGTCGCACTTGTCGAGCAGGGCCTCGATCACGCCGAGCTTGTCGCTCACCTTGGCCCCGCCGAGCACGGCGACGAAGGGCCGGTCGGCGCCCTGGAGCAGGCGGCCGAGCACCTCGACCTCGCGGGCGAGCAGTCGCCCGGCCGCGCTCGGCAGCACGCGGGGTGGGCCCACGATGCTGGCGTGCGCGCGGTGCGACGCGCCGAAGGCGTCGTTGACGTACGCGTCGTAGCCCATGGTCAGGTTGGTGGCGAAGCCCGGGTCGTTGGCCTCCTCGCCCGGGTTGAAGCGCAGGTTCTCGAGCATCACCACGGAGCCGGGCTCCGACGCCGCGACGAGCTCCTCGACGGCCGGGCCGACCGCGCGCGTCGCGAGCGGGACCTCCACGCCGAGGATCCGGCCGAGGTGCTCGGCCACCGGGGCCAACGAGTACTTCTCGTCCACCTTGCCCTTGGGCCGGCCGAGGTGGCTCGCCAGCACGACCGTGACGTCCTTCTCCCGCAGGCACTCGATCGTGGGCAACGCCGAGACGATGCGGAGGTCGTCTTCGATCACGCCGTCGCGCAACGGCACGTTGAAGTCGACCCGCACCAGCACGCGCTGACACCGCTCGAGCGAGAGGTCTTCCAGAACCGGGACGTCCACGGCGTACCGCCGCGCTGCTACTGCGCGCCGATGAAGGCGACGAGGTCGACGAGGCGGTTCGAGTAGCCCCACTCGTTGTCGTACCAGCCGAGCAACTTCACGAGCCGGCCGTTGGCCATCGTGTCGCGCGCCGAGAAGATGCACGACGACGGGTTGCCCACGATGTCGGCCGACACCAGCGGCTCCTCGGTGTACTCGAGCACCCCGCGGAACGATGGGTTGGCGGCCGCCTCGGCGAACGCCGCGTTGATGTCCTCGACCGACGCGTCGGTGGAGATCTCGGCGGTGAGGTCGGTGATCGACCCGGTGGGCGTGGGCACGCGCAACGAGGTGCCGTCGAGCTTGCCCTTGAGCTCCGGGAGCACGAGGCCGATGGCCCGCGCCGCGCCCGTGCTGCTCGGGATGATCGACAGCGCCGCGGCCCGCATGCGGCGCAGGTCGGGCTCGCCCTTGCGGCTCGGGTGCGCGAGGTCCTGGAGGGACTGGTCGCTCGTGTAGGCGTGGACCGTGGTCATGAGGCCGCGCTCGATGCCGAAGCGCTCGTTGAGCACCTTGGCCATCGGCGCGAGGCAGTTGGTGGTGCAGGACGCGTTCGACACGACCGTCTGGCTCGCCGGGTCGAACACCTCGTCGTTGACGCCGAGGCAGATCATGGCGTCGGCGTCGTTGCTCGGGGCGGAGATGATCACGCGCTTGGCGCCCCCGGCGAGGTGGCCGGCGGCCTTCTCGCGGGCGGTGAACAGGCCGGTCGACTCGATGACGACCTCCACGCCCTGGTCGCCCCACGGGATCTCGGCCGGGTCCATCACCTCGAGCTTGGTGATCTCCTTGCCGTCGATCGAGAAGCCGCTGCCGCCCGCCTTCACCTCGTTGCGGAGGGTGCCACCGACGGAGTCGTGCTTGAGCAGGAAGGCCATGGTGGCGCTGTCGCCCATGGGGTCGTTGACCGCCACGAGCTCGACCCCGGCGCCCGCGCCCCGGGCGAGGAGGGCCCGGGTGAACGAACGGCCGATGCGGCCGAAACCGTTGATGCCGACACGGATCATTGCTTGCTCCCTGCTCAGGACGACGAGAACTGGATACGAGAACTCGATCGGGGTGCGACGAGCACGCCCGCTTGCGGTCCGACTACAGCAGAGCCGCGAGGGCGATTGCCAATCTGTCCGGATCGTGTTCGGCGGCCCCCGCGTCGGCCACGTCGGCCCGGATCGCGTCGGCCCCGAGTGCCCGGATGCGGTCGGCGTCGACCACGAGCTCCCCCGGATCGGGGGCGAGGTAGGCGTCGACGCGCCCGCCGTGGTCGAGGATCGCCTGGAGGTGGTCGGCGGCGTCCATCCCCGCGGTCTCGGCGTGCTGGGGGCGGAGGTTGCCCACCTGCACCACCCGGCCGGGAGCGTGGCGGACGGCCGCAGCCGTCCCCTGCACCACGAGAACGGCGAGGACGCTCGTGTAGAGCGACCCGGGGGCGAGCACCACCTGGTCGGCGCCGGTGATCGCCGCGATCGCCTCGGGCACCGGGCGGGCGTCGGCCGGGACCACCTCGACCCGGTTGATCCGCCCCAGGGCGGTGGCCACCGCGACCTGGCCCTCCACCTCGTTGCCGTCGACGTCGGCCTTGAGCACCACCGGCTCGGTGGCGGCGGGCAGCGCCCGGCCGCAGGCACCGAGGAGCCGAGCGACCTCGTCGAGCGCCACGACCGGGTCGCCCTCGGTCTCGAACAGCGCGGCGAGCACCAGGTTGCCGAGCGGGTGCCCGGCCAGGTCGCCGTCGTCGAAGCGGTGCTCGAACGTGCGGGGCCACAGGGCCCGCTCGTCGGCGAGCGCGACCAGCGCCTTTCGGAGGTCGCCGGGCGGGAGGATGCCCAGATCGCGCCGGAGCCGGCCCGACGAGCCGCCGTCGTCGGCCACCGTCACGATCGCGGTGATGCCGCCCGCGTACTGCCGCACGGCCCGCAGGGCGTTGGCGAGCCCGTGCCCACCCCCGATCGCGACGACCTGGGGGCCGTCGAGCACGCCACTACCCACGGTCGCGGTCCCGGTGGTGGACCCGTGCGTCGAACCCGAGGTCGCGCAGCACGCGGGCCAGCTCGGTGGCGATCACCACGCTGCGGTGGCGGCCGCCCGTGCAGCCGACCCCGATCGACAGGTACGCCTTGCCCTCGTTGACGTACGCGGGCAGCAGGAGCGCGAACAGCCGCTCGAGCTCGGCGAGGAACGCGCCGGCCTCGGGCTGGCCGAGCACGTAGTCGCGCACGGCGGCGTCGGTGCCGGACAGCGGGCGCAGCTCGTCGATCCAGTGCGGGTTCGGGAGGAACCGGCAGTCGAACAGGAGGTCGACGTCGACCGGGATGCCGTGCTTGTACCCGAACGACACGATGCTCGTCTGCAGCGCGCCCTCGGTGGGGGCACCCTCGCCGAAGAGCTCGTGCAGGCGGTCGCGCAGCTCGTGCACGTTGGTGCTCGAGGTGTCGACCACGAGGTCGGCCTGCCCCTTGAGCACGCCGAGGACCTCGCGCTCGCGGGTGATGCCGTCGACGACGCGGTCGGAGTCGGCGAGCGGGTGACGGCGGCGGGTCTCCTCGAACCGGCGGACGAGGGTGTCGTTGCTGGCGTCGAAGAACACGACGCGCGTGACCACGCCCTGCTCCCGCAGCTCCGCGAGGGCGCCCTCGAGGTCGTGCATGAACGTGCCCGAGCGGACGTCGACGCCGAGCACGAACCGGCGGGGCTCCTCGCGCCCTCGCGCGAGCTCGACCACCTTCGGGATCAACGCCGGGGGCAGGTTGTCGATCACGAAGAAGCCGAGGTCCTCGAGCACGTCGGCCGCACTCGAGCGTCCCGCGCCCGACATCCCGGTGATGATCGTGACGTCCAGCCCCTTCATGCGGGCTCCATGGTCCCACGCGCGGCCGGAGGCGGCGGAGCCGTGCCGTGCAGGGTGGCGTAGACCGCCCGGGCGACGACCTCGGGCAGCCACGGCAGCGCCACCAGCTCGTCCTCGGTGCAGGCCCGGAGCGCCTTCACCGAGCCCAGCTCCTTGAGGAGGCGGTTGCGGCGCACCGGCCCGAGCCCGGGCACGTCGTCGAGCACCGACTGGATCGACCGCTTCCCCCGCAGCTGTCGGTGGTAGGTGATCGCGAACCGGTGGGCCTCGTCGCGCACCTGCTGGAGCAGGTAGAGCGCCTCGGAGTCGCGCGGGATCCGGATCGGATCGGCCTGGCCCGGGCGGTAGACCTCCTCGAACCGCTTGGCCAGGCTGGCCACCGCGATGTCCTCCAGCCCCAGCTCCTCGAGCACCCGCACGGCCACGCCGAGCTGGCCCTTGCCGCCGTCGACGAGGAGCAGGTTCGGCGGGTACGAGAAGCGCTTCCCGGCCCGGGCGCCCTCGTCGCGCTCGTCGAGGTAGCGACGGAAGCGGCGCGTGAGCGCCTCCTCCATCGACGCGAAGTCGTCCTGGCCGTCGGTGGTCCGGATCTTGAAGCGGCGGTAGTCGGACCGCTTGGGCAGCGCGTCCTCCATCACCACCATCGAGGCGACGATCTCCGTGCCCTGGAGGTTGGAGATGTCGAAGCACTCGATGCGCAACGGCGCCTCGGCCAGCGCGAGCGCGTCCTGGAGCGCGGTGAGGGCGCGGGCCCGGGCGTTGTGGTCGGACGCGCGGCGCAGCTTGTGCTGGGTGAAGGCCTCCTGCGCGTTGTGCGTGACCATCCGGAGCAGCTCGCGCTTGGTCCCCCGCTGCGGCACCCGCACCCGAACCTTGGAGCCGCGCGCCGTACCGAGGAACTCCTCGTACAGCTCGATGTCCTCCGGCGCCACGGGCACGAGCACCTCGCGGGGCACGTCCTCCGGATTGGCCTCGGCGTAGAGCTGCTCGACGAGCTTGCCCACGAGCTCGGGGGTGTCGACGTCCTCGACCTTGTCGACCACGAGGCCCTTGCGCCCGACCACCCGGCCCTTGCGCACGAAGAACACCTGCACCGATGCCTCGATCGGGTCCTCCGCGAGTCCGATGACGTCGAGATCCTCCTCGCGGGGCGCCACCATCTGCTGGCGCTCCACCGCCTTGCGCACCGAGAACAGCTGGTCGCGCAGGCGTGCGGCCCGCTCGAACTCGAGCGCCTCGGACGCGTCGTGCATCTGCTTCTCGAGCCGGTCCATGACCGGCGCGTGGTCGCCGTCGAGGAAGGCGACCAGCTCGGCGACGAGCGCGTCGTAGTCGCCCTTGGTGATCTCGTCGACGCACGGCGCCGCGCACTTCTCGATGTGCGCGTAGAGGCAGGGGCGGCCGAGACGGTGGTGACGGTCGAACTTGTTCTGCGTGCACGTCCGGATCGGGAACGTGCGCAGGAGCAGGTCGAGCGTCTCGCGGATCGCGTACGCGTGGGCGTACGGCCCGAAGTAGCGGACGCCCTTGCGCTTCTTGCCCCGCAGCACCATGGCCCGGGGCCACTCCTCGTCGAGGGTGACCGCGAGGTACGGGTACGACTTGTCGTCCTTGTACCGGATGTTGAAGCGGGGCCGGTGCCGCTTGATCAGGTTGTACTCGAGGAAGAACGCCTCCACCTCGTTGCGGACCTCGATCCACTCGACCGACTCGGCGCTCGCCACCATCTGGCGGGTGCGGGCCGGCAGCGTCTCCGGCGGGGCGAAGTAGCTCTGGAGCCGGCTGCGCAGGCTCTTGGCCTTGCCGACGTAGAGGACCCGACCCTGCCCGTCCTTGAACTGGTACGAGCCCGGCTTGTCGGGGATGGAGCCGGTCGCGGGACGAGTGAGCATGGCCCCTCCATTGTCGCCGCCACCGAGCGCCCCCGGGACCCAACTCGGTCGATCGGCACTCAGGTCGGGCCCGTGGGCGGCCGATTCCCTCGGGGTGAGCATGACCACCACGGCCCGCCGCCGCGCGTACTACCGGCTGTTCGGGGCCGACGGGTACCTCGCCCACGCGACCCGGGGCGCCCGGGTCCTCGACGTGGGCTGCTCCGACGGCCGCGGCAGCGAGGTCCTGAGTGGGGTGGGGGCCGCCGGCGTGGACATCTACCGCCCGAACCTCGCGCTCGCCCGGGACACGGACCGCCGGACCACGGTGGTCCAGGCCGACGTGCGCGCGCTCCCCTACCGAGACGGCGCGTTCGACGTGGTGGTCGCGCTCGACGTCGTCGAGCACTTCACCAAGCCCGACGCACTGGCCCTGATCACCGAGCTCGAGCGGGTCGCGGCCGACCGCGTGGTGCTCGCGACCCCGCGGGGCTTCCTGCCCCAGCCCGGGACTGCGGACGAACCGTGGCAGGAGCACCGCTGTGGCTTCGAGGTCGACGAGCTCCGGAGCCTCGGCTACGCGGTGCACGGGATCGGTGGACCGGCACGGCTGCGCGGCCCCTACGGCGTCTTCGTCGGCGGCGTCCTCGGCCAGGTCGCGACCGCGGCGTGCACCCCCGTGATCCGCCGGGTCCCCTCGCGGGCCTTCGCCCTCCTCGCAGTGAAGCGCGTCACACCGTCCTGACCCGTCCCGGTGCGGGAAGCATGCGGGTGCGCGGAGGCGTTACGCTGAGGGCAGGCCGGCCTGGTACTCCGGCCGACAATCGAGTCCCGGGGCCGACAACCCCGCGGTGGGCGACCAGGCTGTCCCCGCCGGCCATCACCGGGGCTTCCCGAGAGGGAATCACAACATGCTGCGACTCCAGGCCCCCCTGCCGGACCGGTACACCCTCGCGACGCCCGACGAGCTCGAGACCATGATCCGGGAGGCCAAGGCCACCCTCGGCTCGAAGTTGCTGATCCTCGGGCACCACTACCAGCGCCCGGAGGTCATCCGCTGGGCCGACATGCGCGGCGACTCGTTCAAGCTCGCCCGCTTCGCCGCGGACAACGACCAGGCCACCAGCATCGTGTTCTGCGGCGTGCACTTCATGGCCGAGTCGGCCGACGTGCTCACCGGCGCCCACCAGCGGGTGATCCTCCCCGACCTCAACGCCGGCTGCTCCATGGCCGACATGGCCAACGTCGACCAGGTCGAGGAGTGCTGGGACGCCCTCGCCGAGGTCACCGACATCGAGCGCATCGTGCCGATCACGTACATGAACTCGTCGGCCGCGCTGAAGGCGTTCGTGGGCCGCAACGGCGGTGCCGTGTGCACCTCGTCGAACGCCCGCGCCGTGCTCGAGTGGGCCTTCGCCAAGGGCGACGGCGTGGCCGCGAAGGACCGCAGCGCAGCGCCCGATGTGGCCGCGAGAGAGCGCAGCGCAGCGCCCGATGTGAAGGTGCTCTTCTTCCCGGACCAGCACCTCGGCCGCAACACCGGCTACCAGATGGGCTACGACGAGACGCACATGCGGGTGTGGAACCCCCACCTCGAGTTCGGTGGGCTGGCCGAGCGCGACGTGAAGGAGGCGACCTTCCTCCTGTGGCGCGGCTGGTGCTCCGTGCACCAGCGGTTCTCCCCCGACCACATCGCCGACTTCCGCGCCGCCAACCCCGACGGCGTCGTCATCGTCCACCCCGAGTGCAGGCACGAGGTGGTCGAGCTGGCCGACAAGGTGGGATCCACGGAGCGCATCCTCGAGTGGGCCGAAGCGGCCCCCGCGGGCGCGGTGCTCGGGATCGGCACCGAGATCCACATGGTCCAGCGCATGGCCACCGAGATGCCGGACAAGACGATCGTGTCGCTCGACCCGCTCGTGTGCCCGTGCTCCACGATGTTCCGCATCGACGAGCCCCACCTCGCGTGGTGCCTCGAGACGCTCGTGCGGGGCGACCTCGTGAACCAGATCTCGGTCGACGCCGACACGGCCGAGTGGTCCCGGGTGGCCCTCGAGCGGATGCTCGCGATCACCTGAGCCGGCGGTCGCGCACGGGTGCGGCGAGCAACGCGCCCCACGCGCGCCGAGCGACCCTCGGCTCGCGCGCGCTCAGGCTGCACCACTCGAGCAGCGACGCCACCAGCGCACCCGCCCACGCGGCATTCGACCACCACAGCGCGGAGAACCGCATCGTGCCCCGCCACCAGGTCAGCTCGCGCTCGGTGACGGTTGCCGCCGAAGCACCGCCCTCGTGCCACGCGAACCGGTCCGGCAGCGCGAGCAGCGTCCATCCCCCGGCCCGGAAGCGCCGGCACAGGTCCAGGTCCTCCCCGTAGAGGAAGTAGGACTCGTCGAAGCCGCCGATCGCGTCGAACGCGGCGCGCCGCACGAGGAGGGCCGTGGCCGCGAGCGACTCGACGGACTCGGGCGCGTCGGGCACGCGGTCGACATGGTCGGCGAGCACGCCGACGCGTCGGGCCATCGCGCGCACCGGCGCCACCCCGAGAAGCCGGCGCGCACCCACCGCGCGGCCGAGGAGGTGCACCGGACCCAGCTCACGGCCGCGGCTGCGCTCGGGCACGCCGGTCGCACGATTCGTGATCACACCCTGCACGGCCGCGACGTCGTCACATTCCTCGAGCACCGCCAGGCCGGCCGCGATGCCCTCGTCGTCGGGCACCGCGTCGGGGTTCAGCAGCAGCACGTACGGCGCACTCGTCAGGGTCACGCCGTGGTTCTGCCCGGAGCCGAATCCGGGGTTGCTCGGGTCCCGCAACACGCGCGCGCCCACCGCCTCGGCCACATCGGCTGCGCCGTCGGAGCCGTGGTCGACCACGATCACGTCGCCGACCCCGGGGAGGCGCTGCGCGCGGGTCACGCAGTCGGCGATCTCGTCCCGATTCGCGTACGCCACGATCACCACGTCGAACGCGACCGTCATGCCGCCACCCCCGCCCGGACCCGCCGGTGCCGCCACAGGTGCCGCAGCACCGCCCGCGTGTGCCGCAGGCCGCGTCGGGTGGCCAAGCCGCGGAACGCGCGCCGCGGGGGGTGATCGCACCCGGCCGCGGCGACCTGGACGATCCGCCAGCCGCCGCCGCCCACCCGCAGGCAGAAGTCGACGTCCTCCGGGCCGAAGGCGGCCGATTGGTCGAGACCCCCGACCGCGGTGAACGCCTCGCGGCGGAACACCTGGCAGGCGCCGATCACGAACTCCACCGGCCACCAGTCGCCCTCGCCCTGGCCGGGCGTGCGGCGGTAGACGTCGGTGCGGTTGCAGGCCCGGCGCAGCTTGTCGGTGAGGGTCGGGGCGATCCCACCCGACGCCTCGGGTGCCTGACCGGTGAACACCGGCGCGGTGAGTCCGACGCGCTGGTCGGCGAGCATCGGAGCGACGAGGGCGCGGAGCGCGCCGGGGTGGAGGGCTGCGTCGCTGTCGAGGAAGCACACGAACGCCGCAGTCCCCGCGCGGACACCGAGGTTGCGGCCGCCACCGACGCCGAGGTTCTCCGCACTCCGGATCAGGTGCACGCGCGCGTCGTCGACAACCGCCGCGGGTGGCGTCGACCCGTTGTCGACGACGACGACGTTGACCGCCACGTCCGGCTGCACGAGCACGGACGCGACGGCGACCTCGAGCAACGCGGCGTCGTTCCAGGTCAGGATCACCACGTCGACGGCGATCACGACACGACCACCGTTCTCCGGACGGGCCGTCGCGCGCGCCACAGCACCACGGCGAGCGTGGCGCCGACCGCCAACCCAGCCACGACCGGTTGTCCCATGCCGAGCGCCACGACCGTGACCGCGAGGAACGCAGCACCGAGCGTCGCGGTGCCGAGCGCGGGCCCCAGTAGCGCCCGCTCGTCACTCGACGCCGTCCGCCAGAGCAGGCCACCCTGGAGCAGCTCCGTGACCGCGAGCGCGACCGCTGCGCCGGGCAGGCCGTACGCATCGACGGCCACGATGCACAGCGCGACGTTGGTCAGGAGGACGACGACGTTGATCCCGAGGATCTCGCGGTTGCGGCCGCGGCCCGAACGCACGTGCAGCTCGACTGCGTTGAGCGAGAGCAGCGGGAACGCGATCGCGAGGATGCGGAGCGTGTCGACCTCGTCCCCCAGGCGCGGGACTGCGTGCCCCACCAGGCCCGCGGCCAGCACGACGACCGTCGCGGCGAGGAGACCGAAGCGGGGAAGCAACACGAGCGAACGGGCGCGGATGCCCGTCGGATCGGTGCCCCCGTCGCGCTCGTTCGCACTCTCGGCGTAGAGCCAGAGGCCCGCGCTGCCGACCACGCCGCTGAACCCGTCGACCACCCGGTACAGCAGGCCGTAGGTCGCGCCCGGGGCGGCACCGAGCATCCGGCCCACGAGGAGGAGGTCGGCCCGGAGGTTCAGGACCGCGACCCCCTCGATGCCGGCCAGCGCCGCGGCGCGCCGCAACGGCAGTCGGCGCCACTGCGTCCAGGCCCCCCACGCGCTCCCGAGGTTCCCCATGCCGCGCAGGGCCGCCGCCACCCCCGCGAGCTCGAGGGTCGCCACGCAGGCCACCATGACGGCGACCGGAGCACCGCTGGTCGCGAGCGCGGCCAGCGTCGCGGCCTGCGCGGCGCGCACCACCACCATCGTCACCGGCTCGAGCGTGCCGTTCCCGGCCGCGCGCAGCCCACCGAACACGACCGGCGCCATCAGACCGGCCACCACCCACGCGAACGTCGCGACCCAGGCCGCCGCGCTCAGGTGGACGTCGACGAACGCGAACAGCAGGACCATGCCGATCGCCGCGAGCGGCGCGGTCACGAGCCGCACGAACAGCACGGGTGCGATGGCCCGCGCGAGGGGCGTGCTCCCGCGGGCGCCGCTCTCGGTCGCCGCCAGCCGCTCGAGCCCGAGCCCGAGGAGCGACGTCAACGTCAGCATGGCGAAGTACGCCCACACGAAGTCGGTCGCCACCCGCCGCTCGGTGAGCGCGGGAAGCACGAACACCACGCCGATGAACACGAGCGCGGACACCTGACGGGCGACCGCGAGCTTGCCCGCCGACCGCAGGAAGCCGCCGAAGTCGCCGCCGTGGTCCGCGCCCATCTCCACGGCGGTCTCGGCCAGGTCGACGACGGGCTCGGTCGGCGCGGGGACGTCGCCGGTCTTCACCGACCCTCCCAGCCGAACACGCTGCGCAGCGTCCGGCCGACGATGCGGAGATCGAGTCCGAGGCTCTGGCGCCGGAGGTAGAAGAACTCGTACTGGAGCTTCTCGAGCGCGTCGGTGTCGTCCTCGCCGTAGTGGTACTTCACCTGGGCCCAGCCGGTGAGACCCGGGCGGACGAGGTGCCGCAGCCCGTAGAACGGGATCTTGGCCGACAGCTGCTCCACCAGGTGGGGCTGCTCCGGCCGCGGCCCGACGACCGAGAGCTCGCCGCGGAGGATGTTGACGAGCTGGGGCAGCTCGTCGAGATGTGTCCGCCGGAGGTAGCGGCCGAACGGCGTGACCCGCGGGTCGTCGATCGTGGTGGTCTCACCCGCGCCGTGCCCGCGCGGGGTCATGGTGCGGAACTTCACCATTTCGAACTCGCGCCCGTTGCGCCCGGTCCGGGATTGGCGGAAGAACAGCGGCCCACGATTGCCGAACCGGTTCGCGACCAGCACGACCGGCATCATCATGCCGAGCACCGGGAGCGCGACGGCGGCCACGCCCACGTCGAGGAGGCGCTTGAGGCGCGCGTAGCGAGGCGCGTGCACCTCGCTGATGTCGAACAGGAGCGACACGCGCTCGAGCTCGGCCATCGGGAGCTTCCCGAGCCACTGCTCGTAGAACAGCGACAGGGTGCGGACGCGGATGCCGCGCTCGTGCAGCAGCGCGGCCTGCATCACGATCGACTCGTCGGCCTGCGCGGTGCGCCCGAGCACGACCACGGTCGCGTGCGCGGCCTCGGCCGCCGTCACCAGCGGCCGCACGGGCGGGTCGTTCGGTCGGGCCTCAAGCGGAGTGAGCGCGGCGACGAGCGAAGCCGGGCGCTCTGGTGCGCACCCCAGCTCCACGGCCAGCGCGTCGATGTCGTCTTCGTCGGCGACGACGACCACCCGGTCGCGTTCCGATGCGCGCGACTTCGCGTCGCCGGCCACCGCAGCCGACAGCGCACCCCACGGCACCATCACGAGCACGGTGCCGAGCACGACCGAGCGCGGCAGCAGCGCGCTCCCGAGCAGGAGCTGGGTGACGGAGATCGCCAACGCGGCGAGCACGCCGGCACCGAGCGCCGCGATCCAGGCGGCGCGACGACTGCGGGCCAGGTCCGGAAGCCCCATGGAGTACGCGGCGACGCAGCACGCCACGATGAAGGCGAGGGCCCAGCCGAAGCGGGCCGAGGCCGTGAAGTCGTAGCTGTGGGCCGCGGCGTGGACCTTGCTCAGTCCCAGGACGACGAGGGCGATCCCCGTGTAGAGCCCGGCGCGCGCGACCCGCTGCATTCGTTCTCTATCGGCGTTCGCCGGCCCGTGCCTGAGGCCGATCTCGCGCGTTTGCCCAGGTCACGACGGGTAGCGGTCAGCCTCCCGTGCTCGTGTAGGTGACCAGCACCACGTCGAGGCCGGGGAGGAACTCGATGCGGCGGGAGCCGGCGCGCTCGAAGCCGTCGAAGCTGCGGGGCTCGGCGCGTCCGGCGACCCCGACGACCTCCAGTCGCCGCGCCCCGACGTCCCGGGCGACCGCCACCGCCGCCGCCAGCTCCCGGTCACTCTCCGCGGTGAGCCAGCGCTGGTCGGGGCGATAGAACGCCCCGCCCTCCCGGAGGAGATGGGCTTCCCGGGACACGAGCACGGTGTCGGGCCCGGTCTCCATCTGGCGCATCGCGCTCGCCACTGCGTGCGACCGCTGCGAGAGCCACGCCACGCCCGCGACGGTCACCACCACCGCGAGGGCCACCAGCACCACCCGGGCCGGCCCCGACGTGGCCCCGAGCACGATGGCGCCACCGACCACGAGCACGGTGCCGGTCACGAGCAAGTAGCGGCCGCCCCACTGGGGGTTGGCCCCGCCCGAGTACTGGAACACCCACACCACCGGCGCGGCCACCAGCGCCATCACGCCGGCGAGCCGCCACCGCTTGACCGTCCACCCGATCACGAGACCGGCCGCGGCCAGCGGCGACGCGCTCAGCACGCCCGGCACGAACCCGAGCCCGTCGGCGAACCGCACCACGTACAGCAGCGCCGCGACCGCGATCGCGACGAGGCCGAGCACGCGCTCGCTGCGTCCCGGCGCGGTGAGCCGCCACGCGCCGTACGCCACCAGCGCCACGGCGAGCGCCCCCATGACCCAGTCCGTGTGCGGCTCGAACCGGTTGAGGCCGATCGCGGTGGTCAGGGCCTCCTCCATCCGGCTGCGCACCCCGCCGCCCGCGGCCGTGGCGGTGCTCGCGGCCCGGCCCGACCGGATGCCGGTCCCGACGATCGCCCGCTCCAGCAGCTGGTTCGCGACGAGCAGGCCGGCGAATCCTCCGCACCACGCGATGGCGGCGCGGATCATCCAGCTCCAGCGCGGCGTCCCGGTTCGCCGCCACCGGACGAGCAGCACACACCCGGCGGTCAGGGTCCCGGCCGCGGCGTAGACGAGGGCGTCGGTCCGCATGGTCGCGGCCGCGCCGAACAGCGCCCCCGACGCCAATGCACCCTTCCACCCCGCCCGACCGTCCACGAGGTCCCAGAGGAAGACCATCCCCCACAGCACCAGCGCCACCCCCGGCGCGTGCTCCCAGAAGTCGAGCGCGTAGATCGCGATCGGCGACGCGAGCCCCACGGTCCAGAACGCGAACCAGCCGTCTCCGCCGGTGACGCGCCGAGCCAGTGCGCGCGCCGCGAGGGCTGCGAACGCGGCGCCCAGCATCGGCAGGAGCAGCACGGCCCGCGGGCCCCCGAGCGCGTACAGCGGGCGCGCGACCACCGGCATCGGGAGCGTCGTGAGGTTGACCCAGCGGTCCCCGATGTGGGCCGTGTAGTACAGCGGGTGCAACGCCCCGGCCGGGTCGTAGCGCTCGGCCCAGTACCCGATGTCCGGGTCGAACGTGCCCCTCTGGTCCATCACCGCGAGGGTCGCGAGCTTGCCTCCCGTGTCCGTGCCCAACGTGCCGCGCGGGTCGTTGAACAGCGACAGCAGGCCGTACACCGCGAGCAGCGCGACGAACGCGAGGAGCACCTTCGCGGGCCGGCTCGCCCGGGATTCGGAGAGGCGCGTCGGTGCTTCCGCCGACGCGACGGCGGTCACTCGCTCTTGCGGGTGCGCAGGACCATGAGCCGGGGAATCGACGCCGCCTCGCCGTACTCGGGCGCGCGCGCCACGAAGCCCGGGGAGGGGGGCGGTTCGTCCATGTGCTCGACCAGCAACCCGCGTTCGGCCATCACGTTGATGTATCGGCCGAGCGGGCGGTGCATGAAGGGCAATCTCACCCCGGGCGCGACTTCCTCCATCGACTCGTCGTCGGGCAGGTAGGGGCCGAGGCGCCAGTACTGCTCGCCGAGGATGTGGTCGTCGACCCAGCCGCTCCCCGGGGCCTGGAGCAGGGGGTGGTTGAGGAACAGCACGAAGCAGCCCCCCGGTGCGAGCACCCGGGCGACCTCGTCGATCGCCGGCTCGAACGGCTCCACGTGCTCGAGCACCAGGCAGGCCATGACCGCGTCGAACGAGCCGTCGGCCACGGGCAGCTCGACGGCCGAGCCCCGGAGGTACACGGGGCCGCCACCGCGGTGGCGAGCCTCGGCGATCTGGGCCCAGGAGCCGTCGACCCCCACCACCTCGGCCCCGAGGGCCGCGACCCGCCGGGCGAGCTGCCCCTCACCACAGCCGACGTCGAGCACCCGGCGGGCGCCCGCGAGGTGCACGTCGGCGAGCGGGAGGATCTGCTCCTCGTACTCGGGGTCGGCGCCGTGGGTGAAGTGCTCCTGCCACCACCCGGCGTGCGTCTCCCACTCCTGACCATGGTTCGCTCGCTGCTCGCTCACACCCGGATCCAGTCGCACCGAGGGGGACGCGCCGCTCGCCGCCGCTCGCTCACAATCCCAGCAGCGGCGCGAGGAACCGGCCGGTGTGCGACTCGGGGGTCTTCGCCACCTGCTCGGGCGTGCCCTCGACGAGCACCCGGCCGCCGCCGTCGCCGCCCTCGGGCCCGAGGTCGACGATCCAGTCGGCCGACTTGATCACGTCGAGGTTGTGCTCGATCACCAGCACGGTGTTGCCGGCGTCGACGAGGCGCTGGAGCACCCCGAGCAGCCGGCGGACGTCCTCGAAGTGGAGGCCGGTGGTGGGCTCGTCGAGGATGTAGATCGTGCGCCCGGTGGAGCGCTTGCCGAGCTCCGACGACAGCTTCACCCGCTGCGCCTCGCCGCCCGAGAGCGTGGGGGCAGGCTGGCCGAGGCGCACGTAGCCGAGCCCGACGTCGACGAGTGTCTGCAAGTGGCGCGCGATCGTGGGCTGGTTGGCGAAGAACCCGAGGGCCTCTTCGATCGAGAGGTCGAGCACCTCGGCGATGTTCTTGCCCTTGAACGTGATGTCGAGCGTGTCGCGGTTGTAGCGCGCGCCCTTGCACACCTCGCAGGGCACGTACACGTCCGGGAGGAAGTGCATCTCGATGCGGATCGTGCCGTCGCCGGCGCACGCCTCGCACCGCCCGCCCTTCACGTTGAACGAGAAGCGCCCGGGCATGTACCCGCGCACCTTCGCTTCCTGCGTGGCCGCGAACAGGGAGCGGACCTTGTCGAACACACCCGTGTAGGTGGCCGGGTTCGAGCGCGGCGTGCGGCCGATCGGCGACTGGTCGATGTTGATGACCTTGTCGAGGTGCTCCGCACCCTCGACCGTCTTGTGCCGGCCGGGCACGTCCTTCGACTTGTACACGCGCTGCATCAGCGCGCGGTAGAGGATGTCGTTGACGAGCGTGGACTTCCCGCTCCCGCTCACGCCGGTGACCGTCACGAAGCAGCCGAGCGGGAACTCGACGTCGATCCCGGTGAGGTTGTGCTCGTGCGCGTCGCGCACCACGAGCCAGGCGTCGCCGGTGGGGCGGCGCAGCTCCGGGACGGGGACCGACTCGACCCCGGACAGGAAGCGGCCGGTCACCGAGCGGGGCTCGGCGAGCACGTCGGCGAGCGAGCCGGCGGCCACCACCTCGCCACCGTGCTCCCCCGCGCCCGGGCCGATGTCGACGATGTAGTCGGCGATGCGGATCGTCTCCTCGTCGTGCTCGACGACGATCACGGTGTTGCCGAGGTCGCGCAAGCGCACGAGGGTGTCGATGAGGCGCTCGTTGTCGCGCTGGTGCAGCCCGATCGACGGCTCGTCGAGCACGTAGAGCACACCCACCAGGCCGCTGCCGACCTGCGACGCGAGCCGGATGCGTTGGGCCTCACCGCCGGCGAGCGTGCCCGAGGCGCGGTTGAGGTTGAGGTAGTCGAGGCCGACGTCGAGCAGGAACTTGAGCCGCTCGTTCACTTCCTTCGACACGGCGTCGGCGATCATCCGGTCGCGCTCGGACAGCTCGAGCGAGTTGAAGAACTCGGCGGCCTTGCCGATCGAGAGCTCGCCCACCTCGTAGATGTTCTTGTCGTTGACCTTCACCGCCAGCGATGCGGGCCGCAGGCGCGCGCCGCCGCACGCGGGACACGGAACCTCCCGCATGTAGCCCTCGATCTGCTCGCGGGACCGGTCGCTCTCCGCCTCGGTGTGCCGCCGCTCGAGCCACGGCACCACGCCCTCGAAGCTCGTGTTGTAGGAGCGCTGCCGCCCGTACCGGTTGCGGTAGCGGACGTGCACCTCCTTGCCCCCGGTGCCGTGCAAGACGGCGTTGCGCGCCTTCTTGCTCAGCTTCTTCCACGGCGTGGTGACGTCGAAGCCGAACTCCTCGGCCACGGAGTCGAGGATGCGGTCGAAGTAGCGGCTGCGGAAGCCGCCCCACGGCGCGATCGCACCCTCGGAGATGCCGAGGTCGTCGTCGGGGACCACGAGCTCGGGGTCCACCTCGAACCGCGTGCCGAGCCCGTCGCAACGCTCGCACGCGCCGTACGGCGAGTTGAACGAGAAGTTGCGCGGCGCGAGCTCGTCGAACGACAGCCCGCAATGACTGCACGCGAGGTGCTCCGAGAAGGTCAGCCGCTCGGGCGCGTCCTCCTCGCCCGTCGCGCCGCTCGCTGCTCCGGGGACGATCTCGACCTCGGCGACCCCCTCGGCGAGGCGCAACGCCGTCTCGAGCGAGTCGGTGAGCCGCCGCTCGATGCCGCGCTTGCGCACCAGCCGGTCGACCACCACCTCGATCGTGTGCTGCTCGTAGCGCGCCAGGCGAGCGGTGTCGCCCCCGCCGACGAGGTCGGCCAGCTCATGGAGGTCGCCGTCGATGCGCACCCGCGAGAAGCCCTGGCCGGCCAGCTCCTTCAGCAGCCCCTCGTACTCGCCCTTGCGGCCCCGGACCACCGGCGCCAGCACCTGGAAGCGGGTGCCGTCGGGCAGCTCCAGCACCCGGTCGACGATCTGCTGGGGGGTCTGGCGGGTGATGACCCGCCCGCAGTCGGGGCAGTGCGGGACGCCGATGCGGGCGTACAGCAGCCGGAGGTAGTCGTAGATCTCGGTGATCGTGCCCACGGTCGAACGCGGGTTGCGGGAGGCCGACTTCTGGTCGATCGAGATGGCGGGCGACAGCCCCTCGATGAAGTCGACATCGGGCTTGTCCATCTGGCCGAGGAACTGGCGGGCGTACGCAGAGAGGGACTCCACGTAGCGGCGCTGGCCCTCGGCGTAGATCGTGTCGAACGCGAGCGACGACTTCCCGGAGCCGGAGATCCCGGTGAACACGATGAGCTGGTCGCGCGGGAGGTCGAGATCGACGTCCCGGAGGTTGTGCTCTCGCGCCCCGCGCACCCGGATCATCTCCGCCATCGGCCCCAGGGTACCGGCGCTGGCGCCCGAACGAACGCATGTTCGCTCCGTGCGTCGCAATCGTTTCGGCGTCATTCGTGCCGCTGCCGGCGGCACGAATGACGCCAGATGGACGAGGGCGGGCTCAGCCGGCGGCGCGCAGCTCCCGCTTCAGCTCGGTGATCTCGTCGCGCAGGCGGGCCGCCTCTTCGAAGCGGAGGTCCTTCGCGGCCTCGTGCATCTCGTCTTCGAGCGTGCGGATCAGCCGGTCGAGCTCGTCGGGCGCGACGCCCGCGAGGTCGAACACCGCCGACGGCGCGCTCGAACGGCTCCCCCGCCGGCCCCGACCGCCAGACGACGCGGGTGCGTCGTCGGCCCCGGCCCGGGCCCGCACCATCTCCATGATGTCGGTGACCTTCTTGCGGATGGTCTGCGGGTCGATCCCGTGCTCCTCGTTGTACGCGAGCTGCACCTTGCGCCGCCGCGTGACCTCGGAGATGGCCTTGCGCATGGAGTCGGTGACCTGGTCGGCGTACATCACCACCTGACCGTCGACGTTGCGGGCGGCGCGGCCCATCGTCTGAATCAGTGACGACGCCGAGCGCAGGAACCCCTCCTTGTCGGCGTCGAGGATGGCGACGAGCGCGACCTCGGGGAGGTCGAGGCCCTCCCGGAGCAGGTTGATCCCCACGAGCACGTCGAACTCGCCGAGCCGCAGCGACCGCAGGATCTCCACCCGCTCGAGCGTGTCGACCTCGCTGTGGAGGTACCGCACGCGGATGCCCAGCTCGAGGAGGTAGTCGGTGAGGTCCTCCGACATCTTCTTCGTGAGCGTGGTGACGAGCACGCGCTGGTCGCGCTCCTCGCGGAGGCGGATCTCGGCCACGAGGTCGTCGATCTGCCCCTTCGTCGGGCGCACGATCACCTCGGGGTCGACGAGGCCGGTGGGCCGCACGATCTGCTCGACCACCTGGGTGGACACCTCGAGCTCGTACGGGCTGGGCGTGGCCGACATGAACACGACCTGCTTCACCTTCTGCACGAACTCGTCGAACCGCAGCGGCCGGTTGTCCATCGCCGACGGCAGCCGGAACCCGTGCTCGACGAGGGTGTCCTTGCGGGAGCGGTCGCCCTCGAACTGCCCGTGGAGCTGGGGAACGGTGACGTGCGACTCGTCGAGCACGACCACGTAGTCGTCGGGGAAGTAGTCGAGGAGGGTGTAGGGCATCTCGCCCGGCGCGCGGCCGTCGAGATAGCGCGAGTAGTTCTCGATGCCGGAGCACACGCCGACCTCGCGCAGCATCTCGAGGTCGTACGTGGTGCGCATGCGCAGCCGTTGGGCCTCGAGCAGCTTGCCGTGCTCCTCGAACCACGCCAGCCGCTCGGCCAGCTCCTGCTCGATGCCGGCGATCGCCTTCTGCATGCGCTCCGGTGACGTGACGTAGTGCGACGCGGGGAACAGCACGAGGCGGTCGAGCTCCTCGACCACCTCGCCGGTGAGCGGGTCGACCGACGCGATGCGCTCCACCTCGTCGCCGAACATCTGGAGGCGCACCGCCCGCTCCTCGTACGCGGGGTACACCTCGATCGTGTCCCCGCGCACGCGGAACTTGTTGCGGGCGAAGGCGACGTCGTTGCGCTCGTACTGGAGGTCGACCAACCGACCGAGGATGCTGCGTTGGTCGCGCTCCTCCCCGGTGTCGACCACCAAGCACTGCCGGTAGTACTCGTCGGGCGCGCCGAGCCCGTAGATCGCGGACACCGACGCGACCACGATGACGTCGCGCCGGCTCATGATCGCGCTGGTGGCCGAGTGGCGGAGCCGGTCGATCTCGTCGTTGATCGACGAGTCCTTCTCGATGTAGGTGTCGGTGGTCGGGAGGTAGGCCTCGGGCTGGTAGTAGTCGTAGTAGGAGACGAAGTACTCCACCCGGTTCTTCGGGAAGAGCTCCCGGAACTCGCTGGCGAGCTGCGCGGCGAGGCTCTTGTTGGGCGCGAGCACGATCGTGGGCCGCTGCACCTTCTCGATCACGCCGGCGATCGTGAACGACTTCCCCGAGCCGGTGATGCCGAGGAGGGTCTGGAACCGCTCCCCCGCCTCGATCCCGCGCGCGAGGTCGGCGATGGCCGCGGGCTGGTCCCCCGCGGGGGAGAGATCGGTGACCATCTGGAGGGGAGGCACCGCACGATCGTACGGCAGCCCTGTGACGCCTACGCCGGGGGATCCTCCGGCGTGGCGTCGCTCTCGGCCGACCGGGCCGCCTGGATCGCCGAGAGCTCACGCCAGACGGCGTCGACCTGGGCCTCCAGGTGTGCGCGGTCACCCGAGTTGTCGACCACATGGGTGGCCACGGCCCGGCGCCGCTCGTCGGTGGCCTGCTTGGCCATCCGGGCCTCGGCGTCGGCGCGGGGCACACCGCGCTCCTCGAGCCGGTCGAGGCGCAGGTCCCGCGGCGCCTCCACCACGATCACGAGCTCGTAGCCCCGGGACGCGGCGGTCTCCGACTCCACGAGGAGCGGGACGTCGCACACCACGATCGCGTCCGCGGGCGCCGAGGTCATCCGCCGGAGGAACTCCTCGCCCACCGCGGGGTGCGTGATCGCGTTGAGCGCGGCCGTGCCCTCGTCGGTGGCGAACGCGATCTCGGCGAGCCTCGGCCGGTCGAGCCGTCCGTCGGGGCCGACCACCTCGGGACCGAAGCGGTCCACGAGCTGCTCGAACGCGGGTTGCCCGGGCTCCACGACGTCGCGCGCAACCTGGTCGGCGTCGACGATCACCGCGCCCCGGCCCTCGAGCAGACGAGCGACGGTCGACTTGCCCGACCCGATGCCCCCCGTGAGCCCTACCAGCAGCATGGCCACGCACCGTAGTCAACCGAGGCCAAGGAATCGCCAAGATTCGGTTCAAGTCTCGAAGGGCGAACGCCGATAGTGGTTTCGGCCGGACCGACTGGGCGCCGGCACCGGAAACCCGAAAGGCAACCCATGAACCTCTTCGTGCTCAAGACCTGGCTCCAGACGAAGCTGGCGAAGGACGAGGCCGGCGCCAACCTGGTGGAGTACATCCTCCTCGTGGCCCTCATCGCCCTCGCGGTCATCGCCGCGGTCATCTTCCTGCGTGGCCAGGTCTCGGACAAGTTCAACGAGACCGGCTCGAAGCTGAGCAACAACGGCAACTGAGCCAACCAGGACGGTGATCCCCGGGGCCGGCCGGCAGGGGCGGCCCCGGGGACTCACCCCTTTCGTTCCCTCGGGAACACGGAAGGTGTCGCATGAACCTCTTCATGCTCAAGACCTGGCTCCAGACGAAGCTCGGCAAGGACGAGCAGGGCGCCAACCTCGTGGAGTACATCCTCCTCGTGGCCCTGATCGCCCTCGCGGTCATCGGCGCCGTGATGTTCATGCGAGGTCAGGTCAGCGACAAGATGAACTACGCGGGATCCAAGATCAGCAACACGCCGAACCCGTGATCCGACCGGCTCGGAGCGTTCGGACGGCCCGCCCTCCGGGGCGGGCCGCTTCGCGTCCGGAGTCGAGGACGCGGCCGCGCCGGTTCCCGATCGGACTCGTGATTTTGGCCCTCAAGGGCCTCGGAGGCCGGGCCGATCAATCCAGTAGGCGTGGCGATCTGCGCCTCCGTATCCGGGAACCAGAAAAAGGGGCAGCATGAACCTCTTCGTGCTCAAGACCTGGCTCGAGACCAAGCTGGCGAAGGACGAGCAGGGCGCCAACCTCGTGGAGTACATCCTCCTCGTGGCCCTCATCGCCCTCGCGGTCATCGCGGCCGTCATCTTCCTGCGTGGCCAGGTCTCCGACAAGTTCAACGAGACCGGCTCCAAGCTGAGCAACAACGGCAACTGAGCCACCACAACCTGCCGGAGAAGGCCCGTGGGTCCCGCCCGCGGGCTTCTTCGCGTCCGGGGCCGGGTCAGTCCGGGAGCGTCGGCACCGACAGCCCCTCGCCGTGGCGCAGCAGCACGCCCCGGGTGACGGAACCGGACCCGAACCGCCGACGCACGCCGTCGAGCGCATCGTCGAGCGCCGCCGGGCTCCGGGCCTCGAACGGGAGCGCGAGCTGCAGCGCGTCGGCGGCGTCGAGGTTGGCGACGGACACGCCCACGAGCGTGAGGCCTCGCCGGTCGATCTCCGGTCGGGCGGAACCGAGCAGCTCCCGCGCCACCGCCAGCACCGTGCGGGTCTCGGCCGTGGCCTGGGCCACGGTGTGCGACCGCGTCACCCGCGTGAAGTCGCCGAAGCGCAGCCGGAGCACCACCGTGCGGCCCGCACGGCCGCCCGCGCGCAGCCGTCGGGTCACCCGGTCGACCAGGCCCACGAGCGCGGCGTCCACCACCTCGGGTGACCCACCGGCGCGCCCGAGCGCACGCTGCGCACCCACCGAGCGTCGCCGCACCCCGACCCGGACGCGGCGGGGGTCCCGGTTGAGGGACAGGGCGTGGAGGTGGCGCCCCGCCGCGGGCCCGAGCAAGGAGACGAGGGCAGCCTCGGGCACGGCCGCCAGCTCGCCCACCGTGCGGATGCCGCGCTCGTGGAGCTTCGCCGCGGTCACCGCGCCCACCCCCCACACGCGCTCGACCGCCAGCGGGTGGAGGAACTCGAGCTCCGCATCCGGAGCCACCACGAGCAGCCCGTCGGGCTTGGCCACCCCACTCGCCACCTTCGCGAGGAACTTGGTGCGGGCCACCCCGACCGTGATCGGCAGCCCGACGCTGTCGGCCACGTCGCGTCGGAGGCGGGCCGCGATCTCGATCGGACGGCCCGAGACCCGTCGGAGCCCGCCGACATCGAGGAACGCCTCGTCGATCGAGAGCCCCTCGACCAGCGGCGTGGTCGCCCGGAACACCTCGAACACCGCCTTGCTCGCGTCGGCGTAGGCCGACATCCGGGGCGCCACCACGACCGCGTCGGGACAGCAGCGCAGCGCCTGGCGGCCGCCCATCGCGGTGCGCACGCCCCGGGCCCTGGCCTCGTAGCTCGCCGCGAGGACCACACCCCCGCCGACGATGACCGGTCGCCCCCGCAGGGCCGGGTCGTCGCGCTGCTCGACCGACGCGTAGAACGCGTCGAGGTCGGCGTGGAGGATCGTGGCGTCGCCACGGGGTGCCGTGTGCACGAACACATGTTCGCACGATGGACCCCCGGCCGTCGAGGGCGGCCCCGGTGGCTAGCCCACGTCGTTGCGGACGAGCGTGACCCAGGTCTTGTCCCGGTGGATCTCCGTCCAGTCCCCCGACCCGCGCAGGTACTGCACCAGAGGCTGGCTCTTCTCCCAGACGACCGTCTCGACGTCGTACTCGTCCATCACCCGCTTCCAGTCCGGCGAGCCGTTGCTGAGCCGGAAGAAGTCGTAGATGACAGCGGTCGGGAACATGTCGTACCGGTCGTCCATGAAGACCTTCTGCCGACCCGGATAGGCGAGCTCGGCGTACGCGGCGTCTCCGTCGTCCATGAGCAGGCGCGTGCCGATGAGGCCGCGGTCCTCGAGCGCGTTCATCGCCTTCACGGGGTAGGGCGTGGTCACGAAGTCGGGCTGGTCGACCGCCCGCACCACGAGCCCGAACCCGATCGCGAGCAGCAACGCCGCAAGCACCCACCCGATCGGGCTGGGCTGCTCCGCGCGCCGCCGCTCGTCCGCGACCTCGGGGTCGATGGCCATCGCCCGCGCCACGACCGGCACCCCCACGAGCGGCGCGATCGCCACGTTGCGGAGCGCCCACAACGCGAGGATCAGGAACGGGATCGTCACCACCAGGTCGCGGCGGCTGACCCGGTTGCGGCCCCGCGCGACCACGGCGACGTACACCGCGAGCCACAGGAGGAACGACTGCCCGCGGATGTCGTGGAAGTTCGGGGAGGCCCACTCGATCACGTGGCGGAGGATGTCGCCCCGGCCGAGCAGCTCGATCGGGAACAGCACGAGCGCCGGCCCGTACGGGTTCACGAAGCAGGCGGCGAACGCGATCAGGCTGCCGACGAGCAGCACGCGCTCGCGGCCCTGCCAGGGACGCGCACCGTCGAGCCACCGGCCCAGCAGGTGCAGCCCGAGGTAGGCGAAGCCGAGCGAGAACGTGCCGTGCACGTTGGCCCACAGCCAGAACAGCACCGGCAGCGACACGTACGGATGCCGGCCGACGAGGCACTCGGGCGCCTCGACGATCCACAGCAGGATCACGAAGAAGAGCACGCCGAGCAGCAGCGGACGCTCCGACCACAGCGTGTACAGGCCGCCGAGCGCAGCCACCGAGATGAGCGAGGCTCGCACCCGGTCGCGCGAGAGCCGCAACGCGAGGCGGAAGACGAGGACGGTGATCGCGGCACCCGTGAGCGCGCCGAGGACCCGGATCCCGAACGCGCCGAACGAGCGATCGAGCTGCGCGTACAGCACCTCGGCCAACCAGGACTGCACGACCCACCTCGTGCCCGGCGCGGTGTACGAGTAGAAGTCGGACCGCGGGATGCCGTGGTCGAGGATCCATCGACCGGTGGCCAGGTGCGTGAAGAACGAGTTGTCGGACAGTCGTTCGATGCCCACCCCGAACCCGAACAACGCGAACACCGCGCTGAACAGGAGGTCGAGGCCCGGAGCCTGGCGTCGCGTCGGCGGGGCCGGCGTCTCGGTCACCGGGACAGTCTGCTCGGGCTCGGGGGCGAGAGTGGTGCTCATCCGACGGTTCGGGGAGGTCAGGAGTCGACCACTCAGGTGGTCTTGAACGCGCTCGAGAGCTGGATCATCGCGGGACCGAGGATGACCACGAAGATCGACGGGAAGATGCAGAACACGAGGGGGAAGAGCATCTTCACCGGTGCCTTCTGGGCTTGCGTCTGCGCGCGCAGGCGGCGCCGAACGCGCATCTCGTCGGCCTGCGATCGCAGCAGACGCGACACCGACACGCCGAAGGTGTCGGCCTGGAGCATCGCGAGGATGAAGGTTCGCAGCTCCGGCACGTCGCAGCGCTCGTCCATCGCGCGCAGCGCTTCGGCCCGGGTCGAGCCGATCCGGGTCTCGCGCAGCATCCGGCGGAACTCGTCGGACAGCGGGCCGGGTACCGCGTTGGTGGTGCGCTCGAGGGCCTGCTCGAAGCCCAGACCGGCCTCCACGGAGATGACGAGCAGGTCGAGGATGTCGGGGAGCTGCACGGAGATGTCGTGCTTGCGGTGGTCGATCGCCCGGGAGATGTACACGTCCGGGAGCATGAACGACCCGAACCACAGGAATGCCACCACGATCAGCGAGAACGCGCCGGAGAGGTGCAGCACCACGAACACGAGCGGCAGCCAGAGGATCCCCGACACCATGCCGAGCAGCTTGAGGACGAGGACCTGGTCCACCGTGAGCTCGCCCGGATGACCGCCGAGCACCAGCTTGCGCGCGATCTCCTCGCGGTAGCCGTGGGGAGAGAGCCGACCCGCGATCGCGGTCAGGCCGCCGACCATCGGCGCGAGCACGCGCTCGCTGATGGGCGCGAGCATCTCCTGGTCGCGCAGGTCCTGGATCTGGTAGCCGTCGAGGCGCCGCAGCGACTCGCGCACCTCGAAGCGCTCCGTGAACGTCTGGAGCGCGACGTACCCCGCCAGGAGGATGGCGGACATGGTCAGGATGCCGATCACGAGGGGAGTCATCGCATCACACCTCGATCGCCATGATCTTGCGGAGCCAGAGGAAGCCGAACCCGGCCAGCACGGCCGAGACCACCACGGCCATGACGCCCATCGGGTTCTCGAAGAGCGTCTTCATGTAGTCGGGCTGGATCATGAAGAGGATCACCGCGAACAACGGCGGGAAGATGCCCAGCACCCACGCGGACATCCGGCCCTCTGCGGTCAGCGACAGCACCTCGTGGCGCAGCCGCTCGCGTTCGGTCATCGTGCTGGCCACCGTGTCGAGGAGCTCGGCGAGGTTGCCGCCGACCTCGCGCTGGATGCGGATGGCCATCACGGCCCACATCAGGTCGATGCTGTGCATCCGTGCCGCGGAGTCCTCGAGCGCGTCCTCGATCGGCCGGCCCAGTCGGCTCTCGGCGTACGCGCGCTGCAGCTCCCGCCTGGACGGCTCACTGGCCTCCTCGGCCACGGCCTCGAGGCCCTGGGCGAACGAGAAGCCGGCCCGCATCGAGCCCGAGAGCAGGTTGAGCACGTCGGGGAGCTGCATCTCGAAGCGGCGCAGACGCCGCTTGCGCCGGTACTCGAGGTAGAGCACCGGGACCGCGATCGCCGCGAGCGTGAGCACGAGCGCGCCGATCGGGCCGAAGATCACGAAGGAGAGCACGGCGGTCAGCGCGATGATCGTGAGGTAGACGAACAGCGCTTCCGGCGGGCGCAACGGCAGGTCGGCCTGCTCGAGCTTGCCCTCCACCCGGTTGAGCACACCCATCCGCTCGGCCATGCGCCCCGTCAGCGAGACCATGTCCTGCATGAGGTTGGAGTCCGACGAGTGGTCCTCGCGCTCCACCTCGGTGGCGTCGGCCACACCGGCGTAGCCGGTGAGTCGCTTCTCGAGCTCGCTGCGGTTCTCGTGGTCCATCGAGAGCAACGTCATCGCGAGCCCGAACACCGCCACCGCGATCACGGCGCTGGCGATGATCGGCACCAGCGAGATGCCCACCACCACGCTCATCGCCGAACTCCCGCACGCCGGGAGAAGCTGTCGCCGGAGAACAGCGATGCGTCGAGCGAGATGCCGTAGTTGGCCAGCCGCTCGGAGCAGTGGGGGCGGATGCCGGTGGACTTGAGCCGGCCGAGGAACTTGCCGTCCTCGTCCATGCCCATGCCGTAGTCGAACAGGTAGAGGTCCTGGAGCACGATGACGTCGCCCTCCATGCCCATCACCTCGCTCACGTGGGTGACGCGGCGAGTCCCGTCCCGCAGGCGCGACAGGTGCACGATCATGTCGAGCGCCGACGACATCTGCTCTCGGATCACACGCACCGGGAGCTCCATCCCCGCCATGAGCGCCATCGTCTCGATGCGGGAGAGCGTGTCGCGCGGGGAGTTGGAGTGGACGGTGGTGATCGAGCCGTCGTGACCCGTGTTCATGGCCTGGAGCATGTCCAGCGCCTCGGCGCCACGGACCTCACCGACGACGATGCGGTCGGGCCGCATGCGCAGCGAGTTCTTCACGAGGTCGCGGATCTTGACCTCGCCCCGGCCTTCGATGTTGGGCGGACGCGCCTCGCAGCAGAGCACGTGCGGCTGCTGGAGCTGGAGCTCCTTCGCGTCCTCGATGGTGACGATGCGCTCATCGGGCGGGATGAACGACGAGATCACGTTGAGCATCGTCGTCTTCCCGGTTCCGGTACCGCCGCTCACCACGACGTTGAGCCGGCCGCGGACGCACGCGTCGATGAAGTTCGCCACCTGCTCCGTGATCGTCCCGAAGTTCACGAGGTCGTGCACCTGGTACGGGTCGGCGGCGAACCGCCGGATCGTCATGAACGGCCCGCCGATGGCGAGCGGATGGACGATGACGTTCACTCGGGAGCCGTCGGGGAGCCGCGCGTCCACCATCGGCGTGGCCTCGTCGATGCGGCGGCCGACCTGGCTCACGATCTTGTCGACGATCCGGCGCACATGGTTCTCGTCGACGAACCGCACGTCGGTGAGCACGATCTTGCCGTTGCGCTCGACGTACACCTTGTCGGGTCCGTTGACCATGATCTCGTTGATGGACGGGTCGCGCAGGAGGCTGTCGATCGGCCCGTACCCGAGGACGTCGTCGAAGACCGACTGCACGACGCTCTGACGCTCGTTCGCCGTGATCGCGAGCCGCTCCTGGGCCAGCGCCTTGTGGAGCTGCTCCTCGACCTGCTTGCGCAGGTCGGCTTCCGACACGCCCCGGTCGTAGAGGATCGGGCCCAGCTCGGAGATCACGAACTGGTGCATCTTCTGGCGGAGGTCCTCGAGCGCCTGCGTGCGCTGGTTGAGCCCCGCGCCCGACCGCTGGAGCTCCGTCCATCGGGTTGGCTGCGCTTGCGTCACCATCGTCTACTTCCCGTTCCAGGATCGGCTGGGACCGAGGACTACTTCTTCGACTTCTTGCCGAGGCCCTTCCGGCGGCCCTTGCCCGTTTCCAGGGCGGGACCGAGCAACGAGTCGGCGATGTGCTCGAACGCGCGCGACGCCGCCGAGCGCGGGTCGTGCATCACGACCGGGATGCCCGCATTGATCGAGAGCGGCACCGCGAGGTCGTACGGAACGGGGAACGCGGCGCGCAGCCCGAGCACGTGCTCGACCTCGCGCACGTCGAGCTTCACCTGGGCGTTGGCCCGGTTCAGGACGAGGCGCAGCTTGGGACCCGCGATGGCCATGAGGTCGAGGGCCTGCATGCCGATCTTCAGGTTCTTCACGCTCGGGATGTCCATCGACGCGACGAGCAGCACGTCGTCGGCCGCCTCCAGCAGCGCCAGCGTGGTGTCGTCGAAGCTCGTCGGCACGTCGACGATCACGAAGCCGCTGATCGACTGGAGCCCCGCGCACACCGCGGTCATGTCCTCGGGCGGGATCGCCGTCGCCATCGTCGGCTCGCTGGGTGCCGGCAGCACCAGCAGCCCGCTGTCGAGCCGGGTCACGAGATTGCGCATCAGCTCGGGGTCCGAGTACTGGATCGACGCCGCGGCATCCAGCACGGTGTGGTCCGGCGGGATCCCGAGCATCACCGAGATGTCGCCGAACTGGAGGTCGGCGTCCATCAAGGAGACCGAGTCGTCGAGCTTGCGAGCCATCGCGGTTGCGACGTTCGTCGCGACCGTCGACTTGCCCACGCCCCCCTTCGTCGAGAAGACCGTCACGATGCGCCCGGGCGCGGTTCGCGCCAGTGCCGAGGCACCGGCCGCGGGCGCGCCCGTGGCGACCGAGTGTCGCTGGGGCGTCGAGAGCACCTCGCCGACCCGGGCGACGGCCTGGGCGACCGCCTCACCGGTCGCGTCCATCTGCACCGCGTCACGAGCCCCCGCACGCAGTGCGTGCTGGAGCAGCTCCGTCGACAGCGAGTGCGCCGCGAACACCGGTCCGAGGTCGGGGTACACCGTGACCAGTCGGTGTACCTGCTCGAACCCGAACGCGTTCACCATGCTCGGTCCGAAGACGCCGACCGTCGGACGGCCCGTCCGCACGATCTGCGTGAGCCCCTCGACCGACTCGAGCTGCTGCGCGGCCGGCAAGCCGCTCGCCAGCATCATCCGCAGTCTCGGGTCGGGCTCGACGATCGCGATCGCGTACCGGATGTCGGGGACCGCGGGCGCGAGCGGCGGACCGGCCGGGGCCGCGCCCACTGCGTGCGCATCCATGCTCAGCTCCGTCAGCTCGGTCGTCACCACGGCCCTTAGCGGCCGCTCGCCGGCACCGTGCTGCCGGCCCCCGTGCTGGCGCTCAGGGGCTGCAGCGTGAGGTAGATCCCGCCGCCACGGCTCGCGTTCACGATCTCCAACGCCTGATCGGGCGTCACCTCGAACGTGATGAGGCCGCTCGCCGCCGCCGTGGACGACGGCTGGCCGTTCCCGCCGGCCGCCGTGGCCGCGGTCTCGGTGCCGATCGCGAGCACCTTGACGCCGCGGAAGAGGTAGGAGCCCTCGGCGCCGCCGGTGATCAGGTCGACCTTGTCACCCGGCGCGATCTGGTTGGCCACGGCCCGGGCCGCATCGAAGCCGATCGTGACGGCCACGAGGTCCTTCGAGCCGATCGACGCGGCCAACGAGCCGCCGCCGCCCTGGGCCGGAGCCACGAAGCTCGAGTCGGTGATGAACTGCCGGGCCTGGATGGTCGCCGCCGCGACCGTGCCGTCGAGCAGGCTCGAGTCGGTCACGGCCGCCGGCGGCACCGAGCCGCGCAGCGTCCGGGCCGGCGCGATCAGGCCCTGGGACAACGCAGCCGAGCCCGTCGTCCCCTTGGGGATGTCGCGGACGGCGATGAAGGCCTCGACCGTCTGCACCTTGCTCTCGGCGCGGTTGTCGGCGCCGGAGACATAGAAGTAGACGCCCAGTCCGGCGGCGGCGGCCAACAGGATGGCTGCAGCCGCGAGCAGGGTTCGGCGGTTGCCCACTATTCGGCTCCTCGAATCAGCACCGCCTGGTCAGCGGTCCCGAACTGATTCGTCGGCCTCCAGCGGGTCGACCTTGAGACTGTTCGGAGGCGGTCAGGCCTCCGGGGCCGCCTCGCCGCCGTCGTCCGCCCCGGCCTCGGCCTCGGGGGTCTCCACGTCGACCTCGACGACCTCGATCTCCAGCTCGGCCACGGCCTCGCCGTCGACCTCTGCCACAGCCTCGCCGTCGACCACTGCCACAGCCTCGCCGTCGCCGTCGCCGTCGGCCGCAGCCTCGGGCTCCTCGTACGCCGGCCCGATGTAGTTGCCCTCGGCGTCGTATGCGTGCTCGCCGAACTGGTCGCGGTACTCGGCCGCCACCTCGCCGCCT